>NZ_SCOO01000037.1:0-64213 GCF_005502415.1 Pseudomonas sp. G(2018) | reverse complement strand
CCCCACCCACCCTCGAACGGCGCAAGACGATCAGCTACTCCATACCGGTGTATACAGCCGGCCTCTCGGTACTGGTCCGCAAAGATGCCGCCGAACCCCTGCTCAACGCACTCAACGGCAAGGAGGCCAACTCCGGCCCGACTTGGCGGGCAACGATCAACCGAGGCCTGGCCAACCAGACCTACGCCACCATCGAGGGCGGTGTGACCGAAGACTGGATTCGCGAACGGATGCGTATGCTCGGCGTAATTGCTTCGCTGGTGACCGTGGCCAATATCCAAGAAGGTGCCGGGATGGTCGCCGCGCGCAAGGCCGACGCATTCTTCGCCGAACGCATGCTGCTGAAAAGCCTGGTGGCCAGGGGAAACGCCAATAACGAACTGATGGTCCTGGACCGTATTTTCGAGTACACCCCGGTGGCCATGATCGTGGAGCGCGGTGACGAAGACTTCCGCCTCTTGGTCGATATGGCCTTGAGCGAGGCTTATCGTTCAGGTGCCATCGAGCAGGGCTACGACAAGTACCTGGGCGGGATCAACGAGACGATGAAAAAACTGTTCCGTGCCTATGCATTGCCTTAACGACAGCCGTTACCTGCAGGCCGCCCGCGGGCGGCCATTGCTACAGGGTCTTTATGAATCTGATGACAAGAAAGCCCTGAATGCAATGGCTGGAATCTTTCATATCAGGTAGCAAACACCGTTCTTCATTCGCCGATAGATGTAACAGGCCGCTTAGGGGTGGGTGGGGGGCGCCATACAGGTCGCACCGCCCGCTGTCGCCCGGTGTAACTGCGACATAAGGTTTCCCGCCGTAATCACCGCTGCCGGCGACATGGGGCAGTTTCCCGCGGCCAGCGCTTCTGCGATCCAGGTATTGCAGGTGTAGGAAAGCGAATAGCTACCCTCGGCCTGATAGAACCGGCTTTCTCCATACAAGCCAGGCCCGAGCGACGCCAAGGTACCCGCCGCCGAGCGGGTGAAGGTTCCGGCCACGAACGCGAGCAGTCGCCGGTAACCGTCCTCCGTTACCCGCACCTCGATGACCTCGCTTGCGGCGAAACGCCGCCTGGGATCGCCATCAACCCTGACCACATGCAGCACGGCTGCCGTCGACCCGAACAAGGCCCGCAGGGCCAGGCCCAAGGTGGCCTGGGGGGCTCGGTAAAAGCCCTCGTCGCCCCAACCGAGTTCAACGAAGTCGCCATCGCCGAACGCGTCAGCCAGTGCGGGAAGCACCTGGAGCAGATCGGGACGCGCAATCACCAACCCGGTATGCAGGCCATGATTCACGACATGGAAGGACCGCCAATCACCGCCCTCGCCCTCGCCCCGCGGCGGGGCCGGCGCGGTAGCGCAGCCTAACAGCGTCAGGATCAGGGCCAGCACTACAATGCGCGTGCACAAAGGGTTGGAGCCTCGCTAACGAACGTGGCAAAACCCGGCAGGGGTTCGGTGCTACAAGCATAGAAGCTGGCTCGCACCATCAAGCAGGCATCCATGGGCCGGCGCGGCAGTCAGAAATCGGCGCCGGCAATGTCTACGAGCCCACGATCCCGGCAAATGAAAGCGGATTCGGTCCGGCTTGCGATGCGCTGATGGCGCACAAAAATCACCATCATCGTCTACAACTTGAGTAGATGAGACTTCGCTATCGACTCGGATTGTTCTCGGTTCCGCGGTTGGTTGTTACCCGGTCCATGAACCGACCCATTCCGGCCAACTGACACAACCAGCAACATGGAGTTCGCCATGACCAAACGCCTTGTCGTTTGCTGCGATGGGACCTGGAACAATCCACAGCAAGAAGACAACGGGCTGCCCGCCCCTTCAAACGTCTTCAAGATTCACAACGCCATTGCCCTCCCCGATAGCGACAAGTACTACCACCCCGGTGTCGGTGGCGAGGGTGGTGTCATCCGGCCTATCGCCGGTGGCGCCGTCGGTGCCGGCATCTCGAGGCATATTTGCAGTGCCTACCATTGGCTGGCGAACAACTATGAAGAAGGCGCCGAGATTTACCTCTACGGTTTCAGTCGCGGCGCATTCACCGCTCGCAGCCTTGGCGCCTTTCTCGGTCGTGGCTTGCTGAACCTGGCTGGCGTCAAGCCAGCCGAAGCCTGGCTACGCGTTCACAGGGCCTATGAGGAAGGTTATCGAGCCGAGCGCCCGGTGAAACAGGTCAATAAAAACTGGAAGGCGTTCCATGCCGGCGGTGCAACGCCAGTGCGTTTTATCGGGGTGTGGGACACCGTGGGTGCGCTAGGTGTGCCGGATGACTTCGAGTTGCTCAACCTCTTCGATAACCCCGATGCCTGGCGTTTTCACAACACTGATCTGGGCGATCATGTGCAGACCGGCCGACACGCCATGGCGATCGATGAAATGCGCTCAAGCTTCTGTGTCACCCGCTGGACCAATCGCCACACCCATAAAGACGTATCCGAACTGTGGTTTCCGGGTGTGCACTCGGATGTAGGCGGCGGTTATGCCAGCAGTGGGCTTTCCGATGGCGCGTTGTTGTGGATGATCAAGGAAAGCGAGCGAGCCGAGCTGCCCTTCCACTCCCACGTTCAAGCAGCCATTTCGCCCAACCCTTTGGGGGTTTTGCATAACTCATACAAAGGTGCATTCGCCAAGCTCCGTTCAAGACCCCGAAACCTGCCGGCGATGCACCCCACGTCCCGGGAGTTTCATGAAAGTGCACTGGTACGACAGAAGAACTCGCCCCTTGAGTACCCGGCGTACTACCCGACAACCCTCCTCGGCAATGACGGTGACAGTGTCTCGTTCAATGTCTATGCGAATCAGCACTGGAACCGTTCCGGCCTGTATCTGGAAGCAGGAATCGAATACACCTTCAACGCAACCGGTGAATGGCGAGACAGCGAGGATGCCTGCGACTGGAAAGGCACTGAAGACACCAAATTGACCATGGGTGACATCATCCGCAACTTCGCCGGATTCATGGGCGCCGCCGAGCCGATCTACAGCAAAATCACCGGCAACAACGGTGCAGACTTCATGTTCACCAAACGCGTCGAAGACAAGAACTGGTTCACCTTGATCGGAGCGATCACCAACGACAACGGAAGCGTTGCGGCTGTCAACAACGATGGAAGTCCCCTCGCGCACCAGTATGTCGAGTTGTACCAGTATCGAAAGAAGCCGCTGGTGTTGAAGCATCCGGGCTATCTCTACTGTTTTCCGAACGATGTGTGGGGCTTGTATGGCAATAATTCCGGAAGCTTGCGTGTGACGGTTACTCGGGTACGTAAGGCGCCTTAGTAATGGGGGGTGGGGGGCTATCGGCCGATTCCCGCCCCACACCAGGGGCGAGTCAATGACCGAAAGAACATTCAGAGGAACATCTCTGAAGTACATTATGGAGCCGGGGGCAAGAAGCCCGAGATTGCGCATTTTTTTGATAGCCAAGTCATCCTGTAGCAACGGCGGCATCTCTCTCGCCCCCTCTTCCTTACCCCCAGCTTGACGAAACAGGTGAACAACCCAATCGACACCGTGATGGGGCATCCCGGCAATCAATGTCTATGCTTTGACCTGTGTGCAAAACGCTCCCACCCGTAATCCATAGCGCTGCTGCCAACAAAAGAAAACAGGCCCATGAAACCGATCCCCTCCCTTGCCGTTGTTGCCCTTGCCTCGATCATGGCCGCGATCGGCTTTACGGCCCATGCAGCCGAGGTGCCGTTGGGTAGCCATTCCATGGAAGGTCACATCGTCACGCGGGTGCTGGCCGTTGATCCGGCGAATCATCAGGTCACCATAGAAGACGCCAACAAAAGCCCGGTATCCATCCAACTCACGGAAAAAGCCAAGACCCTGAACAATCTGAAAGTTGGCGACAAGGTTGATATCCACGTCGTTCGCACGGTCGCTTATGTACTCGACACGAATGTCGACGCTGCACCGGGGGTCAGCAACGAATCAGTGGTTGTCCGTGCCACCCAGGACAATCCTGATCCAGGCGGTGAGGCGGTTCGCAGGGTCAAGATCACTTCAAAGATCACTCGCATTGACTTGAAAAAGCATGAAGTGACCTTGCTTCCGCCGGAAGGCGAACTGACCGTCCTGAAGGTCGAGGACCCGCAGCTTCAGGCCCGAATGAAGAAGCTCCAGGTGGGTCAGACAATCAACGCCATCTACACCGAGGTCATGAAGATCAAAACCTCGCGTTAAGGTGCCTGACAAGCAAAGGCCTTGAAGAAGGCTGCTGCGGACGCTTCGATATGACAGATTTGTTGAATGCTATCGCGCTTGGATTACTGGCGTTACTGCCACTGACCAATCCGCCTACAACAGTGGCTTTATTTATCGCTCTGAGCAAAGGCCTTACCCAAAAAGAAAAAAACAGACAGGCGCTTGCAACTTCGCTCTATGTTTTTCTCATCATGGCACTGACCTATTACATCGGTGAGTTTGTGATGGACGCTTTCAACATTTCCATTCCGGGCTTGCGAATGGCAGGCGGCGGCATTCTCATAATAATGGGCTTGAAAATGCTCTTCCCGCCGCCTGGCCAGGCTTCTGCCGCCGCCAACAGCTCAAAGGAACAGGCCAGTTTCGCCTTCATTCCGCTAGCCATGCCCAGTACGGCCGGGCCTGGAACCATCGCAATGATTATCAGCTCTTCCGCGACCATTAAACACAGCACATTATTTCCAGCCTGGGTGCTATTAACCGCGCCGCCGTTAATCTTCTTGTTTACTGCGATTATTCTCTGGGTCTGCCTGCGCAGCTCAGGATTAATCATGAGAATAACAGGGGAATCAGGCATTGATGCGATATCACGCCTGATGGGCTTTCTACTCGTCTGCATGGGGGCTCAGTTCGCCATAAACGGGTCGGTGGAAATCGTGCAAACCATCATTGACAATAACTTTCATTTACCCCGCCCTCAGTAGCTCAATCTCCAGGCTACGGGCGGCTAAAACGTGGGTGTCTGCTACCCTTAGTTCTGTTATCTAGGTCGGCTGTTTTCACTCCCTGACATTGATCCAGCCTTCTCAAGCCAGCCTGACCACATGAGGTGGGGCAATGCGCACTTCTCTACTCTACGCAGTGTCCGCTGTACTGGCTCTAAGTGGATTTTCTTGCCTGGCGCAGTCGCCGCAGGCACCCGCCAACGCCGCTGATACTGCGCCCCTGACGGCACCGGCCAAAGATGTGGTGTTTACCCAGGAGCAGTTGGATCAGATGCTGGCGCCCATTGCGCTCTACCCGGACCCACTGTTGGCACAGGTGCTGATGGCCAGCACCTACCCCGGGGAAATTGCCGAGGCGGTCACCTGGTCCAAAGCCCATCCGGACGCCAAGGGCGATGATGCGGTCAAACAAGTGTCGAACCAGACCTGGGATCCGAGCGTACAGGCGCTGGTCGCGTTCCCACAGGTCCTGGCAACGCTCGGACAGGACCCCGTCTGGGTGCAGCGCCTGGGCGATGCCTTTCTGGCGCAACCTGACGATGTCATGAAGGGCGTGCAACGCTTGCGTCATCAGGCGCAGGCCGCAGGCAACCTGCAGAGCAACCAATACCAGAACGTGACGGTTCAGACGGCACCGGCACCGGCAGCCCAGGCTCCTGCCCCTGCCAGCAGCTCCACCACCATCGTCATCGAGCCTGCCGACCCGCAGGTGGTGTACGTCCCCACTTACAATCCCACCACTACCTATGGCACCTGGGCCTACCCTGCTTCGCCGCCCGTCTACTATCCACCGCCCCCCGCATATTACCCCGGATCGGCCCTGATGGCCGGGCTGGCGTTCGGCACCGGCGTGGCGATCGTCGCCTCGTTGTGGGGTGACTGTGACTGGGACAACAACGACATCGACATCGACGTCGACCGCTACAACAACATCAATCGCAACACCCAGATCAACAGGAACCAGAACAAGTGGCAGCACAACTCCATTCACCGCGATGGCGTTCCCTATCGAGACAGCAAGAGCCGTCAGCAGTACGGCCGACAACTGGATGGTGCCAATCAACGTCAGGCATTTCGCGGGGACAATGCCCAACGCGCCCAGGCGCGAGAAAAGGCCCGCAGTTCAATGGACAGACACGGTATCGAACGACCGGCCACCACTAATCGCCAGGCCCGTGATCAAGCGCGCAGAGCGCAGTCCGAACCCTCGGTCGGTAATCGTATGCAAGCCGGGGCAGACAGACCGAAGGCGTCTGACAGAAGCCAAGGCACGGGCAGAAACATCCGGGAAAATCAGCAGCCCAGACAACAGACCGCCCAGACGGGTCAGCGCCGTCAGGAATCCCAGGCGCGCCAAGGAACGCAAAAGCGCCCGACCGCGAGTGCCGGCAGCGCCCGCAATAACGCATTCGCCGGCGCACGCTCGCCGTCCCGATCGAACGCCCAGGCCCTGCGTGGCCGTACCAGCCAGGCATCCGCCACGCGCCCCAGTGCTGCGCGATCCGCCGGTCACCAGATCAGCAGGCCGTCCAGTCCTCCCATGCGCCAAAGAGGGGGGGGCCGGCGTTGAAAAACCATCCTCAAGAGAAAGCATTCATGGGCTTGCTACCTCGTATCCTGATGATCGGCAGCCTGGCATGGTCATGCGCGGTTACGGCACAGCAGGCATTTCCAACCCCGGAAAAGGCTGCTCAGGCGTTCGTCGAAGTACTGGGTACGAAACACGCCGATCAGGCACGCCTGACGCAGCTGCTGGGTGAAGACTGGCGCAGTTTCATCCCGCGTGGTGGCGTCCAGCGCAGTGACGTGGATGCGTTTTTGAAGCTTTACCGCGAGCAACATGCCATCGAAAAAACCGGTGAGCGCAAAGCTGTCCTGTCGGTCGGCAGTGACCACTGGACACTGCCGATACCCCTGGTAAAAGCCGAAAAGGGTTGGCGTTTCGACATGAAGGCCGGTAGCGCCGAAATCCGCACGCGGCGAATCGGCAGCAACGAACTGGCCGCGGTGCAATCGGTGCTGACCTATCACGACGCCCAGATGGACTATGCATCAGTGGACCGTGACGGGGACGGTGCCCTTGAATATGCGCAGAAAATCTTCAGCTCTCCCGGCAAGCACGACGGACTTTATTGGGCGGACGACGACAGCGGTCAAATCAGCCCATTGGGACCGCTGTTCGGCAAAGCCATCGCCGACGAAGACTGGCATGGTTACCACTTCCGAATCCTCGACGGACAAGGTCCCTCGGCACCTGGCGGCGCCTACAGCTACCTCATCGGCGACAAGATGAGCCGTGGCTTTGCCCTCATTGCCTGGCCGGCGAAATACGATGACACCGGAGTTATGAGTTTCATGATCAGCCATGAGGGCCAAGTGTTTGAGAAAGACTTGGGACCCGAGGGTTATAAACTGGCGCAGTCGATGAAGCGGTTTGATCCCGATGACAGCTGGCAGGAGGTCACCGTAGATCAGTAGCCGTAACATTCACCTTGCTTCCGCCAGCGGGCAGTCAAAGACATGCTTCACCGCTCATCTCAAGAGACTGTAATCGGCCAAAAGCAGTCATTTCCCACTCCTGGAACATGCCCATCAGCTATAGATTTCAGGATTGAAACGACCTGTCAGGATTTGGGCTTAAGCATTAGTAACGCGTTAATGTCAGTTGGTAACGGGCGATACAATTACGAATCTGTCGGGTAGAACCCGGCAGGATAGCCTCCGCAGGTCCACGCTTTGGCTAAGCGTTCGCGCAAATGGCTAATGCCGATCAGATGGACTCAGCTCCACCGGGGAATTTTACGTAAACTTTACGGGTAGCCATGTTGACTCAATTGATACTGTGCGGCGCTCATCAGCCAGGCGTTTTTTATGTCCATTGCAGTACTGCGGCTTATCGGATTTATCCTGGGTATTTTTTTGATCACGTTGGCCGTAAGCATGGTTATTCCCATGTTTACACTGGTGGTTTATGAGCGCAGTGATGATCTGTCGGCGTTTCTCTGGTCGAGCCTGATCACCTTCGTCTGTGGACTGGCGCTGATTATTCGCGGGCGTCCAGAGGTTGCCCAACTTCGTCCACGAGATATGTACCTGTTGACCACGACCAGTTGGGTTGTCGTCTGCGCCTTTGCGGCTTTGCCGATGGTGCTCATCCATCACATCAGCTACACCGATGCGTTTTTTGAAACGATGTCCGGCATCACCACTACCGGCTCGACGATTTTGACGGGGCTGGATACCGCGTCACCAGGATTACTGATTTGGCGCTCGATGCTGCACTGGCTCGGCGGAATTGGTTTTATCGGCATGGCCGTGGCGATTTTGCCTTTGTTGCGAGTCGGCGGCATGCGTTTGTTTCAGACAGAATCTTCAGACTGGTCAGAGAAAGTCACACCACGCTCTCACGTCGCGGCGAAATATATTCTGGTGCTCTACCTCGGGCTGACCGGGGTGTCCGCTCTGGCGCTATGGGTAGCGGGAATGACGCCTTTCGAAGCGATCAATCATGCGATGTCATTTATTTCAACGGGCGGCTTTTCAACCTCGGATGCATCCCTGGCGCACTGGCCTCAACCGGCTATTCATTGGGTATCCGTGGTCGTCATGATTCTCGGCAGCCTGCCTTTCACCTTGTATGTCGCCACACTACGGGGCAACAAAAGTGCGTTATTAAAAGACCATCAGGTGCGAGGGTTCATTGGTTTTCTGGTGATTACCTGGCTGCTATTTGGTACGTGGTTGTGCATTAACAGTGACTACAGCTGGTGGGAAGCGTTTCGTATCGTGGCCGTCAATGTAACCTCGGTGGTCACGACCACGGGTTTAGCCCTCGGGGATTACACCTTATGGGGCAGCTTTTCTGTTTTGCTGTTTTTCTATTTGACCTTCGTCGGCGGCTGCTCCGGGTCTACGGCGGGAGGGCTTAAAATATTCCGCTTTCAGGTCGCCTCCTCCTTGCTGATGGGCAGCCTGAATCAACTGATTCATCCTCGTGCGATGATTCGGAAAAAATACAACGGCCATCCCATTGACGAAGACATCGCACGTTCACTGCTGACCTTTTCATTCTTTTTCACCATCACCATCGGTGGCATTGCCCTGGGGTTGGCGCTGATCGGTCTTGATTGGACGACAGCCTTAAGCGGTGCTGCCACCGCAGTTTGCAACGTGGGTCCCGGACTGGGGACGATCATTGGTCCAGCAGGCAACTTCTCGACCTTGCCGGATGCGGCAAAATGGCTGCTGACGGTCGGCATGCTCTTGGGAAGGCTGGAAATTCTGACGGTGCTGGTGCTGCTCACACCAGTCTTTTGGAGGTACTAATTGAGTCGATAGCGACGGTCTGGCCAAGACCGTCGCAGTGGATGGTCCGACTTCTGTCTGCTCTGCCATTTCCAGAGCATCATCGACCTCGATGCCCAAGTACCTGACAGTGCTTTCGAGCTTCGTATGCCCAAGCAAGAGTTGGACTGCTCTCAAGTTTTTTGTCCTGCGATAGATCAACGATGCCTTGGTTCGCCGTAGCGTATGAGTGCCGTACATGGTTGGGTCAAGGCCAATGGCGGTCACCCACGCTCAGGAAAAATGCAGGTGCGGTTCTAAATATACCTATCCCACGCCCCCCTCCGAGTGGCCGCCGACTGTCCCGCAGGCCGCCCGTTCAGCTCATCGGCCGACGATTGCCCTTGTCATGAAATGAAAACTCTCTGTCGTGCGATGCGAGGTGGCCGCAGGCGCTGCTGCCCTAGAGTCGTTGCAAAACAACACAGCGCCCGGAACACGAGAGCCGCCATGAGCAGATCCACCCGAACGAGTGAGACCGCAACCCCCACCCAGCGCCCCCCGGCGACCGGCCGAAAGCGTCGCGCTCGCAAGGATGGCGATCTCCCGGACAACATCCGGCAACAAGAGCTGATCGGCACGGCCGCCAAACAGACCCTGGCAGGCAATCCGCTAGTCAGCCTGCGCGCGGCGGACCTGGCCAGTTCGGCCGGCTACCTGCTCAAGGCCGTGGGCAAGTCGCCGCTCAAGGCTGGCGCTCATCTGGGTGGCTACCTGAAGGCGCTGCGCGGCATCGTCGGCGGCAACTCCAGCATCGCGCCAGACCCGAAGGACAAGCGCTTCGCCGATCCGGCCTGGCAATCCAACGCCTTCCTGCGCGCACTGCTGCAGAGCTACCTGGCCGGCCAAAGTGAGCTGACCCGTTTCATCGAATCCACCGACCTGGCCCCGCAGGAAAAGAGCCGGGCCCGGTTCGTGGCCGCGCTCCTGGCCGATGCAATGGCGCCGAGCAACTCGCCGCTGACCAATCCGGCGGCGCTGCGCAAGCTGGTGGACACCGGTGGCATGAGCCTGGCCAGGGGGGCCCGCCAGTTCGGCGAGGATATGCTGACCAACCGTGGGCTCCCGAGACAGGTCGACAGCACGCCGTTCAAGGTGGGGGAAAACATCGCCACGGCCAAGGGCGAAGTGGTGTTTCGCAACGAGATGTTCGAGCTGCTGCAGTTCGCGCCCACCACCGAAAAGGTCTTTGCCCGGCCCTTGGTAATGTCGCCACCGCAAATCAACAAGTACTACGCCATTGACCTGTCGCCGGAGAAAAGCCTGATCAAGTGGATACAGGACAGCGGCGTGAACCTCTTCGTCATCAGCTGGCGCAATCCCACCCGCGAACACCGCGACTGGGGCTTGTCCGATTACGCGCTGTGCCTCGACCAGGCGGTGGACGTGGCACGCAGGGTCACCGGCAGCCCGGATGTGAACATGTGGGGCTCCTGCTCGGGCGGCATCACCCTGGCGGCCTATCTGGGCTGGCTGGAGGCCCGTGGCGAAGGCCACAAGGTGGCCAACACCAGCTGGGCTGTGTGCGTACTCGACATGCCCTCGGCGCTGGACGACACCACCCTGGGGCTGTTCACCACCCCGTCCGCCCTGCGCGCGGCCAAGGCCAGCTCCCGGCGCAAGGGCGTGCTGAGCGGCCAAGGCATGGCCCGCATGTTCGCCTGGATGCGGCCCAACGACCTGATCTGGAACTACTGGGTCAACAATTACCTGCTGGGCAATAAGCCACCGGCCTTCGACATCCTGGCCTGGAACAACGACACCACGCGTCTTCCCGCCCAACTGCACGCGGACTACCTCGACCTGATCCAGCAGAATCCCTACAGCAACCCGGGCTCACTGGAGATTGCCGGCGAGTCGATCGACATGACTCAGGTGAAGGTGGGAGCTTATGTGGTCGGCGGCACCACTGACCACATCACCCCCTGGCAGGGCTGCTACGGCACCGCCCGGCTGTTTGGCGAGGACACAACCTACGTGCTGTCCAATGCCGGCCACCTGCAAAGCCTGGTGAACCCGCCGGGCAACCCCAAGTCGTTTTACTACGCGGCGCCTGCCGCGGCCGAAACCCCGGAAATCTGGCTGCACAACGCCGGGGAGCGCCAGCAAGGCAGCTGGTGGCCGCATTGGCGCGAATGGATCGGGCAGCGCTCGGGCGACAGCCGGCCGGCGCCGAAGAAACTTGGCTCGCGCAAGTACCCGCCCCTCTGCCCCGCACCTGGCACCTATGTCATGGAGCGTTGAGGCAACCCTCTCGTCCTCAACAAGCCACGCTCCCCCAGGTTGTGCGCAGCCCCCTGTGGGAGCGGGCTTGCCCGGGTAGAAACCGGGGACATCCTTTACGTTTTAAACCGAAGCCAGCGTCTCGACCAGGTACACCATCAGCGTTTCGGTCGTGGTCTGCGGGTTAACGGTAAATAAAGTACTGGGTGTTCGCGGCGTGGCCTTTATGTCGGCCGTAGAGGGGAAGTGAAAGTCGAGGACACGCTCGGCGGCCTCGTTGAGCTTTTTTTCATCGGGTTCGTAGGGGATGCCGGATCAGTGTCTGGGGGATTGGGTGTGACTTTGAACATAGGCTAGTTTTCCAGATTGGGTGCCACCCCTCCTGCGACTAAACGGGAGGGAGGCAGCTGTGCGCAGGTTAGTCGACCGGGGAATCTAGCAAAGCCGGCGCGCCCGAAGGCGCCCTGCGCACAGCCACCATCGAGCGCAGGCATCGAACTACCTGACTGATGAGTTTGTGCAACTCTCTAAATATCCAACCGGGCGACTAAACCGGCAGTGACGCGAATCAAGTTACCGATGGCCCCCAAAGCGCACAAGCCGGCGGATTCTGGCGTAACCGTAGGCAGCGGCGCAAGGTTTTGTAGCTTTCAACGGGTAACTGTAGGAGCCTTTAAACAAACACTTTCAGGGGATGTTTAACGAGTAGGTACGCACTTCCTACACGAAAAATAAATCCGTCCCCTTTTTCGTCCCTAATCTACGAAATCGGTAGCTGTGCGTCGTGATGCAATAAACTCATCACTACAAATTAGCCACAACTAGCCTGCATATTTCCGACAACGGCCAGTTGCTTTAAAGCCACAATCCTTTTGAGGCTCCAGCATTATCCATGCTGACGGTGCTGTTCGAATCATCATGTTCGCCAGCAGAAAAAGCTGCCCCTTCAATATGGTAGACCCTCGGTTCTTCCGAAAAATATTCCTCCAAGCCCATCATGAACACCCGATGGTCTTCACTCTCTTCGAAGCCCGGCGTGTGATCCTCAAGTGAAGCCCAGCGCACTATCAAGTTGAATAGCTGGGGGGTTTCAATCCCTTGCGCGAGCAAGTGGCCGCCGTAACCCTTTGCGCGGGTGAGCAAAGGAGCGACTTCGGCAAATGCACGTTTGAACATTTCAATGCGTTCTTTGTGGACGGGGAGCAGAGCGATTTCATAAATCATGGCGTTCCTCTGATACGACTTAAACGATTAAAAGTACGCATTTACGAGATGAGCGATGGCTCGACTGCAATCGCGATTTTTCCTTGAATGCCGTTGTTGGGGCTCTCCAACCGGGCATGGGCGAGCGCAATGTCGGCAAGCGCATAGACGGCGCCAACGTGTGGCCGCAGCTGACCGCGCTCTACCAATGCGCTCAGCTCATCCAGCTTGCCGCGGTTCTGTCTGGTGAAAACGAAGTGATAACTCGCGTTCTTGCCCCAGGCCTGAACGAGGTTTTGCGGCTGGGCAATGTCCACAATCGAGACCACGCGGCCAAGTTGAACGAGCACGTCAGGGCTGCGCGACAAAGTGTTGCCGCCGATGGTGTCGAACACCACATCGACTCCGCGGCCATCCGTTTCCCGATTGATGGCGTCGACGTAATCCTCCTTTTGGTAGTCGATGACCACATCGGCACCCATGCTTCGTGCGAACTCAAAGTTTGCTTTGCGCACGGTCGTGAAGACCCGCGCTCCAATGGCTTTTGCCAACTGGATCGCTACATGACCTACGCCTCCCGCGCCGCCGTGTATCAGAATGCTTTCCCCCACTCTGAGCGCTGCGCGCACGGTCAGTGCTTCCCACACCGTCCCGCCAACCAGGGTCAGACTTGCCGCCTCAAGATGGCTCAGTGATGGCGGCTTCTTCCCGATAATGCTTTCGGCCGCAACGTGGTACTCGGCATAACTTCCTGGCCCGTCAAATATTTGCGGGGTGTACCAGACTTCGTCTCCCGGAGCGAAGGTCGTCACACCCGGCCCGACTTCTTCGACAACGCCCGATACGTCGTGCCCGGTAATGGCCGGCAGTTGCACCAAGTCGGGATAATCGCCACGTCGAACCTGATAATCCAAGGGGTTGATGGAGGTTGCGTGTACCCGCACCAGGACTTGACCCGCACGCGGCACTGGCTTGGGCACGTCGCAGAATTCGAACGATTCCGGGTCGCCAAATGATTTAAGCACCATCGCTTTCATAGAAAATCCTCGCATCGACAAAAAGGGATATCGAGATATCTCGATATCATGTGGTAAAAAAAGTTACAGATCTTTCCCTATGATTTCGGCAAGCGCACTGATGGTTGCTTCATTGCGTTTGTAATAGGTCCACTGGCCGATGCGCCTGACTTCGACCAGGCCCACTCGTTGCAGAGTTGCAAGATAACCAGACACCGTTGACTGCGACAACCCGATACCTTCCTGAATACTGCTGACGCAGACCCCTACCGTGAGAACGTCACCCTCATCCTGGGGAGGGAAGTTCTTTACGGGGTCCTTCAAGCCTTTCAGGATTTCAAGGCGTGTAGGATTTGAGAGGGCTTTGAATATTTCGAGTAATTCCATGAGCAGAGGATATCTAGATTTATCGATATGTCAATACGAAACGGTGTCTGACTGACGTCCCCATTTCCCCCATCGCGGCCATGGCCCGGCTCCTGCAATTGCAAATTGCACCCTAGCTGACTGCAACCGGGCCTCACGCTCAGGACGATTCACAGGCGACGAACATGTTCTGCAGGTGAGGTGACGACCTGGATCAATACTCGAGTTGAAGCTATACCGAAAGGGTTCAGAGTGAGGATGAAACCCACGCTCGATCAGCGACTGAGGAGAGCTTCGTGGTGTCGAATCAGCTGGTCATACGCAACATGACCCGTCCCGAGCTGGACGAACTCGTCGATTGGGCTGCCCGTGAGGGTTGGAATCCCGGTTTTCACGATGCCGAGCTGTTCTGGGCGACGGACCCTGCCGCCTACATCGCGGCATCCCGGGGCGGCGAATTGATCGGCGGCGGAGCCATCACCTCCTACGATGGCGAATTCGGCTTCATGGGTTTTTTCATCGTCCGGCCTGAATATCGCGGTCAAGGTCTGGGCAATACCCTCTGGCACGCGCGCCGCGAGCGACTCCTCGCCCGCCTGCGACCAGGCGCGAGCATCGGCATGGACGGCGTCTTCGCGATGCAGGACTACTACGCCAAGGGTGGTTTCGTCTTCTCCCATCGCAACATGCGTTTTCGTGCCATTACCGCTAAACGCCCGGTGATCTCGCCGGTAGACGACCAGGACATCGTCCCGTTGGCCGCCTTCCCGTTCGATCAGGTTGTCGATTACGACCGCACCTGCTTCCCCGCCGCGCGCGCAACCTTCCTGAGCGGGTGGATAACCCAAGCCGATGCACTCGCCGTGGGTTGCCGGCGCGAGGGCAGGCTAAGCGGCTATGGCGTAGCAAGGCGCTGCCGGGAAGGCTACAAAATCGGCCCCTTGTTCGCCGATGACGCCCTGGCAGCCACCGCCCTCTACGCGCGCCTGGCGGAATTTGCAGAGGGCGGCCCGTTGTTTCTTGATGCCCCGGAGAATAACCCCGCAGCGATGGCGCTTGTGCGCCAACAGGGCATGGTCGAGGTGTTCGGCTGCGCACGCATGTACCTCGGCCCTCCCCCGGCGATCGCGCACGAACGTGTGTTCGGCGTCACGACCTTCGAGCTGGGCTGATGTCCGCTCGCGACCTCATCGGTTATGGCGGCCGCCCACCCCACCCGCGATGGCCCGGTGAGGCGCGTGTCGCGGTCCAGTTCGTACTCAACATCGAAGAGGGAGCGGAGTCATGCATCCAAAATGGCGATGCACAATCGGAGGCCTGGCTGCACGAGCTACCAGGCCGCCCGCCGCGTGTGGGGGAATCGGATTTGAGCGTCGAGGGCATGTACGAATACGGATCGCGCGCAGGTGTGTGGCGCATTCTGGAACTGTTCAGTACCCGAGGCCTGCCGCTGACCGCCTTCGCCGTCGGCCGGGCACTGGAACTCACCCCGACGATTGGCCATGCGCTCTTTGCTGCCGGGCATGAGATTGCCGGGCATGGCTACCGTTGGCTGGACTATCGCGACATGCCTGAAGACCAGGAGCGGCGCCATATCCGCCTCACTCTCGACGTGATCGAGCAGATCTGCGGTAAACGCCCCACAGGTTGGTACACAGGAAGGGTCAGCCAGAACACCCGCCGCCTGTTGCGTGAGGAAGGTGGGTTTCTCTATAGCTCGGACGCCTACAACGATGATCTGCCCTATTGGCTCCCAGGCTCGCCCGCCCACCTGGTGATCCCTTACACACTGGTCAACAACGACGCCCGCTATCTGCTACCGAACGGTTTCGCCTGCGGTGAAGACTTCTTCGGACTGCTCAAGGATGCTTTCGACCTGCTGTGGCAGGAAGGCGCGCACCACCCGAAGATGATGAGCGTCGGCCTGCATGGGCGGATCAGTGGCCATCCTGGTCGTGCGATGGCGCTGGCGCGCTTTCTCGATTACGTGCAAGGCCACGACGCGGTGTGGATCTGCCGACGCGAAGAGATTGCCAGGCACTGGATAGCCCAATTCCCCGCTTGAGTGGTAGGTGGTTCGGAACGGTCTGAGCCTCGCTGGCGTATCAACATCACCACAGCTTCGGGCCTTCTCTGCCGGTCAAGGCCACGAAGTGCACCGGTTAACGCACTCTCCTGCCGACGTCTAAGCTTCCACGATCAAACCTTGTCTACCAAGGACTCCTCCCATGCCCCCCTCCCTCTCCGAACTCGACACCGTCCTACCCACCCTGACCCGAAAAATCCGCGTCCTGGACGCCTTGAGCTGGCCCGACGGCATCGAAGAATCCTTCCTGAAAAATTGGCGCACCGGATGCGCAAAACTCCCCAAAGTCGAACTCCACCCCCGCGATCACACTGCCGATATCGCCGCACTGGAAGACTTCATCACCCAATGCGATCCAGGCCATCCGGCCGGTAATTTTCTCGCCATGACCGCTCGCAGCTATGCCTCCGCCGGACGCATGCTCGGTGCCATTGGTACGCCGGACTTTACTCATTATTCGTCAGCGCTGTACCGCCGCCCGGACTTCTACTACACGAACCAGAAGCTGAGCATGCTGGATGCGGCGCGTTTCTTTCTGACGACCACCGACGCCCTGCTGGGCGGTGCGCGGATTCCGCCGACCCAGGCTGATATTCCGGCCGAGGCCTTTGCCGCGTGGATGCAACCGGAGCTGGACCGGTTCTTCGGTGAGGGGCGAATTGAGGTGGTACTTGATGCAACGCTGGCCGCCAAGGCCATCGCCGGGGCGAGTCGGATTCGCCTGCGGGCCAGCGCGCTGTTTTCGGAGCTGGACAAGAATCAGTTGTTGCAGCACGAGGCTTTCGTGCATGTGGCCACGGCGCAAAACGGTGCGCTGCAACCCAACCTCAAAAGCCTGGGCCTGGGGGCGCCGCGCACTACCCAGACGCAGGAGGGTATAGCCACCCTGGCCGAGCTGTTCACAGGCAGCATGGACATCAACCGTCTGCGGCGCCTGGCGCTGCGCGTACTCGCGGTGCAGCAGGCGCTGGATGGCGCCGATTTCATCCAGGTGTTTGAAGGCTTTTTGGCGGGAGGACAGTCGCAGGAGGAGTCGTTCCGATCGACGCAACGGATTTTCCGTGGTGCCGACCTGCGTGGCGGCTCGGCGTTTACCAAGGATGCTGCTTATCTGACTGGGATGCTTGGCGTGCATACGCTGTTGCGCATTGCGATTCGTGATAACCGGCCGGATTTGGTGGGGCATTTGTTTGCCGGTCGCCTTAGCCTGGGGGATACGGTGCGCCTGGCGCCGCTGTTTGAGTGCGGCTGGCTTAAGGGGCCCACCTATGTTCCCCCTTGGGCTTCTGACTTGCGTCTGCTAGCCGCCAACCTGGCCTTCTCCGCCTTTATCGCCCGCATCAATCTGGATGTGCTGGATCTGGACGTGTTCATGGCCTTTGCGGATGAGCATGAAAGCGATGCCAGTGCGCCGTGATATGCGGGCTGCCTGGATGATCGTGTTGTCTGGACGTTCTTTTCGCGGGCAAGCCACGCTCCCACAGGGACCTACGCCAAACCTGTAGGAGCGAGCCTGCTCGCGATGGACGTCAACGATGACGCGGGCAGTCTGAATGACCGCGTTGTCTGGGCGCTTTTCGCGAGCAGGCTCGCTCCTACACTGGCCTCAAGGCGCCATCGAATGCCGGCGTCAATCCCGCCAACTCCAGTTTGCAGACAAAGTCGCCCAGACGCTGCTGCTTGTAGGCTTCCACGTCCAGGTCGCGGTAGTCGTAGAAACCCTGGCCGTCTCGCAAGCCATTGCGGCCGTTTTGCATGTTGTCGGCGATCACCTGTGGCGACTCGAAGCGCGGTGACAGCGCGCCACTGAGGTAGCGCGAGGCGTAGTACAAAATGTCGCCACCACCCCAATCGATGAATTCAAGCAGGCCCAGCACCGAGAAGCGCAACCCGAAGCCGACACGCACCGCGGTATCGATATCTTCTGCGCTGGCCACGCCCTCTTCCACCATCCGCGCGGCTTCGTTCATGACCAATGCCTGGATGCGCGGCACGATGTAGCCAGCCACCGGGTTGCACACCACCGGTACCTTGCCGATCCGCTTGAGCAGTTGCAGCAGTCGTTCGACCACCTGCGGGCAGGTGGCTTCGCTACGGCTGACTTCCACCAGCGGCATCAGGTATGCGGGATTGAGCCAGTGTGCATTGACGAAGCGCTGGGGCTCCCTGACCATTTCGCTCAACTCGGTGACCAGAAACGTCGAGGTGGTCGACGCGATGATGGTCGATGCCGGAACATGCTCGCTGACCCAGGCGAAGGTCTGCTGCTTGACCGCGATGATCTCCGGCACCGCTTCGAACACCAGGTCGCACAGTCGCAATGCCTCTGCGGCCTGGGATCTGCTTTGCAGCGTCAAACGGGCTATCGCGATGTCCGCCTGTTCCGGCTCAAGCACGCCAAGGCGTACCAGCGTCTGAAGTTCGCTGCGGATGTTGTTCCGCACACGCTCAAAGTAGCCGTGCCGCTCATCCTCGGTGCGATCCTTGATGTCGATGAGGGTCACCGGCAGGCCCGCATGGATGAACGCCAGGGCAATGCCCTCGCCCATCCGGCCGGCGCCGACCACGCTGACTTTGGGCAGCGCGGCGTTCATCAGTTGAAGCCTCTGGTGAGAAGCTTGGTCATTTGCACCCGGTCGAGCTCGGCCAGACCCAGGTTCTCCAGCGTGCGGCCTTCGGCGTAGAGATCACGACCAGCGACGACAGAGGCGATGCTCAGCAGCCCCTGCGCCACCGGGGTCGACACACCGGCCCAGCGGCCGACGGACACCAGGAATGACAGGCCCAGGCGGGTGTCTTCGAGCATGTAGCGGTGTTTCTGCAGGTCGATGTCTTCGCGCCAGTCACCGCTGTCAGTCAGCTTGCCATGGGCACCGCGACCGTACATCCACTCATCGCCTTCGGTGCTGTTGTAGTGGTCGGCCAGGGGAAAGTGCGGCGCACCGTAGGTCAGCGCTTCGCGCACGGCCATGCGTTCGGCATCGAGCTGGTTGGTCACACGACGAATCGACGGTTGGGTGCCTTCGTTGTGAATGTCCCAGGTCTCGAAATGCTCCAGGGGACCTGCGTTCATCATGATCAACGGTGGGTGGATGATGGGGCCGGCGTTCATCAATGCACCGCTCAAGGCGTCTTCAATGGGTTCGACGCTCGGGTAGGCTTCACGCAGTACCGCGAAAGCGTGTTCGGACAGGTTGCTCGGGAACACACCGGTCGGCAGGCGGGTGGCGTAGCCGCTGATCACCAGGTCGCTGGCGCCGTGTTTGCGTACCAGATACGGCAGCGTACCGGTTTCAGCGAAGGCGACCTTGCTCTGGTTGCCCGCATCGGCCATGGCCTTGGCGAACACGAAACTGCCGAAGGTGCCCGGCGGCAGGAACACCACCTGACCGTCGCGTAGGTGCGGTGCCACGTGCCTGGCCAGATCTTCGTGGGAGGTCGACGGCAGCGGGATGATCACCAGTTGCGCGTCGCCCAGGGCTTCAGCCGGATCGTCGGTCAACGACAGTTTGTCGCCCTCCTGTCCGACGGACAGCATGCGAGTTCCCCGGTAGTCCTTGATGGTCAGACTGCCAATGGCCAGCAGCTCCTTGAGCGCGGCGGAATCTCGACGCCACAGGCGGGTCGGGTGCCCCTTTTCAGCCATTTCGACAGCTGCGGCGTAACAGCCGTGTCCACCACCCAGCACGGTAATATTCATGGAGATGCTCCTCTTGTAAGAGACTCGATGCTATCGAGCCGCACCGCCACAGACTCCTCCGATTGCGCAGTCGACTGACGGATTGCGCAGCCGTCTCAATGCTTGCGTCGGCGCAGGGTGTCCGACGGCAGACAGCCATAGCGTTGCCGATAGGCGCTGGAGAAATGCCCGAAACTGTTGATGCCGTGACGCAACAGGATATCGGTAACGGTTTCACCAGCCCTACCCTGCTTCAGCGACTCGTGGATCACCGCCAGACGACGGTCGCGGATGTATTCGACCGGCGCCTGCTGGAGGAACTGGTTGAAGCCATTTTGCAAGGTTCGCACCGAGACACCACACAGTCCGCTCAAGGTCGCCAGGCTGATGGGCTCGTCGAGGTGCTCCTCGATGTAGTCACGGGCCTTTTTCACGTGGTGCGGCAGCGGCGCGCGCGTATCGATCAAAAGATCCGCCGAATAGTTGTGCGGCAATTGAGTGAGCAGCAGTTGCATCAGGTATTCGGACAGGCCGCCGGCCAGACGCGAACCGTCCACCCCGCTGCCGTAAAGCCGACAGATGTAGTCCAGGGTGTGATAGAGGCTGACGACGCCCGCGCCCAGGTGGTCGACGCTGACATCGAAGATCACCGACTGCCGCAGGCTGCGGCCTAGCAGGTGTTGCAGTTGCGTCTCCAGAGCATCACGGTCGACGCGCAGGATCAGGTTGCGGCACTGCCCATCGGTGACGATGCGGCTTTGCGCGAACGGCGAGGAAACGCTCAGGTAGCCTGACTGCATTGCCGCGCTGCGCCGCCCGTGGGCCACCTCGCACTGCCCCTGCAAGGTAATGCGAAACAGGTACTGATCGGCAATGTCGTCGATGGTGATCTCCACCGGCGCGCCATAGCGCAGGTCGAGCAGCGCCGAATCACCGAAGAATACGCCGTTGAGCCGGGTATGGATCGGCTCGTCACGCAGCACATTGAAACTGTGCGGGCACAGGTAATGGCTGACCTTGTCCTTGATCTCGCAGTAATCGGCCGAGCTGAGCAGGCTGTGCCGTTCGAGCAAGTGTACGTCATTCAACATCAGGGGTTCTCCTGATCTGGAGCACACAGGCCCCGCTCCCTTCAAAAGGAGCGAGGCCCGGGCGCCGATCGTGGACTATGAGCAATCAAGCCAGGCTCGGGTACTCCCGGGCATAGCTTTCGCGGAAACGATGGCAACCACGCCAGAGCAGCAGCACGGTCAATGCCGACGCGCCGGCGATCACCAGCGACATCGACGAACCTACCGCTGCGGGCGATCCGAAGTAGCGGTCGGTCAACAGCGCCACCAGCGTGGTCCCCAGACCCAGGCCCAGCAGATTGCTGATCAGCAGGAACACCGCCGAGACCTGGGCGCGCACCTGGTTCGGCGCGAGGATCTGCATCGCCGCCGTGGACGCCGGCATCGGGAACGAGGCGAAGAACATCGCAGGCACCAACAGCGTCACTGACAGCCACAGTTGATCCACTTGCGGGAACAGCACGGCGGGCACCACCATGCCCAGGGCACCGATGACGCCGGTGCGCATGGCGGCATCCTGGTGACCTTGCTTGGCCAGGTAGTCGGTGAGCCATCCACCGAACAGCACCCCGGCGGTGTTGGCCAGCAACAGCACGGTGCCAAGCATGTAGCCCGCCTCTACCGGCGTCAGGCCGAACTTGCGGATATACAGCGCCGGGCTCCAGCTCATCATGCAGAACAGGACCATGGCGTAGAACGAAAAGCCCAGGTAATGGCAGGTGAAGGTGGCACGGTGACGAGCCAGGAAGCGAAAGCCATCGCCCAACGCGACCTTTCTGGCCCGACCCTGGGCATCGACCTGCAGGCCTTTGCGCGCAGGGTCACGCACGGTGAGCCAGATCAACAGGCCGACCACGATACCGGGCAGACCGACAATGAAGAACGCCAGCTGCCAAGCCTTCATCGCGCCGAGGAAGGCGACCTCGATGGTGTTCATGTCCTTGAGCATCGCGATCACATAGCCGCCGACCAGGAAAGCCAGGCCACCGCCGACGAACGAGCCGATAGAGTAGATGCCCACTGCGCGGCCGAGTTTTTCCTTGGGGAACATGTCGCTGAACATCGAGTAGGCCGAGGGCGACAGGGCCGCTTCACCGACGCCGACGCCAATGCGGGCGAGGAACATGTGCAGGAAGTTCTTGCTCAGGCCGCAGGCAGCCGTCGCCAGGCTCCAGAACACGACGCCGACGGCGATGATCTTCGGTCGGGAGAAGCGATCGGCCAGATAGGCGATGGGCATGCCCATGAAGGCGTAGAACAACGAAAAGGCCAGCCCGTGCAGCAGGCTGAACTGGGTGTCGCTGATCTGCAGGTCGGCTTTGATCGGCTCGATCATCAGCGCCAGGATCTGCCGATCCACAAAGGAAAAGATGTAGGCGATCATGCACAGGCCGACCACGTACCACTCGTAGATGTAGGTTTTCTTCTGCTGCTGCAGGACCGCGTTATCGACCTGGATATTCACTAGTGTTTGCTCCTCTTGGAATCCGCTCATGCGCGTAGCCGTGCGCAGAACAACGACTGGAAAGTTGCGGGGCAGATGCAAAGGACAAAGGGTTCACGCATGGTCAGGCCTCTTATTGTTATGGGGTCAAACGTCGGGTGGGTTTACCAGAACTTCCAGGTGTAGGTCGTGGCGAAACGGAATTCGTTGTAGTCGTAGCCGTACTTCTGCTTCACGTCGATGTTGCGCAGGTCCAGCCCCAGACCTTGCAGCGCCCCGCTCTGCACTACGTAGCTGAGCCCCAGAAAGCGTTCGCTTTCCTGGTTGTCGCTCAGGTTGGCGCCACGGTCCCAATGGGTACCTTTGATGTAGCGGGTGTAGAGCTTGAGCCCCGGCACGCCCATCCCGGCAAAGTCATAGCTGTAGCGCGCGCCCCAGGACCTTTCATCCGGACGGACAAACCCGAGGGACGACCAGTGCACCAGGTAAGGTTGCGGTATATAACCGTTCATCGTGGGGAATACGCTGTCACCGAGCATGCGCTGGTAACTGAGGCCAAACATGTGGGCGCCTTTGAGCAAGCTGAACAAGGCACCGTAGGAACGGTTGTCGATCTCACCGTTTAAAGCATTGCCATCTTCATTGTTATTGAAGTAGCGCAAGTCGGTTTTCAGTTTGTAGCCATTACCCAAGTCGGCCATATGCATCAGGCCAAAATAGTGCTGCTGATAAATATCGTGCAGCACCCCATAGAAATAACTGGCTTGCAGGTTTTTGGTAATGTCGTAAGTTGCGCCGCCAAAATCCAGGCCGTCACTGTCGAGATTATCGGTGGAGCCAAACTTGTAAAGTTTCTCGTGGTTGGAAGACTCCCGTGTCACGGCCGACCAGAACCGGCCACCGGTCATTGTCAACCCATCGACCTCCCTGGACTCGACCACGGCCCCTTGATAGATCGTATCCAGTTGCCGACTGGTGTCATCGAACGCCACCGGCAATTGCGGGCGAAGGTCACCGACCTTCAACTCGGTCTTGCTGTAGCGCATCTTGAGGGTTGCACCGGCGCGACTGTAGTCATCGGCCGTCTGCCGGTCGCTGACGCTATACGGCAGCGAGCCGTCATTGCCCGACGAATCCAGGCGCACGGCATACTGCGCATCCACATCAAGGCCGATGGCCAGGGCCGTGTCGGTGTAGCCGGAAGTAAACTGCGCATCGAACCCCTGAGACCAACTATGCACTTCAGAGTCCGGTGCATTGGTATTGGTGTAATTACGGTGCAAGTAAAAGTTACGCGTATCCACTTTGAAGTGACTGTCATCAATAACATCGGCCTGTGCGGCCAATGGCGAACAGATCATTCCCAATACACCGGCCATACCGAACCCGCGGCAAGATTGTTTTACCTCATGCATCTAACTTCTCCACATCTGTATGTGCCTGGGCACTGTATTTATAGGAGCAGGTTCAAACTAAAAACTAAAAATGCCGGCAGCCGAACACCGAGCCCTCTTGCGCAGGAAGGCGGATTGCATGAGGGACATGAAGGACGGTGGATTCGAGCATTGTCAGGCCTATTGTTGTTATGGGGTAAAACGCCAGGCGGACTCAAGGGAACAGACGACACGCCTCTTGCCTGCCCAAGGTAAGTCAGTAGACGCTGCACCGGTATCGAGAAGAACCGCATCCGTTGGGGGGAAAACTTCAACCCGGCTAAAGGTTTCCCTTAGTCGACCCGAAAGCGCAGAGGGCAAGCCTGAGTTGCCCGGGCCTTCCGGTCGCAAGGTCTTGTTACTGGATGGCCCCTAAACTAGCGACTGCACCGCCTGCCAACCTCCCCGATTGCGCAGGCGACTCTCCAATTGCGCAGCCTATTGCAGGCAGCCTGAGCACTGTCGCCGCCGTGTTACCGGCGTGTCGTCGAGGTATTTCAACGCCACTGGAAAAGGTCACCATTCATTCATGGTGACGATCGCATCAGGCAGCAACCTTTCGCGGCTCCAAATCACCCACGCTTGAGGTTGGCGGGTGCAAGCACCGGCGCCATCAGCGTATCCGGCTCCGCGTTTGTACATGTCACAGACGCCATCGATATCTGTGCACTCCCGTAACCGGTGTTTTGCTCTTCGTCCAAGCCAGACTCAACAGCACCGAAATCAGGATGATGCCGCCGACTATAACCAGCGACCATTGGATCGGCATGTGCCACCACGGCGCGACCAACATCTTGCCGCCAATGAACATCAGTACGATGGCCAGACCATATTTGAGCAAGTGAAAGCGGTCGGCCATGTTGGCAAGCAGAAAATACAGCGAGCGCAGGCCCATGATGGCGAAGGTGTTGGAGGTGAACACGATGAAGGGGTCGGTGGTGACGGCGAAGATAGCCGGGATGCTGTCGACCGCAAATACCAGATCGCTGGCCTCGATCAGTACCAGCACCAGGAACATCGGCGTCGCCCAGCGCAGGCCGTTCTGGCGCACGAAGAAGCACTCACCGTGAAAGCCGTCGGTGATGCGAAGATGGCTACGCAGCCAGCGCAGCAAGGGGTTCTTATCGAGGTCTGGCTGCTGGTCGGCGAAGATCAGCATTTTGATGCCGGTGATGACGAGGAAGGCGCCGAAGACATAGAGCAGCCAGGCGAACTCCTGCACCAGCCAGACACCGGCGAAAATCATACCGGCGCGCATGACGATGGCGCCGAGCACGCCATAGAGCAGGACGCGGCGCTGCATCTCTGGCGGCACGGCGAAGTAGCCGAAGATCATCACGAAAACGAACATGTTGTCGATCGACAGCGACTGCTCAATCAGGTAGCCCATCAGGAATTCGAGCGTTGTACGCTGGGCCACTTCGGCACCAAACATGATGTGCAGATACCACCAGAGCAGGACGGCGAAGACCAACGCCAAGCTGGTCCAGGCGATCACCCAGGCCAGCGCTTCGCGGGCCGAAACACGGTGCGCCTTGCGCCCGCCGAAGACAAACAGATCAAGCGCCAGCATGGCGAGGACGAAGCCGATGAAGGCGGACCACATCCAGGGTTGGGCGACGCTTATGACGGTCATGCCGTGCCCCCTGACAGATAGGCGGTGTTTTCAGTAACGGGCTCGAAGCTGTTGCACGCGCCCCTTGACCGCATAAATGCCGGCCACCGCCTGGGCGCTCAGCGCATCTGCTCATGCTAACGGGCATGTTGCATCAATAAAAATCGTTTATTTTTTGCGAATTGTTCGTTATTAACGAAGTATTGATGCCGATGTGTTGGCGCTGATTGAAAGTTGACCCACCCTGTCGATTGAAATATGACCCAGGGTGGATTGCTGATTTTGCATTCGCAATCGTGGATAAGCTTGGCAGCAGCGTACTGATTGATTGAAGCGATCAGGGCATGCCTGAAGAGGTCTTTTTTTTGCCGATCCAGCAAGCTGATGGCCGCGCTGAGGGGCTCCAAAGCCGCAGTGATAATCCGCAGAAGTTGTTTCGACCAATTGCTCAGCTAACAACTGTCGTCGCAACGCCCCGACTGTGCATCAGTGCGTTTTTACACACTCTGGGCCAGAAGCAGTCACTCCCGTCACGTCGCTTTGATCCAAAGTTTTGGTTAAGGGGTTAGCTTTAGGCGATCCCTTGGAAAGAAGTGAGCAATTTTAGCGCATTTTTACACGTCCAGACCACGAATAAGTTTATTGGCTTCTTCAGCACTTATGATTTTGTATGATTGGTTGTAATGTGAGTATAAGAATGGCGTGCCGCCCTCTTTGGAAGTGACCTTGGCCTGAATTTAAAACATAGTTCCTACCGGATGGCCTTTGCGCATTTCTGAAGAGCATTCGACATTCATGGAGGTGTCGAAATTTTGGCTTGGCAGCGGGCGTGCCCGAACAACTTCGCTAGAAGTAGTGCCCTACCTGTGTACGTTTCGATCACGACGGTTCGATAATTGCTCACTGACTACCTACATGTGCAGATATTTATTGTTTGGATGTATAACGCTTGGATAACGGGGGCTTTATCTCGCCCCAATGAGCGAAGTAAACAAAGAGAGAAAAAGAAGGGAGGACAGATTTATTTTTTGTACGTGACAGCATGAAAAAATAAATCTGCCCCATTTCTTATTGTGCCATTTTTTGAGAAAAGTCATTTCGGAAACAGCATGCCAGAACTGCTAGAACCACTCAGAGGTATCGGATTGATATCAGACCATTCACCATTTATTAAAGCATAATAGTTCCATCCGCTGTCTGTTTTAAGTCCAAAGATGAATGCGCCCAATGTTATTGTCAACATGGTGGGCAACGCATCTTCTGCTGCAGCTTTGACTTTTGCAGCTATTATCTTGGCATCCTCCTCGCTTTTGCCTTCTGACATTGCCAACTGGACGACCGACGTGGTTATACTCGTTATCGTGTCCGCGGAGGCTCCTTTTTCCTTATAAATATTCCGCAATGTTGTTGCCGTGTACCGGTTTTCCGGCCAAGCGCTCATCAAAGCATTTGTTGCAATATCCACAAGACCCTCCCCTCTGCGAGCAACGTAAGGTTGAGTTCCGGCTCTATCAGTTATCGAAACTCTCCGCAGCATATTAGGCGCCTTATTTTTGAGTGCCGTTTGCTCGGCTTTGTCGCGCCTCACGTGGCCCGACTCGTAACTAAGCCCAACATCTGCGGCGATATGAAGAACAAATTCGTCAGTAATAGTGAACCTGCACCCACTTAGCTCGACTGTGATAAAAAACTCATGATCACTTTCGTAGTCGCTACGTTTAACGCATGTGACCTTTTTAGCGGAATAATTTAATAGATAGACCTTTGTCCAGTCATGACCAATTTGTTTTGATAGTTCCCAGCTGTACTCTCCTGTTTTTTTTGCACTTACATAGATCGATGCTCCATGGGTCACAAAGCTTTTGTCTCCTGCCAACAATGCTCCTTTGCCTTCAACCTGCTTTATTCTACTTCTGTTGGTTTTTAGCAGATCCCAAAAAATAATATTGTCTCGCTTACTCTCATCACCCGACGAACTAGAATCTCCATTTTCGTTTTTTCTTTCTTCATCCTTAATAGTCATTGGTATCATAAGTCCAGCTCCGCGATAGTGGTTGATGCAGGCTAGTACATCTGACCGCTTACGGCCAATTCTGTTGAAAAAGTCGGTTCGTCCAAACGGCCCGAATACTGATCGGTAAAAACGCCACTTTTACACGCTGCTACGTGAAATCTAAGTCCGGAAGCCTCTGTTAAAAAGAAAGATTTCAATATCCGGCGCGTACTTTTCTGCCGAGGAAACCATGGCCGACTTTTTCAACAGAATCGGCCAAAAGCGAACACTCGGTTAGCACCGCTTTTGGGCATTTAGCCGAATTTGAAATGCGTCGCTTTCAGTCACTTCGGTGAAAGCAGGGGCAGGATTTTCACCCGCCCCCAGTTGCCTAACCTCGCAGGAAAGCGAGCAAATCGGCGTTGATTGTATCGGCGTTCGTTGTGGGCATTCCATGCGGGAAGCCCGGGTAGGTTTTCAGCGTGCTGTTTTGCAATAGCTTGGCTGACAAGAGCCCGGAATTTTCATACGGCACGATCTGATCATCATCACCATGCATCACCAGCACGGGGATCGTGATGCTCTTTAGATCGTCGGTAAAGTCGGTCTGGGAAAAGGCCACGATCCCATCGTAATGTGCCTTTGCACAGCCCATCATGCCTTGGCGCCACCAATTCAAGATGATGCCTTCGGACGGTTTTGCACCAGGGCGGTTATAACCGTAGAAAGGTCCTGCCGGAACGTCATGGTAGAACTGTGCGCGGTTGGCCTTCAGCTGTGCCTGCAAATCATCGAAAACCGACTTTGGCAAGCCGCCTGGATTGTCTGGGGTCTGGACCATCAACGGTGGCACTGCACTGATTATCGCCGCCTTCGACACTCGGCCTTCGCCGTGGCGAGCAATGTAATGGATGACTTCCCCCCCACCGGTGGAGTGGCCCACATGGACTGCACCTTGCACACCAAGATGGTTGACGACGGCCGCGACGTCATCCGCATAGTGATCCATGTCGTGCCCGTCCCAGACCTGACTGGATCGCCCGTGGCCACGTCGGTCGTGTGCAACCACCCGGTAGCCGTTCGCCAGGAAAAACAGCATTTGCGCATCCCAGTCGTCCGCGCTGAGCGGCCATCCGTGATGAAAAAAGATCACCTGGGCATCGCGTGGCCCCCAGTCTTTGTAAAAGATCTCAACACCGTCCTGCGTAGTGACATAACTCATGCTCGCATCTCCTGTGTGGCAGGGAGGCCATGACCCAAAGCATTAAACCTGCGCCGCTGGCTGCCCAATAACTTCAGGTTTAAAGTCAACTTTAAGGTCAACGGTTTTTTGGGTGGAATATGAGAATAGGCGAACTGGCGAAAATCAGCGGATTGGCGCCTTCACGCATCCGCTTTTACGAAGCGAGCGGCCTGATCAAGTCTGTCGCGCGCAAAGCCAATGGGTATCGGGACTATTCGCCTGACACGGAATGGGTTCTGGAGATCATCACGGGCGCCCAGGCAGCGGGTTTTTCATTGGAAGAAATCCGACAATTACTGCCGATGAATGCGAACGGTTGGAAGCATGAAGAGCTGCTCAGTGGGCTCAAGCGCAAGGTTGAGGAAATCGAAATCCTCCAGCAACGGCTGGCCCAGAATAAAGCGCAACTGCTGCTGGTGATCGAGGGTATTGAAAGCAAGCCTGAAGGCATGGGTTGCGTGGACAACACGCAGTTGTTGTTGCATCGTCTGCGCGAGGAAGGTGTGGCGCCAGCACCACGCGACCGCGATACTGCGTCGTCCAAGTAAAGCGTCACCTGTCAGGCTTACAAAACTGTCGTCAGGCAAGTTCAAATTGCGGTTACTCCGGACCAGCTTCAGCCGTCAACCAGCGAGAAAGGCGCGTATTCTTCAGATCGAATAGGGTTGATTCAGAGGAGCCTTAGGTGATAATCAACTAACTCAATCGACCAACTAACTGAACTTTAAACAGAATAGCCGCCATACTTAGCAATCGAGTTGAGCGTGCAAATAACGCAGCAATAGAGCAACTCGATTTAGTCCACCAAGGTTGGAGGTATCCGTCTGCGCGTAGTATTTACGCGGATGGATAGGCGCAGGCAGGCCTGGAATTGAACGTAGCCGATACTCACACGCTACTTTGCCGGCAGCGCAACCATCAGGAAAAACGCAATTCATTCGGCACTAAGTGTACCGGCCGCGTTACAACTCAATATAGATGCGATGGAAGAACAGCGCCAGTGCTATGGAGTTAACTTGCACAGTTGCATGAGCGATCAGCAGCCGTTGCGGTAATTACTGTCAGCTCGAATCGAGCGTCAACATTCGGACTGGGCAGGCAGGATTCGATTTTAGCTGTCGCGTGCATGATGTCGGTAAGTGAGCTTCCGGTTGACGGGCGGACAAGGGGTGGCCCAACGCGTACACCCCCGAAAGGGCATAGGCCGAGAACGCCCGTGCCGCCGCCCCACATAAAACCACATAAAAACTGTACTCATGCACAGGAAGACACTCATGCACACCATTCGCAACACCTTGGTGGTGGTGGATCCGCAGCAGTCCAATGACCTGATCCTGAATAGAGCCAAAATGATTGCCGGCGCTACCCAGTCACACCTGCACCTGCTGGCCTACGACAAGGGGCACCAGCATTCCTCCTGCTTGAACGACATGCAAGGCGCCTTGGTACAGGAGGGTTATAGCGTCAGCACCCAGCAGGCCTGGAATGGGAGTTCACACAAGACTATCATCGCCACCCAACAAACGGAGGGCTGTGGCCTGGTGATCAAGCAGCACCTGCCCGACACCCCCCTGATGAAGGCCCTGCTCACCCCCGAGGACTGGAAACTACTGCGATACTGCCCCAGCCCGGTGCTTATAGTAAAAACCGCCAGACCGTGGACCGGTGGCACCATTCTCGCGGCAATAGATGCTGGCAGCAGTGATATGGAACATCGCGTCCTGCATTCCGGCATTGTCAGCCACGGCTATGACATCGCCGCACTGGCCGGCGGCACTCTGCACATGTTGAGCGCCCACCCCTACCCCATGCTGTCGGCGACCGACTCCGTATTCCAACTCAAAGAAAGCATTCAGGCTCTCTATCGCGAACTGTGCAAGACATTCCAGGCCGAATTCGATGTCAGCGACGAATGCCTGCATATCGAAGAAGGTCCTGCCGATGTGCTGATCCCGTATATAGCGCACAAGCTCACAGCCGTACTCACGGTGATCGGTAGCGTGGCCCGCACCGGACTGTCCGGCGCATTGATCGGCAACACCGCCGAGATGATTCTGGACACCCTGGACAGCGACGTCCTGGTACTCAAACCGGACGACATCATTAACCACCTGGAAGAACTGGCCGCCCCATCACACGGTACATCGGCAGATACTGAGACATCCTCTTGGCCGTATAGCCACAATAACCGTCGATCACATACTTAAGAGCGAGACCGCTGCACCGGCCAACCACCTGCCATGGCATGGCATGGCATGGCATGGCACATCAGGCCAGCCATGCCTGCTGGATGAATTGCCACGTGCCACTATCGTCGGCTTGGGGCCGAGAGCAGCCCTTGCCGAGTGCTAATCGCCGTGCCCCTTCCTTCCCGCCCCCTGCTGCACATCCATCACGCTCACACCTGATCCATCGCCTCGACCACGCCCTTATCCTCACCCAGGAACCCGCCGCTTTGATGCTGCCACAGCCGCGCGTAGACGCCGTTCTTCCCGAGCAATTCGGCGTGGGTACCCTGTTCGATGATGCGCCCGTCATCCATGACGATGAGCCGGTCCATGGCCGCAATCGTGGACAGCCGATGGGCGATGGCGATCACGGTCTTGCCCTGCATCATTTCATCGAGGCTTTCCTGAATGGCCACTTCGACTTCGGAGTCCAGCGCGCTGGTGGCCTCGTCAAGCAGCAGGATCGGGGCGTTCTTGAGCATCACCCGGGCAATCGCGACGCGTTGGCGCTGGCCGCCTGACAGCTTGATGCCCCGCTCACCCACAAGGGTGTCGTAGCCGGTATGGCCTTGCCGGTCGCTCAGTTGGCTGATGAACTCATCGGCCTGGGCATTGGCCGCGGCGTTGCGGATTTGCGCTTCGGTCGCATCGGGACGGCCGTAGGCGATGTTGTCGCGAATGGAACGGTGCAGCAGGGAGGTATCCTGGGTGACCATGCCGATGGCGCCGCGCAGGCTGTCTTGCGTCACGTGTGCGATGTTTTGGCCGTCGATGCGAATCTCCCCGCTGTCGACGTCATAAAAGCGCAGCAGCAAGTTGATCAACGTGGACTTGCCGGCGCCAGAGCGGCCCACCAGGCCGATTTTTTCGCCCGGACGGATGCTCAGGCTCAGGCCATCGAGCACCTGGCGTTCGCCGTTGTAATTGAAGCTCACGTTATCGAAGGTGACCGCGCCACCGGAGGTCACCAGCACGCCCGCGTCCGGCGCATCCTTCACCTTTGGCCCGCGGGTAAGGGTCTCCATGCCGTCCTGCACGGTGCCGATGCTCTCGAACAGCGAGGTCATTTGCCACATGATCCAGTGCGACATGCCATTGATGCGCAACGCCATGGCGGTGATTGCCGCCACGGCACCTGCGCCGACCTCTCCCTGGTGCCATAGCCACAGAGCATAGCCACCGGCTGCCATGATCAACGCCACCACCAACGCCTGGTTGACGATCTCGAACTGGCTGACCAGGCGCATCTGACGAAAGCCGGTTTGCTTGAAATCCTCCATCGCCGCACGCGCGAAGTGCGCTTCACGATTGGAGTGGGAGAACAGCTTCACCGTCGTGATGTTGGTGTAGGCGTCCGAGATACGCCCGGTCATCATCGACCGCGCATTGGCCTGTTCCTGCCCGACTTTCCCCAGGCGGGGCACGAAGTACCACATGGCCAGCCCGAACAACACGACCCAGGCAACGAAAGGCAGCATCAGTTTCAAAGCGAAGCCGCCGGCCAGCGCGATGATCGCAATGAAATACACTCCGATCCCGGGTGCGATCTCGATCAGGGTGAACAGCAGGTCGCGCACCGCCAGCGCCGTCTGCATCACCTTGGTCGTGACCCGGCCGGAAAACTCATCGGAAAAAAACGAAAGGCTTTGCCGCAGCATCAGGCGATGGAAGTCCCAGCGCAGCCGCAACGGCAAGTTAATCGCCAATATCTGGTGCTGCACCATGGTGCGCAACGCCACCAGACCGACACTGGTCACCATGACGATGCCCATGCCCCACAACACGCGACTTTCCTGCGCGGCCGCGTCACCGCCTGCCTGCCAGGTCGAGAGCAGGTCCACGACCTGCCCGAGGAAGGAAAACAGCCAGGCTTCGTAAATCGATACACCGGCACTGAGCAGCGCAAACGCAAGGATGTAACCGCGGGCGCCCCGCGTGCAGGCCCACAGGAAGCGAGCCAGGCCGTCGGGGGGCGGTGGCACCTCGTCAGGAGGAAAGGGGTCGAGCCTTCGTTCAAACGCACGAAGCATGGTGTTCTCCAAAACGATCAAGTTGAGGAGATTCTGCCATTGAACGGTTGCTTTGAGGGGACGACCGTCCCTCGCAATGTGACCAGCTGGGTCAGGGAGAGGCGTTTATGCAAGGCCATTGTCGAAAAGGTCAGGCAAGGAAATATGTCCGAACGCCACCGCCATTGATAAATACTCTCAAATGCGTATAAACCCATTACAGATTAATTAACAGCAGTGAAATCGGCCTGAAAGGTGAGTACTTCGGGGGCCGCTTGAACGCCTCCGCGGCCATCTTCCAGATCAAACAGGATAACCTGGGCCAGAGTACCGGCGTGCTGATCGATCCTTCGAACCCTGTCGGCGGCTACGCCTACGAGGCCAGCGAAGGCGCGACCAGCAAGGGCTTCGAGCTGGAAGTCTCCGGCGAACTGGCGACTGACTGGAATGCATCGGTGGGTTACACCCAGTTCACCGCCGAAGATGCCAACGGCGACGATGTGAACACGCTGTATCCAACCAAGTTGCTGCGTACATTCACCACCTATCGCCTGCCCGGCATGTTCAACAAGCTGACCATTGGCGGCGGCGTCAACTGGCAGGATTCGATCTACACCTACGCCACCAACCCGGCAGGCAACTCCGAGAAGATTCAGCAGGACGCCTACGCGCTGGTCAACCTGATGGCGCGCTACGAGATTACCGATAACCTCTCGGCGCAAGTGAATGCCAACAACGTCACTGACGAGAAGTACTTCGACATCTTCGATGCCTACGGGGCACTGACATACGGCGCCCCCCGCAGCATTACCGCGTCCGCGAAGTACCGCTTCTGAGATACCGTCTCGCTACTCTCTGAATGACCACGACACCGGCCTCGCGCCGGTGTTGTAGTTTTTGATGATCGGCAATCCGAAAGGGGCTTCACAACCTTTCTCAGAATCCACCCGCTAAACCGCAAGCGCATGCTCCAGCAGCACTTCCAGTGGGTGACGCAGCTGCTTGTCGGCCATGCGCTTGACCTGGCTGCGGCAAGAGTACCCTGTCGCCAGCGCCTCACCCTGCTTATCCAGCTTACCGGCCCATGACTGCTCGAAGATGATTCGTGAGGTGTCCTGATTGCGTGCTTCGTGGCCGTAGGTACCCGACATGCCACAGCAGCCGGTCGCCTCAATCACCAGCTTGAGCCCAAACCGGGAAAACAGTTTTTCCCACTGTGAAGTACTGGCCGGGACATTGGTCTTTTCGGTGCAGTGCGCCAGCAAACGAAACGTCTGCGCAACAGGCTGCGGCTTTTCCGGCAGCGCATCAAACAGCCACTCCTGCGGCAGCAAGACCTTCGGGCAATCATTGAGCCCCGGTACTTTCAGGTATTCCTGGCGGTAGACCAGCGTCATGGCCGGGTCCAGACCCACCAGCGGCACGCCACAGTCTGCGAGGGCGTTGAGCTGATGGGCGTTGCGAATCGCTGCCTTGGCGAATGCACCGAGGAAGCCATGTACATGCAAGGGTTTGCCATTGACACTGAAAGGCGCCAGGAATACGCGGTAGCCCAACCTGTGCGCCAACTGGATGAAGGACGCCAGTAAGGGGGTCTCGAAGTAGCGGGTGAACGCGTCCTGCACCAGCACCACGCTGCGTGAACGTTGTTGCGGGGTCAACTCACGCAGCGCCGCGACACTGGCGACGCCCACCTTGCATCCGGCCAACGTGGCTTGCAGGTTGTAGCGGCTGATCAGTGGGCTGTCGAGCATGCCGACATGGCGTTCGAGCACGCGACTTATCCATTTCGAGCCCATCACTGCGTTGTACAGTCTCGGTGCGTACGCCACGTACGGCAGGGTGAACTCCAGCGAGCCGATCAGGTAGTCGCGAACCGGGCGCTGGTAGCGACCGTGATACAACTGCAGAAAACGCGAACGGAATTCCGGCACGTTGACCTTGACCGGACACTGTCCCGCACAGGATTTACACGCCAGGCAACCCGCCATCGCGTCGTAGACTTCATGGGAAAAATCCTCCTCGCCGCGTGAACGCGCAAAATTGTTGCGCAATCGCTTCGGCAACCCGCGCAGCCACGACCATTGGCCTGCGACCGCTTCCAGCACATCAATATTGGCAGCACCTTGCAGACGCAACCACTCGCGAATCAAGGATGCCCTGCCCTTCGGCGAATGCTGGCGTTCACGGGTGGCTTTCCACGACGGGCACATCGCATCGTCGGGATCGTAGTTGTAGCAAGCGCCGTTACCGTTGCAGTGCACGGCGCTGCCGAAGTTTTGCCAGACGCGCTCATCGATTTGCCGATCAAGATCGCCGCGCAGCGTCACTTCGTTGACCTTGAGCAAGCCTTGGGCGGCATCCGGCGGGGCGCAGATCTTGCCGGGGTTGAGCTGATTGTGGGGATCGAACGCGCCCTTGAGCGATTGCAGCGCCGGGTACAGTTCACCGAAAAATTCCGGGACATATTCGGACCGCAAACCCTTGCCGTGTTCGCCCCACAGCAAGCCGCCATAGCGCCGTGTCAGTTCGGCCACGGCATCGGAAATCGGCTTGACCAACGCGGCCTGAGCCGGGTCTTTCATGTCCAGCGCCGGGCGCACGTGCAACACACCGGCATCGACATGACCGAACATGCCGTAGGCCAGGCCGTGGCTGTCCAGCAGTGCGCGGAACTCAGTGATGTAGTCGGCCAACCGCTCCGGCGGCACCGCGGTGTCCTCAACGAAAGGCTGCGGGCGAATTTCGCCTTCGACGTTGCCCAGCAGCCCGACTGACCGTTTACGCATGGCGTAGACGCGTGTCACCGCTTCGGCCCCTTCGGCCAGCGTGTGCCCCAGTCGCTCGATGCTCGTGTCAGCCTGCAGATGCACCACGAACGCCGCCACGCGAGCGTTGACTTGCGCGGCGTCTTCCCCGCTGAATTCCACCAGATTGATGCCCAGTGTCGGGCGCTCGGCATCAGCGGGAAAATACTCGGCGACGCTGTGCCAGACGATGTCTTTCATCGCCAGCATCAGCACTTTGGAGTCCACGGTTTCGATGGACAGGGGCTTGTGCGCCAGCAACGCGTTGGCATCGCGCAGCGCGTCCATGAAGCTGCTGTAACGCACGTTCACCAACACCGAATACTTGGGGATCGGCAGTACGTTGAGCTTGGCCTCGACGATGTAGCCCAGCGAACCCTCCGCACCGCACAACACGCTATTGAGGTTGAAACGCCCCTGCTCATCGCGCAGGTGGGCCAGGTCGTAACCGGTCAGGCAGCGGTTGAGCTTGGGGAACACTGCCTCGATCAGCTCGGCCTGGGTTTCCTGGATCTGCCGCGCGGTACGGTACACCTCGCCGGTGCGACCGGGTTGCGCGCAGGCCGCATCAAGCTGCGCGTCGGTCAGCGGCTGGCTGTGCAGGCGCTCGCCACCGAGCAATACGCTATGCAGTTCCAGCACATGATCGCGGGTCTTGCCATAGGTACAACTGCCCTGCCCGCTGGCGTCCGTGTTGATCATGCCGCCAACGGTGGCCCGGTTGGAGGTCGACAGCTCCGGGGCGAAGAACAGCCCATGGGGCTTGAGCGCGGCATTGAGCTGATCCTTGACCACGCCCGCCTGCACCCGCACCCAACGCTCGGCGACGTTGATTTCGAGGATGGTGTTCATGTGTCGCGACAAGTCGACCACGATGCCGTCGGTCAATGACTGGCCATTGGTACCGGTGCCGCCGCCCCGCGGGGTCAGCTTGATCTGGCGAAAGCGCTGCTCGGCCATCAAGGTGGCGATGCGCACTATGTCGTCTGCGTCTTGGGGGAATACCGCTGCTTGCGGCAGGCGCTGGTAAATCGAGTTGTCGGTCGCCAGCACGGTCCGGGTGGCGTAGTCAGTGCTGAGCTGACCGCGAAAGCCGCTGGCCCGCAGGGCTTGAAGAAATTCCGGGTACTGTGCCGCGGGTGCAACGGTAGGCAGCTGGGCGATCATCGCAGGATGGTCTCTTGTCGGTCGAATCACGGAAAAATCAAAACACTTGTCGCCCGGGCATTAATCGGTCAGCCTCAGGTTGTCAGCGCGCCAATGATCCTGCAGGTTCTGGTGCCGGACAAACGGATAATCCTGCCGCTATCGATGACTTTTACGAATGAATTACCGCCACCTCACCCCTTCCATGTCGTTGCTGCTGGCATTTGAAGCCGCCGCTCGCCATGAAAGCTACACACGCGCCGCGGTGGAACTGTCCCTGACCCAAAGCGCGGTCAGCCGACAGGTCCAGGCGCTGGAGCAGCAACTGGGCCTGACGCTGTTTCGCCGGGAAGGCCGGCAGGTGCAGTTGACCGATGTCGGCCGCCTTTATCAGCGGGAATTGAGCGAAGCGCTCGGACGCATCCGCAGTGCCACGTTACAAGCCATGGCTTATCAGTCGGGCAGCGGAACCTTGCGCCTGGCCACCTTGCCAACGTTCGGCTCGAAGTGGTTATTGCCACGCCTTCACGACTTCTACAAAACCCATCCCGGCATGCTGGTGCACATCAATTCCCGGATCGACACCATCGACTTCGAGACCAGCGGCATCGATGCCGCGATCGTCGTCGGCAACGCCGACATGCCGGGCCTGATCAGCCATCGCCTGCACACCGAAGAATTGATGGTGATCATGTCTGCACAAGCGGCGGCGGCCCATGACACCTGGACACCGGAGCGCATAGGCACACAGACGCTGCTCAACGTCGCGAATAACGCCAACGTCTGGGGCGAGTGGTTCAGCCACCACGGCCTGCCCCATCGGATGATGCGGCTGGGGCCGAGTTTCGAACTCACCTCGCACTTGATCCAGGCCGTGAGGGCCGGCATCGGCATCGGCCTGGTACCGCGTATCCTGGTGGCCGATGAACTGGCCAACGCAGAGCTGATCAGCCTCGGCCAGCCCTTCGCCAGTCAGCGCAGTTACTACCTGACGTATCCGCCACGTAACGAAAGGCTGCCATCGCTCATCGCGTTCCGTGCCTGGTTGCTGGAACAGATCTGACCGATGCCGCTGATCTGAGGCTCCTACAGGGCCCTGCGCTGAATCTGTGGGAGCGAGCCTGCTCGCGAAGAACGTATGGGCGACGCAGACACGCGTTTTCATAGACGACCAATCTGCGCAATTACCGCCCCAGGAACGCGTAGCCAAAACCCACAACCTTGGCGTCCTCGCCGTAGCCGCCCAGGAACGAAACACCCACCGGCAGATTGCCCTTGATGGTGCCTGCCGGGACCGTGATCTCGGGAAACCCGGTGGCGGAGGCAATGTACGACGAGGCGTAGGTATCACCGGCGTTGCACAGGTAACTGTCATCGGTCACGCCGCGAACTACCGAGGCCGGGCAATTGATTGTCGCAAAGAACAGACTGTCCACTTGGTTCTTCTTCATGATGTCCATCAGTTGCGCGCGCAACTGCGGGATCTTTCTGGAGAGGATGGAGATGTACTGCGGCGAATCGATGCTGGTGGTGTTCGATACCGCTTCCAGTCCGGCCAGGCGCGCCGGGTTCATGCCATGCGCTGCGTTGTCAGCCTGATTCTTTTTCGCCAGATCAAGGAACCGGGCAAGCGTTCGCGGTTGACCCGGGTTGAGGGTGGCCAGGTATCGTTCGAATTGGGGTTTAAATTCGCTCTCTCCCACCAGGCCAAGCACATCGCTCCAAAGGGTTTCAAATGCCTTAGGCAGCTCGATGGAGACGACATGCGACCCACGCTTGCCAAGGGTTTCCTGTGCGCTCTTAAAACCGCGTCCACCTCCAGGTTGGCGCCTTTGAAGTTGGTGATCACCCCTATGGTCTTGCCTTGAAGCGAGGAACGGCTCAGGGCTGGCTCAAACTGTATGGTCTCGGCGGCAAGGTCGAGGGTCGCCGGGTGGCTTTTGTCCTGTCCCTTGATCGCATCCAGCACGATGGCCTGATCCAGCACGCTGTTGGTAATGACGCCACCGGTATCGAACGTCAGCGAGAGCGGAATAATGCCGCTGCGACTGATCAGCCCCAGCGAAGGTCGAAAGCCCACCGTACCGGTGACGCTGGCAGGCGCGCGGATCGATCCGCTGGTATCCGACCCCAGCGCAAAGGGTGCGAACGCCGCTGCTACCGAAGCGGCAGAGCCGCTGCTGGAGCCAGAAGCATCGCGCCGGGTATTTCTTGGATTGAGCGTCTGGCCGCCAAACGAGCTGTAGCCGAACCAGCCGAAAGACGCGGCCAGTTCCGACAGGTTGGCTTTGCCGAGCAGAATCGCCTGTCCATCGATCAGCTTCTTGACGGTGAAGGCATCCTGGCTCGGCACCGATGAACGCAATACGTAGGCCCCACCGGAGGTGACCAAGCCGGAGGTGTCAAAGTTGTCCTTCACCACGAACGGAATGCCGGCCAGCGGTATTCAGCTGGCCTGAACAATCAAGATGAAACCGAGTGGCCTCAACGCAACGACGCAATCACTAGATCAACTTGTTTTTCTCCAGGAATTCCCTGGACACACTCTCGATTGACTCACGACCGACATCGACCCGGGAGTTCAGTCCGGCAATCGAGTCGTCGTCCAGTTTGGAAGAGAGCGCGTTGAGCAATTCACCAATCTTCGGATTCTCTTTGAAGACTTCGGTACGAATCACCGGCGTCAATGCGTAGCTGGGGAAAAACCCTTTATCGTCCTTGAGTACGACAAAGCCAAATGCCGGAATCCGCCCGTCAGTCGACAGCACCAACGCCACGTTCACCTGACCATCCCTGAGTGCCTGGTAGGTCAGGCCTCCGTCCATGCGTACGACGTTTTTGCGCTCGAACTCAAACTGGTACATGTCCTGGAGAGGACGCAGGCCATCGGAGCGTGAAAAGAACTCAGCGTTGGAAGCGAATTTATAGGTTTTGCCTTCGCCGACGTTTTTCGCCAGGTCGCTGATCGAAACGATGCCCTCCTTCTCGGCCTCGTCCTTGCGCATGGCAAACGCGCAGGTATTGTTGGCTTTCGATGGGTTCAATCAGGTAATGCCTTTCTCTGCGTCTAGGGCGCTGATCTTCTTGTATGTTTGCTCGGCATCAAGTTTATCCGTCACCTTGTTGTAAATGACCAGGGAGGTCCCGGTGCACTCCCAATACACATCGACCTGACCGTTCTCTTGTGCCGCGCGCAATACGGACGACCCCAGGTCCGGACGTTTATCGACGCTGTATCCATTGGCGCGTAGTAATTGAGTGGTCATTTCCGCCACCAGTTGCTGCTCCGTAAACTTCTTGCCGCCGACCACAATGGTGCTGTTGGCAGAAGCAGTCCCCATGGAACCTGAAACAAGGCCAAGCGTTAAGATCAGACTGGTTAGCATGCGATGAATCATGATGCACCTCGTATTATTGGCTTTTATCCTGGGTCTTCTAATCATTCGCGCCCGGCCAACCTCAAGCCCCGCGACACCGAGACGGTCTGGACCAGACCGCACGCCAGATAGACGGCGATGGCGAGCGCCGTGCGAATGCCGGCGAAAATCACGTTCATCGCATTCGGGATCTCGACTATCCACAGGGTTTCCCGTGGCGTCATGCCCATGGCCTCGGCCGCTTCGATCAAATGCGCCGGCACCGCGCGCAAGCCTTCATAGGTGTTGACCGCCACCGGCAACAAGGTCGCGACAAACAATCCGATGATGGCGGCGCCGCTGCTTCCGTCGATTCGCCCTTCCGGCATTGGGCCTGGCCACGCTGGCGGTGCTGAGCCTGCAATTCAACGGCTTTGCGCAACGTTTCAGCCTTGATGTTTCACGACTGAAAGCCATGTCCCTGCAGAAGCCGAGCGAGATCCGCAAGGGCTGCCACGTGACCAATGCGCTGTACAAAACAGAACCCGATGACACCTGTCGCCTGGGAGCTGAAAAGGAACAACTGGACGGCATCATGATCGGTGATTAGTTTGCCAATCACTTCACCGGCATGGTCGATCTGCTGGCCAAGCCGGATAACCTCTCGATCGTGGACTACACCATGGACTCGTGTCCGCCGATCATCGGCTACACCGTCGACATGTCCGCGACCTAGGCCAAGCATTGTGCAAAAAGGTGAAGTTCCCCCAGGTGCACTTTATCGACCCCAATCAAGTGATTTGTACGGCAGGCGTGTGCAGCCCGATGATCAAGGGTCAGTTGCTGTACCTGGATGATTTGCACCTGAATGAAGTGGGATCGCGCTTTATCGGTCGCACGTTACTGGACCGAGGCAATTCGTTGCTGCACGACCCGGTGGCTGACCCAAGTAATGCCGTGACGAAGCTTGATGCCTCCGTTCACCTATAGGAAAACGTCGACGGGCCGCGTTTACATCCTCAGGACCCGATAGCAACCACGCACCGTGACTGATCCCGCATGGCCCGCTGCCGGGAGTTGAGGATAGATCGCCCAGTGTCCTGGTGGACCTCCGAGGACTGGGTCATCACGTACTCTTCAGCATGGCTATACTCCAAAAACGCTTTGCACCAGACCTCAAAAAGTCGCTCCGTGGTGTTGTTCCCGTCGTCTCAGCGCCGTTGATCTCAACCGCTCCGCTTTTGGGCCAGGGGCGGCCACATCTGCCCGTCAGGTGCCCGGCAAGGGCTGCAGTCAATGCAGCATAAGGAAAACGGACAACGGGAGGTAGAGTCATGAACATGCTGCTGGCTCGGAACCAGAGTGGCGATGACGTAGCGGAACTTCGCAAGAAACTGGCCAAGGCACTGGCCGACGACGAGCAAGGATTCCCCGGACTTGCAAGTGGAAGTGATTTCGACGCATTGACGGAATCGGCGGTCCGTCACTGGCAATCAGGCATCGGCATCGTAGCGGACGGAGTGGTCGGTCCTTACTGCCAAAGCCTGCTGGGTCTGCGCGAACTCAAGACGCTGGCCATGGCGCTCAGCGTGGATGTGGTAAAGCTCCTGTTCCCCGCCACCAAAGCTTCAAACATTCAGCGCTACCTTCCCTATGTCGCTGCGGCCCTGGCAGCGGCCGACCTGACGGACCGTCCGATGATACTGGCTGCGTTGGGCACCATTCGCGCCGAGACCGAAGGCTTTGTGCCCATTTCGGAGTTTCCCTCGAAGTTCAATACCAGCCCGGGCATGGCGCCGTTCAGCGCCTACGACGGCAGAAAGGACCTGGGCAACACCGTACCCGGTGACGGCGCAAACTTCCGCGGCCGTGGCTTCGTACAACTGACCGGGCGCCACAACTATCACGTCTATTCAGAGAAGATTGGCCTGGATATCGAAGCGCAACCGGACCTTGCCAATGCTCCCGAAGTGGCGGCCGTCCTCCTGGCGCGATTCCTTGGCGACCGGGCGTCCAAAATTCGTACCGCCCTGGCCAGTGACAACTACCGCGCGGCTCGCAAGGAGGTCAACGGCGGCTCCCACGGCCTGGACCGCTTCAGCGATGTCTTCAGACTTGCAGCGCTGATACCGCAGCCGACTCGCGCCCGTCAGGTCAAGGGCGCGGCGGCGAAAAAGGCTGCAGCGAAGCCAATGCCAGTCGCGCGTCAGCTCAATGCCAGCAAGGACCCGGTGGACCTGCGTGACCGCGCCTATATGCCACCCCCTTCAAACCTGCCCGATGCTTGTCCCAGTGACGATAAGTTCAAGGAATATCTGCCGCTCTATACCCAATCGGGGTTGATCCTCGACCAGGGCCGGGAAGGTGCCTGCACCGGTTTCGGGCTGGCTTGCGTGATTAACTACCTGCGCTGGTGCAAGAACGGCAACGGTGAATTTCCGGAGTCGGTCAGCCCGCGGATGCTTTACAACTTCGCGCGACGCTACGACGAGTACGACGGCGAGAACTACGAAGGTTCCAGTTGCCGTGGCGCCCTGAAGGGCTGGCACCACCACGGCGTGTGCCCGGAGTCCGACTGGCCCTACGATGACCAGGACACCCTGCCGCCGAAGTTCGGTTATGCAACCCGTGCAACCGACAACACATTGGGCATCTACTATCGGATCGACATCGGCTCCATCACCGATCTGCAGGCTGCCATCTGCCAGGTCGGTGCGATCTATGTGTCCGCTTTCACTCACGACGGCTGGAACAACGTGGCAAAACCCAAGGGCAAGCTCAACGGACATGGTGCCCTGCCGGCCATTCCGTTCGACGGCAGGCCGTCGCAGAGCGGCGGCCACGCCTTCGCTCTGGTCGGTTTCAATGCCAACGGCTTCATCGTGCAGAACTCCTGGGGTACCGACTGGGGCGGAGGCGGTTTTGCCCTGCTGAGCTATGCCGACTGGCTCGCCAATGCCATGGACGCCTGGGTTGCAGCCCTGGGCGTACCAGGGGTGATGCTCGGTCAGCTGGCCTCAGGCCGCGGTACGGCAATCGCTGCGGCCGCTGTCGACAGCTCCCGGTGGTGGGATGAACCCAAGGCCTATGAGCACAGCGTGATCTTCGGCAACAACGGACGTATCGATCGCCACCTCACCCAGGACGAACTGAACCGTTCACTGCTGCACCAGGCCTGCGGGCTGCCGGACCAGTGGTTCCGATCCCAGCCGGGCAAGACCAAGCGCCTGGTGCTCTACACCCACGGCGGACTGAACGACCAGGCCGCCGCCATCGAGCGCGCGAGGGCGATGGGACGCTACTTCCTGGGCAACGACTGCTATCCGCTGTTCATCGTCTGGAAGACCGGTGTACTCGAATCCATCACGAACATCATCACCGACATGTTCCAACGCGAACCACCCCGTGCCGGCGGTTTGCGCGAGGCGCTACAGGACGGCGCCGACATCCTCCTCGAGCGGGGAATCGGCCGCCCCTTCGCCCGTCCGATCTGGAGCGAGATGAAAGAAAACGCCGAGTTCGCCAACCTGCCCACCCGTGGCGGCGACAAACTGGTGACGGCCCTGCAGAACCTGGCCAGGACCTGGGGCGACGACCTGGAAATCCACCTGGTGGGACATTCGGCCGGCGCGATCTTCCTTGGCCATGTCATCGACCTGTTGGCCGCACGCGGCCTCGAAACGAACGTCCGCTCGCTGCACCTCTACGCGCCAGCCTGCACGGTGCAGTTTGCCAATCGCCACTTCGCTCCCCATGAAACGCTGATGCAGAACCTTTACCTGGACATCCTTTCCGATCGCAATGAGCGTGACGACAGCATCGGCCCCTACGGCAAGTCACTGCTCTATCTGGTGTCCAACGCGCTGGAAGGCGACCTGCGCATACCGATCCTTGGCCAGGCCAACGTGCTCGACCCCGAATACAAGGGCTGGGACGGTTCCTCCAGCACCGGCGAAGCACTGGGCAAATGGCGCCAGGCCGTCCAGTCGGCGGGCCTGGCCAAGCGCAAGCAAATCGACATCCTCGACGCAGGCACGGTGTTCAGCTTCCGATCGGACAGCCCCGACAACCGCCCCGATGTCACCATCAAGGCGACCCACGGCTGCTTCGACAATAGCGTGGATGTGGTGAGCCGGACGCTCAAGCGCATCACCGGAACCGAGCCGAAGCTGGCACTCAAGTTGCCGGTGGATGATCTGCGGGGCTTCTGACGGAAAGCCTGGTTCTCAAGACGCAAATCGTCAGTGAAAGGGGGTAGAACCCGTGGAGTCCGGTAGCGAAGTTCGGCCTGGCATCGCAACTAAGCTCACTTCGTTCACCGGACAACCATGCACCATGCTTTTGTCTACCCGTCAGCTTAACCGTTAGCCTAATCGGAGATCATGATTCGCGCGATACAAGCGCAAGCAGCAACAACTGCCCCTCCGCTTGAGCTTTGGCTCTCTCACTCATGCAAGCAATGAGATCTGACCCAGCGTAGCGAAGAAGCCCGATGCCCCTGGCTTCGGAACGCCTTGCCCGCCTCAAGAACGATTGCGGGTTTGAAACGAGCGCAACACAGCTCGCATACGCTAACCTGACGCTTGGACTCGACGGCTCAGCCCTCACACATCAGATCAAGGCCTTGCACACTATGATCATCTCTTCTGCATCGGACTACCGCGAAGCGGCACGCCGCAAACTCCCCCGTTTTTTGTTCGACTACATCGACGGAGGCGCTTATGCAGAGCATACGTTGAGGGCCAACAGCGCCGACTTGAGTGACGTCAGCCTGCGCCAGCGCATCCTGAAAAATGTCGAAAGCCTGAGCCTGGACACCACCCTCTTCAACCAAAAACTGGCGATGCCCATCGTGCTGGCGCCGGTAGGGCTGACCGGCATGTTCGCCCGCCGTGGCGAGGTGCAGGCGGTCAAGGCGGCGCAAAACAAAGGCATCCCGTTGTGCCTGTCGACCGTGTCGGTGTGTTCGATCGAGGAAGTCACGGCGAACACGCAACAACCGATCTGGTTTCAGCTGTACGTGTTGAAAGATCGCGGCTTCATGCGCAACGCACTGGAACGTGCGCAAGCCGCCGGGGTGCAGAACCTGGTGTTCACGGTCGACATGCCCACGCCCGGCGCCCGGTACAGGGATGCCCACTCGGGCATGTCGGGTCCGTTCGCCTCGTCGCGTCGCGTGCTCCAGGCCATGACCCGCCCCGACTGGGCCTTCAACGTCGGCGTGATGGGGCGTCCACACGACCTGGGCAATATCTCCAAATACCTGGGCAAAGCCGTCACGCTTGAGGACTACATGGGCTGGCTGGCCAACAATTTCGACCCGTCGATCAGCTGGAGCGATCTGGAATGGATTCGTGAATTCTGGAAAGGCCCGATGATCATCAAGGGCATTCTCGATCCCCAGGATGCCCGCGATGCGGTGAGTTTCGGTGCTGACGGGATTGTCGTTTCGAACCATGGCGGCCGACAGCTCGACGGTGTGCTCTCCACCGCCAACGCCTTGCCACCGATCATGCAGGCGATAGGCAACGATCTGAGCGTGCTGGTCGACTCGGGCATCCGCTCGGGGCTGGATGTGGTGCGCATGTTGGCCCTGGGGGCGAAAGGAGTTTTGCTGGGACGTTCAATGGCCTACGCGCTGGCTGCCGACGGGCAACGCGGGGTGGAGAACATGCTGGATATTTTTGCCAAGGAGATGCGTGTGGCGATGACGCTGACCGGGGTGACGTCCATTGAGCAAATTGATGAGTCGATTCTGGTGCGATCCCTGCGGGCGTGAGCAAACCGACATTCACCACAGAGGCAATTGATCCATGCGCATCGCCTTACTCTCCGATATCCACTTGTCCGTCAACGCCATACCCTTTCCCGACGTGGATGCCGATATCGTCGTGCTTGCCGGGGACATTGCCCGACCGGCCAGGGCTATTGAGTGGGCCAGAACCTGCCCGGTTCCGATCCTGTACGTGGCCGGCAATCATGAGTTCTATGGCAGTGACCTGATCTCGACCTACGAACAGCTGAACAGCTTGTCCCAAGGCACAGGGATACAGGTTCTGGAGCGCTCGGAATATGTCCACGACGGCGTGCGTTTCCTGGGCTGCACACTGTGGTCGGACTACCGTCTATTCGACGATGCGCAGGCTCGGAGCCAGAGTATCGATCTGGCGACGCAGCTCATTCGCGACTTCAGCCATATCAAAGTTTCGCCGGACTTTCCGGACCTGTTCACCCCGGCGGTTTCCCAACTGATTTTTCTGCAGACCGTCGCCTGGCTGGACGACTGCTTCGCCCGGGACAGTACAACGCCCACAGTGGTGATCTCTCATTTCGCACCGACCCGGTCGAGCATCAGCCCGATGTTTGCCAGTTCGCCGATCAACCCGAGTTTCGTTTCGGACCTCGAAGAACGGATCAGAAAATGGCAGCCGGCGCTGTGGTTGCATGGGCATACCCATGGCAGTTTTGACTATCGGGTGGCCAATACCCGCGTGGTGTGCAACCCCCGGGGCTATGCGAAAAATGGTGTAAACGAGAATCCCGCATTCGACGATGCATTGGTGATTGAGCTGGGTCCATCGCTCACCTGAAAAAATGACTCGGCGTCGTGCCGAACTGCTTTTTGAACATGGTGGTAAACGCGCTGGGGCTGTCGTAGCCCAAGGCGCCCGCCACGTCGATGATCTTCTCGCCGACCGCAATCCGTTCCAAGGCCAGAAGCAACCGCGCCTGTTGACGCCACTGGCCGAAGGTCATGCCGGTGTCCTTGTGAAACAGGCGCTGGATGGTCTTCGCATCCAGGTTCAGCCGAGCGCTCCAGTCCGCCAGCGTCGATCCATCCCCCGGGTCCTGTTGCAGGGCCGAACAGATCGCCTGGATTCGTTCATCCGCCGGTTGCGGCAGGTGCAGGGGCAAGGTCGGCAGGAGGGTGAGTTCGTCCACGATCAAACGCATGATCCTGGCTTCGCGCGAATCCTCGTCCATAGGTGCCGCGATGGTCACGGAGGTCTTGATCAGCTCGCTCAGCAGCGCGGAAATGCTCACGGCACGGGTTTCGTCTGGCAGCTCGGGAAATTGATCCGGCCGCACGAAGATACTGCTCATCTTCAACGCGCCGACGCAGCGAATCGAGTGCACGTGCCCGCTGGGCATCCAGATCCCTCGGCTCGGTGGAACCGTCCATTGGCTCAGCCCCGAATGCACGACCATCACGCCCTCGATGGCGTAGATCAACTGGTGCTTGGCGTGGCTGTGAGGTTCGATGATCCAGTCTTCCGGGTAGTCCGTCGCACTGGTGCAGACCGCCCAGGCGACTTCGTCCATTTCGACCAGAAATGTTTCCAGCGATTTGACCATGATGCCTCTTTTGCGAAAGTAGCCGCCCGAATTGCGCGAGACAGGCAATTTCGCGAAATCTAGCATAGCGCCAGGTTTACGCAATGCCCTTCTTTTCCAGCCTGGATGATGTGCGATGTCCTCAATGACAACCCCTTCCGCCACCGCCTCGGTGGCCAGCCAGACCAGCCCCCTGGTCATGCGCGTGATCGGTGCCTGCGCGTTGGCGCACCTGATCAATGACCTGATTCAGGCCGTGTTGCCTTCGATCTACCCGATGCTCAAGGCCAACTACGGCCTGACCTTCACCCAGGTAGGCCTGATCACATTGACCTTCCAGCTCACCGCTTCGCTGCTGCAACCCTGGGTCGGTTACCACACCGACCGGCACCCCAAACCCTGGCTGCTGCCCGCCGGGATGGTCTGCACCCTGATCGGCATCCTGATGCTGGCCTTTGTCGGCAGCTTCCCGGCGATTCTTGTGGCCTCGGCGCTGGTGGGCATTGGTTCCTCGACCTTTCACCCGGAAACCTCACGGGTGGCGCGTCTGGCCTCGGGCGGTCGCTTCGGCCTGGCACAGTCGACCTTCCAGGTCGGCGGCAACGCCGGCAGCGCCTTCGGCCCCTTGCTGGCGGCAGCGATCATCATTCCTTACGGTCAGGGGAATGTGGCCTGGTTCGGCCTCTTCGCAGTGTTCGCCATCCTGATCCTGTTTGGCCTCAGTCGCTGGTATCGCAGTCACCTGAACCTGTTCAAGCTCAAGCAAGGCAGCAAAGCCACCCATGGCCTTTCGAAGCAACGGGTGACCTTTGCCCTGGCGGTGCTGGCGCTGCTGGTGTTCTCCAAGTACTTCTACATGGCCAGCTTCACCAGCTACTTCACCTTCTACCTGATCGAAAAATTCGACCTGTCAGTCGCCAGCTCTCAGCTGTACCTGTTCCTGTTTCTCGGTTCTGTCGCCGCGGGTACGTTCTTCGGCGGCCCCATCGGCGACAGGATCGGACGCAAGAAGGTGATCTGGTTTTCCATTCTCGGCGCCGCCCCCTTCACCCTGGCCCTGCCCTACGTCGACCTGTTCTGGACCGGTGTGCTGAGCATGGTCATCGGCTTCATCCTCGCCTCGGCGTTCTCCGCCATCGTGGTCTTCGCCCAGGAACTGGTACCGGGCAACGTCGGCATGATCGCCGGCGTCTTCTTCGGGCTGATGTTCGGCTTTGGCGGTATTGGCGCTGCGTTGCTGGGGCATTTGGCGGATATTCATGGCATTGAGTATGTGTATGCGCTTTGTTCATATCTGCCGTTGTTGGGGGTTTTGACGATTTTGTTGCCTTCTACCAAGGGGGGTTGAGCAGATGACTGTGGGAGCGAGCAGGCTCGCTCCCACAAGGGGATTGGCTACAGCCGCACGACCGGCGCCCTGCCCGGTTTTTCGTTTCTGCGCCCCATTCGCATTTTTGTGCGACAAATCCCACTTCAGGGGCTCCCGCATGCCCTCTTCGTTTGCTAGTTTGCAAACGTTTCTGATTAAACGATCAGATATTTCTCACAAACCGCCTGCAAAGGAATGCCCCCAACAATGGATTTTTCACTCAAGCACCTGGCTGCGGCCACCCTGATGCTCGCCAGCCTGTCGTCGTTCACCACCGCTGCGCACGCCAACATCACCCCGCAGCAGAGCGCGATCATCCTCAAGACCTTCAGCGATGCGTCGGTCACGGATTTCAGGCAGTTCCTGCAGAGCCTGGCCAAGAGCGACGTTGCCAAAACCGGCGACATCGGCCCGGCCATCAGTGCCTTCCTCGACAACAAGACGCTTTCCCCCGAGCAACAAAACGAAATCCATCGCCTGCTGGGTCTTTATGCGCGAGTGAAATACGGCAGCGCCGCCACCGAGACCCTGCGCGAGCTGGTGGCCATCCCGACGTTCCGCGTGGACGGCGTTGCCCAACACGAAAACCCCGAGTTCATCAAGATCGCCGACAAGATCAAGGGCCTTGCCCAGGCGTTTAACCTGAACTTCCGCAACATCGACAACCGCGTCTATGAAATTTCCCTCGAAGGCGCTGGCGATGAAGTGGTCGGCATTCACGCCCATGCCGATGTGGTGCCTGTAACGCCGGAGAACTGGGTGCTGCAGGACGGCACCAAACTTGATCCATTCAAAGTCACCCTGGTCGGCGACCGCCTGTATGGCCGGGGCACCGAGGATGACAAGAACGGCATCGTCGTTTCGCTCTACGCCATGAAGATCATTAAGGAAGAAAAGCTGCCGCTGGCCCGGAACTTCAAGCTGCTGGTCGACACCACCGAGGAAACCACGGGCGATGCCATCCCGTACTACTTCGAACGCAACCCGATCCCCAACTACAACCTGGCGCTGGACGGCGGCTACCCGGTGGTGATCGCCGAGAAAGGCTACGGCACCGTCATGGCCAGCTTTGCCCGGAGTACCGCGCAAGGCCAGGGCGCAGAACTCATCTCGATGACCGGCGGCCTGGCCACCAACCAGATTCCGTCGACTTCGGTCGTCACCCTGGTGACTGACAAGCCCGCCGAACTGGCCGCCAGCCTGCAAAAGGCCGGTGCCGATTACGCCAAGCGCAATGGCGGCAACTTCACCGTAGACGCCAAGGTCGACGGCAAGGACGTCAAACTGACGGTCACCGGCGTTTCCGCCCATTCCTCCGAGCCCGAGTCCGGCGTCAACCCGGTGGCCAGGATGCTGGACTTCATCAATAGCCTCGACGGCAAGGTCGCACTCAAGCAGAACGCGATCACTGACGCCGCCCGCTACGCCGCCGACAACTGGGGGCTGGATTACCTGGGAGGCAAACTGGGCGTCGGTTTTTCCGATGAGTTCATGGGCCCGCTGACCACCTCCCTGACTTATGTCGGGATGGATGACAAAGCCTTCAAACTCGCGGTCAACCTGCGCGTGCCGAAGGGCAAGTCGCCGGAAACGCTCAAATCGCAAATCGCCGCAAAGCTGGACGCCTGGAGCAAGAAAACTCACATCGCGCCGACCTTCGACTACTCGATCGCCGAACCGATGTACCGCAACCCCGAGGGTGAATGGGTCAAAGCCCTGCTCGCCGTGGCCAGCGAAAACCTCGGCATGGAACACAAGTTCGGCACCTCCGCCGGCGCCACGTCGGTGCATGAACTGCCCAACGGCGTGCAATTCGGCCTGGCCATGCCCGACGTCAAATACACCGGCCACAACGACAACGAGTTCAAGACCACCGAGCAGTTCCTGCTGGACCTGCAGATCGTGACCGAGATGATGGGACGCATCGGGCAGTTGCCGAAACTCTGATCCCCTTCGGACCCGCCGTTCTGGCGGGTCCACTGGTTTGTGCCTATCACGGTATAAGTACGGACCTGATTCCGCCAAACCGACCCAAGGACAGGCGCAACAACGACTAATCTGAAAAGGACACGATCAGCAACACGTCTCCAGCCTCTTGCTCCGAGGGAAACGGGATGACCGGAATAACAGCGCGTCAATGCTCGTCATGGGCCCTGCCTTCCTTGCTCGCGATCAACCTGGCGCTGATGGCGGGATGCGCAGACAAGCCTCCCCCTCAATATGCAAGCCCGAGCATAGGCTCCAACTGCTACGCAAAAGCCCTGCCCACGGTTGGCGAAGGTGGCCTCGCGTGGGGCGTCACCTTGAGCATCGCCCGGCAAAAGTCCCTGAACAATTGCATACGCTATGCCGGCCGATCCGGCGGTACGCCCGATACCTGCCAAGTGGTGTTGGCGGAGTGCAGAAACTGACAGTGACGTCGAGAAATTCATTCCTACAGCGAAACCACGCGCGGCTCGATCGCGTGCTCATGCAGTGACGCCGACCTTCCGGCAGATCGCTTTGCTCGATGCGTTCCTCGATGCCGGAACCTTGCCAACGCTGCATGAGCGTTAAGGCATTTCGACCCAGACGGTCTGCGCTCAAGTCAAAGCCTGGCTTTGAGCGCTGACTGACAGAGAGCGCCCAGGGACGGGCGCTTGCATCGACTCAGGATGATCTGATCAAGCCATCAGTCCGGGATCGATTCCCGGCTGAATGCCTCCACCTCCTTCACCAGACCCTCAGCAGCCATCATCACCAATGCCCGGCCTTTTTCTGCTGTCGCCTGCGCCGGGTCCGAGCCCATGCGCCCGTCCGGATGGCGTGCGCGGAAATCCTGGGCTTCGCGGATGGGACCCCAGTTAGCGATCTGCGGCGAATAGTCAGCGGACTTGATCGAGTCAGGATAGGCCCACTGGGTGACGGCGATTTCCGAAGGCGTTGCATGCACACCATGCCCCGTCGGGAACTGCTCCTTGGCAAGATCATTGACCCCTTCCAGATCCCACCAATTGCACAACTTCAGCGCGAACCCCGCTGGGCGTCGGGCGAAACTCGCTTCGGCGTAAAGCTCCGAGAATGCCGCTTCAATGGATGCAACGTTGCCGCCGTGGCCATTGAGAAACAGGATCTTCTCAAAGCCGTGCGCAGCCAGCGATCGCACCCAGTCGCCAATGGCGGCGATGAAGGTTGAAGGGCGCAGTGAAATGGTGCCCGGGAACCCGAGATGGTGTTGCGCCATGCCGATGTTGAAGGTCGGCGCGATCAGGATGTCGGCCCTGTTCTGAGCTTCGTGGGCAATGATTTGCGGACACATCCAGTCAGTGCCCAACAGGCCGGTCGGGCCGTGTTGTTCATTCGAACCGATGGGAATCACGATAGTGCGGCTGCGTTCAAGAAACTGGCCGATCTCGGCCCAGGTCGACAGGTGTAGAAGCATGGAAGTGCTCTCCTTTGGATGGTTCCTTGCGGAACGCGACGATTCAATTTCAGGGTTCAAGGTGACTGATCAACCTGCGCTGTATTGAGGCGCGACGTGCTCAGTCGAGAGTGATCTGTTGAGCGTGATGATAAGCACCGCGCACAGGGAGGCGCAGCCGACGACTACGATGCCGAGGTTCATGTCTCCGGTAGCGGTTTTTGCCCAACCAATGACCGCCGGCCCCCAGAAGCCGCCGCACAGGCCGATGGTGTTGATGAAGGCAATGCCTCCCGCCGCCGCCTCACCCTTGATGTGTTCCGAGGGCATGGCCCAGAACACGGTATACGCCATGAAAATCGTAGCGGTCGCCCCGGTCAGCAGCGCCAGCGACACCAGAACATGTCCCTCGGCAAAAGGAAACATCAGCAGGCACAAGGCTGCGATGCCCGCCGGTACCGCGCAGTGGTAGCGGCGTTCACCGAGCCGGTCGGAGCGGCGTCCAATCAGGTACATGCCAATGGCGGCGCCCATGTAGGGAATGGCGGTGTACCAACCCAACTGCAGGGTGTCATTGACCCCTTGGGCCTTGAGAATGGCCGGCAGCCAGAAGCTCATGGCGTAGATCGAGAAGATGATGCAGAAGTAGGCCGAAGCCAGGATGTAGGTTTTCGGGTCGCGCAACACGGCCCGGAACGAATGGACCTGGCTCGTCGATGTCCCCAGTTCAGCCTCCAGCAGATGCTTTTCTTCGACACTCAGCCAACTGGCCTCAGAGGGTCGATTGGCAAGCACGAAGTACGTAAGGACGCCGAGGAACACGCAAGGAAGGCCTTCAAGCAGAAACATCCACTGCCACCCGGTCATGCCGCCGACACCGGCCAAGGTGGTGATCAGCCACGCGGACAGCGGGCCACCGATAATGCCGCCTACGGGGCCGGCGATAAATACGATGGCAATGGCGCGGGCCATCCGTGTCGGGCCGTACCAGCACGACAGGTAATAGATCATGCCCGGGGCAAAACCGGCTTCGAACACACCCAGCAGAAATCGCATCACGTAGAACGTCGGCACGTCGCGTACAAAGAGCATGCACGCCGAGGTGATGCCCCATAACACCAGGATGCGGCTGAAGGTCTTGCGTGCGCCAACCCGTGGCAGCATCAGGTTGCTCGGCAGTTCAAACAACACATACCCCAGGAAGAAGATGCCCGCGCCCGCGCCATAAGCCGCGTCGGAAAGCCCGAGATCACTCTGCATCTGCAGTTTGGCAAAGCCGACATTGATCCGATCCAGATACGCAAACACATAGCAGATGAACAGCAGCGGCAGCAGCCGCCAATTGAGCTTGCGGTACAGGGCCGCAAGGGTCCTGCTTTTTGCCGAGGTGTCGAGGGTTGACATGCACGTCTCCGATTCTTCTTGTTGATCTGCGGTCGTGCCAGGGATGTTGCCCCCGCAGCCAGAACCCAGCAAGAGCAACTAAGTTCGCGTATCGTTGCTCTACGAGCAACGCTGAAACAACGGAGAGACGTCAGCCATGCGCGAAATAAACCAACAACGCCTGAGGTATTTTCACGAAGTGCTGGTCCACGGCTCGATTCGTGGCGCGGCAGACAGCATCAACACGTCGCCATCGGTGATTACGCGCCAGATCAAGCTGCTGGAAGAGGAACTGGGGGCGACACTGTTCGAACGCCAGGCGCGGGGTGTGCAGCCGACCGAAGCTGCCGCGCACTTGCTGGAGTTCTGGCGCGGTTATCGATCCCATCAGGAGAAGCTCGAAGACCAGTTGCAAGCGATCAAGGGCCTGCAGCAAGGCCATGTGCGGGTGGTCATCAGCGAGGGTTATGTCGATGCGTTGGTCGACAACGTTCTCGCGCCCTTCTGCAAGGCGTACCCGAAACTCAACGTCACGCTGGACACACTGCCGGTCGTCGACGTACTCCACGAAGTCGCCGAAAACCGCGCGCACATTGGCCTTGCCTACAACCCGCCCCTGCATGCGCACATCGATTTTCGCGCAACCTCATCGCAGCCGGTGATGCTGCTGGTTCGCCCCGATCACCCGTTGGCCTTGCGAGGGGGGCCGGCAACGATCGCGGACATTCTCGACTGCCCGTTGGTGTTGACGCCCACCACCTTCGGCATCGGTCAGGCGATAGAAATGCTCGAGTATGCGGAAAAGATCGAGATCCGTCCGGTGCTGGTCAGCAACTCCCTGGCAGCACTCAAGCGTCTGGTTGCCGCCGGGGACTTCGCCTCGTTGCTCGGAGAATTCGCCGCCTACAGAGAAATCGCCCAGGGCAGCCTGGCAGCCATTGCGGTAGACCATCCGCTGTTTCTTGGGGTTGAGGCGAAACTGCTGGTGAAGTCCGGCCGACCGCTGGCGGCCCCGGCTCAGGAGTTGCTCAACTGGATGCTCAAGCGCCTGCCGATGTTCTCGCCTGTTTGACAAGCGCAATGCGGCACCTGAACGAATCAGGTGCCAACACGCTTGTTTACTGCGCCAACCCCACTTGCAAGCGGCTACGACGGGACAAACCCGCCTGCAAGGCAAACGCCACAATCACCGTCGCCGGCGCGGAAAAACTGCTCAGGCCGCTGCCGGCAAACATCAGTGCCAGCCCCAACGCCGTCGCACCAAACCACGCTGTCAGGCCCACTGGATTGAACGCTGCCACACGCTCCAGCGCCGCTGCGTCATAGCGCCCGTAAACGATCTGCGCCAAGGCCACGCCAACCCAGGCCACCACGAAAATACCCTGATAGGCCAACGCCTTGAGCAAGTATGCAAACACATCCGCCAGCATCAGGCCGTAGACAATCACACCAACCGCCAGCGCCCACATCAGGTACGAACCCCGCAGGCCGAAACGCGCGAAGAACGCCTGCATGTTCAAGGTCGCCAGGTAGTAATTGGCGGTGTTGATCCGGGTTTGCGTGGCCCAGACAAACAACAATCCCCACAGGCCCATCAACTGCAGGATCGCCATCACCACCGACACTTCGTTGAGCGCGCCTTCGTGGGGAATGCTGCTGACCAGGTAGATGCCCGCCGCGCCGTTGAGCAAAAACGTCACCGCGTAGAACGGCATGCCGAAGTTCCAGCGGCCGTGATATTCGGCGTCCTCGGCCTTGCCGAAACGGGCGTAGTCGAAGGTGAACAGCATCAGAATCCACACGCCCATGTAAGCGACGAAGCAATCCCACCAGCCGAAGGCGCTGGGGGTAGCCGGGCCGAGATCCAGCCATTGCGGCTGGTAGCCGTATCGGCTGATCGACAACCCCACCGCCACCAGCAAACCACCCAGATACACCGGCAGCAACACGCCGTTGAGCTTGTCCAGCCAGTGTTGCACGCTGCCCAGAATCATCGGCACGCTGTACAGCACCACCAGCAATGCGGCCAGCGGATAGACCAGTTCCGGGTACAGGTGATTGAGCGCCACGGCGATCACCGAGCCTTCAAACACCGCGTAATAGATCGCCGTCGAGAAGAAGATCAAGGTCGCCAGGCAGGCGCCGGTGCTACCGAACAACAGCCGTGAAAACAACGCCACCGACAAGCCGCTGCGGATCGCAAAGCGACTGAGCACGGTGTTGACCAGCCCGTAGCTGATCACCGACAGCACCATCCCGATCAGCGCATTGCGCGCGCCGTAGGACAAGGCCAGGGAAGCGCCGACCACGATGTAAAACATCGCGCTGCACACCGCCCACCAGGCCATGGTCAACGACAGTCGGCCCATGCGTGCGCCAGTTGGAACGGGATGATTGGCCGGGTCTTGCCCGGTTTGACTCGATTGCGATAAAGCAGCCATGTGCGTGAACTCCAGAACCAGTCAAAGGTTGAAGCGCGGGCAGCCGTCACCGCACCGAAGTGCGGCGTTGGCTCACCGTTTGGCATTACCCGCGCAGTGCGACGGGCAGCGTCAGGAAGGGAACAGCTTGCTCAGGCAGCTGAGTTTTTTCTTATAGGAACGTCGCGCTTCCAGCGCTTCTTCGAGGGTCACCGCCACGAAACGGGCTTTCTGGTTGGGTTGCATCTGGCCGATCAGGTCGAGGTCGGCGCTGATCACCGTGCCGATCATCGCGTAGCCGCCACCGGATACCGCATCGCGGTGCAGCACGATGGGTTCGAGCCCGGCGGGCACCTGGATCGAGCCGATCGGGTAGCAACTGTCGACGATGTTCGACGGATCGGAACCGGCACCGAACGGCTGCTCACGGGGCTGAAAGCTCAGCGGGCTGCCGCCCTTGAAGCGATAACCGATGCGGTCCGCCTCCGAGCCGACCGTCCAGGCCTCGGCGAAAAAGCTGTCCGCCGCCGCTGGGGTCAATCGGTCGTAGTACAGCCCCGGCACCACGCGCAGGGTGATTTCGCCCCCCAGGGATTGGCGCAACGCCATGGGCAGGCTGGCCCCGGCTCGGCCTTTGCCGCTGTCGATGCCCACCGGCAATTCGTCTCCGGCAATCAGGCGACGCCCCTGAAAACCACCGAGTGCGCCCAGGGCATAGGTGGAACGACTGCCGAGCACCACCGGCACATCAATGCCGCCGGCCACCGCCAGATAAGCCCGCGCGCCCGCCTTGGGGAAGTCAAAGCGCAGCACTTGCCCGGCCTTCACCTCGAAAGCGGTGTCCAGATGCATGTCCACACCATCGACCTTTGGCGTCATGTGCGCACCGCACACTGCCACCAGCGTGTCCTGCTGGAACTCCAGTTCCGGCCCCAGCAAGGTGCATTCCAGTGCCGCCGAATTGGCCGGGTTGCCCACCAGTTGGTTGGCCGCGCTCAGGGCGTATTGATCCAGTGCGCCGGAAGGCGGAATGCCCAGGTGGTAATACCCTTCGCGGCCCAGGTCCTGTACCGAGGTGGCGAGACCGGGTTTGAGTACCTTGATCATGCCAGCACCTCCTGCAGCGACTTGGGGTAGCCGATCGGGTCGGCGAGAAACGCATCCAGCGAGAATTCCACCGGACGAATCCGCAGATCGAAGCGCCCGGCTTCGACCTCGGCCACGGCCTGGTCATAAGCCTCTCGGTCCATCGGCTTGAACTGCACGATGTCCCCCGGACGGAAGAACACCATGTGCTCTTTCAGGTACGCCAGGTTTTGTTGCGGATCGTAGATCGGTGCCGGCGTGACGCCGAACATCTGATAACCACCGGCACCGCGCACCGAGTAGATGCAGCCGAAGCAACCGCCGTGACCGAGGGTCAATTTAGGCGTGTCAGTGCGCGGTCGCAGGTACTTGGGCACCTGCAACTGACGCTCGCGCTCGACCATCTGGAACATGAACGGCAGGCCGGCAACGAAGCCGACCATCGAGACAAACCACGGCGCACCACTGTGGGCGGCGATGAACGCCTCGACGTCCGCCAGGCCGTTGATCCGTGCGGCGTATTCCAGGTCGGTCGCGCTCGGATCCTGATGGCGGTCGCGAAAACGCATCAGGGTTTCATGGGTCCAGGGATCGTTGTACAGCACCGGAATTTCGATGATCCGGGTCTGCAAGATGCGCTCGGCAACCGCCTCGGCTTCTGCGCCTTTCACCGCTTCGAGCAGGTCGGAAGGCGCGATGCGGTCCGGGTCGAAACGGATCTGGAACGAGGCATTGGCCAGGCACACATCGAGTACGCCCTCCAGTGCCAGTCGCTCCACCGCACGGGTCACGGCCATGCCCTTGAAGAACGCTTCAAGGGACATGCTGTCGCTGACTTCGGCAAACAGATGCTCATCGGCGCCAAAGCTGTAGCGGATTGGATTGCTCATGCTTCACCTCCGCTGCGGCGCGCGGCCAGCCAGGTTTCCAGGGTGCCGGTGTGGAAGTCGGCGCTGTGCAGCCAGGGTTGCTCCAGCAGTTCAGCGTGCAACGACAGGGTGCTGGACATGCCGCTGAGCGTGGTCTGCTCCACTGCAAGGCGCGCACGGGCCAAGGCTTCGTCGCGACCCCGACCGTGAACAATCAGCTTGGCCAGCAACGAGTCATAGTAAGGCGGCACGCGGTAGCCTTGATACAGATGAGTATCGACCCGCACGCCCTCGCCTTGCGGCCAGATCAGTGATTCAACCAGACCGGGACTCGGGAAGAAATCCCGCGCCGGGTCTTCGGCATTCAGGCGCATCTGCAACGCGGCGCCATTGAGCTGGATATCGCTTTGCTGCAAGCCCAACGGCTCGCCCCCGGCAATACGCAGCATGGCCTGCACCAGGTCGATGCCGGTGATCAACTCGCTGACCGGGTGCTCCACCTGAATCCGAGTGTTCATCTCGATAAAGAAAAACTCGCCGGTGGCGTCGTCGTACAGATACTCCAGGGTGCCGGCGCCCTTGTAGCCCAGGGCCTCGGTCAGGCGTACGGCACTGGCGCACAGCGTTTCGCGCTGTTGCGGGTTGAGGACCGGCGACGGCGCTTCTTCAAAGATTTTCTGGCGTCGACGTTGCAGCGAACACTCGCGTTCAAACAAATGCACCGCGTGCTTACCGTCGCCCAACACCTGCACTTCGATGTGCCGGGCCTTGCCGATAAAGCGCTCCAGGTACACCGCGCCATTGCCGAATGCCGCCTGGGCTTCGCGCTGGGAACGGGGGAACTCTTCGCTCAGTTGTTGCGCGTTCTCCGCCAGACGAATGCCACGCCCACCACCACCGGCCGAAGCCTTGATCAGCAGCGGAAAGCCAACGGACTCGGCCGCCTTGAGCGCCGACTCGACGTCGAACAGCTCACCGGGGGAACCGGGCACCACTGGCACGCCAGCCGCTTGCGCAGTGCGCCGGGCTTCGGCTTTGTCGCCCATGCGCCGGATCGTCTCGGGGCTCGGCCCGACGAAAATAGCGCCAGCGGCGAGGACCGCTTCGGCAAAATCCGCGTTCTCCGACAGAAAGCCGTAACCGGGGTGGACCGCATTGGCACCGGTGGCTTTCAAGGCGCCGAGCAATGCCTCGACGTTCAGATAGCTTTTATCCGCGCGGGCCGGGCCGAGGATGTGTACCTCGTCGGCCATGCGCGCGGCCTGGGAGTCGACGTCCGCCTCGCTGCATGCAGCAACGGTGGGAATTCCCAGTTCTTTGGCGGCACGGATGATCCGCACGGCAATTTCGCCACGGTTGGCGATCAGTAATTTACCAATAGTTTGGGTCATGATCGTGCCCTACCCTCAATGGCCGTCGAGTGTTGCGATGACCTGACCCGGCTCCACCGGATCACCGTCTTCAACCAGAAACGCACTCAGGCGACCGGCCGTCCCGGCGGTCAGTTCGGAAAACTGCTTCATGACTTCGATCAGGCCAATCACGGTGTCGGCGCTGACCTCTGCGCCCTCCTCGACGTAGTTCGCCGATTCCGGTGTGGCTTTGCGATAGAAGGTCCCGGGCAACGGGGTAATGATGGTGTGTTCGGCCATGTCTGTTCCTCTTGGAATAGTTGTAGAAAGGCAGGCAAAAAAGATGAATCGTGTGCAAACCCTGGCGTCTCCGTGCCGGGTGTTTCGTTCTGATCAGCGCGGTGCGCGAACCTTGATTCCCGCATCATCGAGCGCTTTACGCGTGGCTTCGACCAGCGCCAAGGCACCCGGCGTATCGCTGTGCAAGCAGATGGAATCGAATTCGATCGCCAAGTCTTCGCCTTCAACGGTGCGCACCACGCCTTCCTGACAGGCACGCAGCACCCGCGCCGCGACCTGGGCCGGATCGTAGGCACGCACATTGCGGGTAAAGACGATGGAACCGCTGAGGTCGTATTCGCGGTCGGCGTAGAACTCACGGATCACTGGTTGGCCAAGTTCCTTGGCGACGCGCCAGATCACGGAGTTGGGCATGCAATACAACAGCAGTTCAGGCTCCAGGCGCTGCAGGTTTTCCACCAGCAAACGCGCGGCTTCCTCGTCCCGGGCCAGGTGCATGTACAGCGCGCCATGGGGCTTGATGTGTTGCAGGGCCACGCCTTGAACCCGGGCGAGTTCGCGCAGCGCCCCTAACTGATACAGCATGTCGTCCACCAGCTCTTGGGCCGGTGCATTGATGTGCCGACGGCCGAAGCCGACCAGGTCGCGAAACCCCGGATGCGCGCCAATGGCCACGCCCAGGCGCTTGGCCTGCTCGACGGTGCGGCGCATGGTGCCGGGATCGCCGGCATGGAAACCGGTGGCGATGTTGGCGGTGCTGATGAAGCCCATCAGCTCATTGTCGACGCCATCGCCGATGGTCCATGGGCCGAAACCTTCGCCCATGTCCGAGTTGAAATCTACTGCCTGCATGACGCTTGCTCCTGACGCTTGTGACTTCATGCAGACCACGTTAAATTCCAGCCAACCCCTTGGGAAGATCTATTATCAGATAGGTCATCTTCTGAAAAACAGATAGCTATAAAAACAGAAAGCCCTGAAAAACAAAAAGCCCGTCCACCGGAGTGTTCATGTCACTGACCCTGCGCCAGGTCCGCTATTTCGTCGCCACCGCCGAGATCGGGCAAATCTCGCAAGCCGCGATCCATCTGAACATTTCCCAATCGGCGGTGACCACGGCGATCAAGGAACTGGAAGGCATGCTCGGCACCCTGCTGTTCCAGCGGTCAGCCCAGGGCATGAGCCTGACCGATGCCGGGCGGCACTTTCTCAATCGGGCCTACGTGATCTTGCGTAGCGTCGACGACGCCCTGAACAGCCCGCTGCCCGACATTCGCGCCAGCGGGCTGTTGCGCCTCGCCGCCAGCTACACGGTGATCGGTTACTTCCTGCCGCACCATCTGCAGCGACTGGAGCACTGGCACCCGGACGTGGCCATTGAAGTCCACGAACAGGAACGGCAAGCCATCGAACAAGGCCTGCTGGAAGGTCGGTTCGACATGGCGGTGGTGCTCACCGCGAACCTCACGCACCCGGACATCGTCTCGGAGACCCTCTTCAACTCCGAACGCCGGCTGTGGCTGCCCAGCCACCATCCGCTGTGCGAACGCTCGGCCGTGAGCCTGGCCGATGTGGCCAAGGAACCCTACATCCTGCTCACCGTCGACGAAGCCGAACAAAGCGCCATGCGCTACTGGGAACATGCTCATCAGCAGCCCAACGTCAGGGTCCGCACCAGCTCCGTGGAGGCGGTGCGCAGCATGGTCGCCAACGGCAGCGGCGTGGCGATCCTCTCGGACCTGGTGCACCGCCCCTGGTCGCTGGAAGGCAAACGCATCGAAACCGTGACCATCACCGACAAGGTCACCCCCATGAGCGTCGGCCTGGCCTGGCATCGCGAGCGCGAATTCAGCCCGGCGATGCAGGCGTTCCGCAATTACTTCCACGATGCGTTTCTGGCACCGCAGCAGCATTCGGCACGGCGGTGACTGTGGGAGCGAGCCGGCTCCGGGCGGCGTTCCGACGAAAGCGGAGTGTCAGTTAACATAAACCTCTCCTGATACACTGCCTTCGTCGGAACGCCGCCCGGAGCCGGCTCGCTCCCACAGGAATTAAAGTGTTCAATGCATCGGCCCGTTTGGCTTTCCATTTTTTAAGGATGATCAAGGCATGACCACCCTCGACACCTCCCTGCAAGACTCCGCCGCGCCGGATGGCGTTTGCTACGGTTGCGGCGGCCGCAATCCCCACGGACTGCACATCAAGAGCTACTGGCATGAAGACGGCGAGCACGTCGTGGCCGAGCATGTGCCGGATGCCATGTACTGCGGCTGGCCGGATCTGGTGTACGGCGGCTTGATCGCGATGCTGGTCGACTGCCATTCCAACTGGACGGCGATGGCTTGGCACTACCGCGCGGAACAACGCGAAGTCGCCAGCCTGCCCCGCATCAACTGCGTCACCGGCAACCTGGGCATCAAGTTCATCAAACCGACACCGATGGGCGTGCCGCTGATCCTGAAGGCAAAAGTGGAAGGTGATGTCGGGCGCAAGACCCGTGTCATCTGCGAGGTCTACGCCGGGGACGTACTCACGGCGGTGGGTGATTCGGTGTTTGTCCGGGTTGATACCGAACAACTGGCGGATGCGGCGCATGGTCGATAATCCAACTGTGGGGTCGGCTGTCGGGCCGCCTCGCTTTGGTTGTTGCGGTGCACGCCCCCTCTCAATTTGAAGACCCCATCCACCCGCCCCATTTCGGCTAACCTCTCAATGCGCCTTCGCCTCAATAACCCTGTACCCTGCGCACCGAAAACCCAGCGTAAATGAAACGGAGATCTTCCATGCTCAAGCGTACCCTGGCATTGGCCATCGGCTTGACCCTGTCGGTTTGCAGCGTGCTCGCGCAGGCCGCGGACACCCTGAAAGTCAGCGCCATTCCCGATGAGGCGCCGACCGAACTGCTGCGCAAATTCAAGCCGCTGGGCGCCTACCTGGAGCAGCAGTTGGGTATGAAGGTCGAGTTCGTGCCGGTGAGCGACTACCCGGCCGTGGTCGAGGCGCTGGCCACCGACCGCATCGACCTGGCCTGGCTCGGCGGTTTCACCTTTGTGCAGGCACGGCTGAAAACCGGCAATGCCATTCCATTGGTCCAGCGCGAACAGGACGCGAAGTTCACCAGCAAATTCATCAGCGCCGACCCGAACGTCAAGTCCCTGGCCGATCTCAAGGGCAAGTCCTTCGCCTTCGGTTCGGTGTCGTCCACGTCGGGCAGTCTGATGCCGCGTTACTTCATGCTCAAGGACGGCATCAAGCCGGAAACGTACTTCAGTCGCGTGGGCTATTCCGGCGCCCATGACGCGACAGTCGCCTGGGTGCAGGCCGGCAAGGTCGACGCCGGGGTCCTGAACGCCAGCGTGTGGGAAAAACTGGTCGCCGCCGGCAAGGTCGACACCGACAAGGTCAAAGTGTTTGCCACCACCCCGGCCTACTTCGACTACAACTGGACCGTGCGCGGCACCCTGGACCCGGCGCTCGCCAGCAAGATCAAAGCCGCGTTCCTGGCACTCGATCCGGCGAAGCCTGCGGACAAGGAGATCCTGGATCTGCAAGCCGCCAGCCGCTTCATCGAAACCAACCCCGAGAACTACAAGGGCATCGAGGAAGCCGCACGCGCCGCCGACCTGCTCAAATGACCGTGCAATTGACCGGGGTCACCCTGACCCACGCCAACGGCGTCCAGGCGCTGCGTGGCGTGGACCTGCACATCGGTGCGGGCGAACAGGTGGCCATCATCGGCCCGTCCGGCGCAGGCAAGTCGAGCCTGCTCAATCTGCTGGCCACCGCTTTGCGTCCCGGCAGTGGTGAGCTGCAAGTGCTGGGCGAACACGCCTGGCAGCTGTCGGCCCGCCAGCGCCAGCGCCTGCGCGCCCGTATCGGCCTGGTGCATCAATCACCGCCCCTGCCCCCACGCCAGCGCGTCGTCACGGCGGTGCTGGCCGGCAAGCTGGGGCAGTGGAGCCTGGGCAGGAGTCTGTTGAATCTGCTGCATCCGGTGGACATTCCCGGCGCGCGGGCGGCACTGGCCCGTCTGGACCTGAGCGACAAGTTGTTCGCGCAATGCCAGCAACTGTCCGGAGGTCAGCTCCAGCGTGTCGGCGTTGCCCGCGTGCTGTATCAAGCCCCCGAGGTGTTGCTGGCCGATGAGCCGGTGTCGGCCATGGACCCGGTGCTGGCCGGGCACACGCTGTCGGTACTCTGTCGTCATGCCCGGGAACACCGCGTCACCCTGGTCGCCAGCCTGCATGCGGTGGAACTGGCCCTGGCGCATTTTCCGCGGATCATCGGCCTGCGTGACGGGCAAATCCTGTTCGACCTGCCGGCCAGCGCCGTCGACCGCGAGCTGCTCGACAAGCTCTACGCCAACGAGCAACTGCAATCGCCACCCAGCGCACCGAGGTCGATGCCCAGATAGCTGAATGAGGCAACCACCGCGACGCCGATGCACAGCAGCAAGGTCAGATTGATCAGGCGATTCATTCCAGTCTCCAGCG
>NZ_SCOO01000036.1:0-66837 GCF_005502415.1 Pseudomonas sp. G(2018) | reverse complement strand
GCTCCCAGCGTTTCTGGCACGCTGGGCTGGGAAGGCTCTGCGTCAACGCTTACGACCCTTTCGGCAGGGAGGGCAGGGGCGTCAGGTCCGGCTGCGGTTTTACTGGATGCAGGTTGCAGATCGCTCTCTTGAGTCTGTGCTTCCACCAGCTTTTCTGGTGGGTTTGCGACAAGGTTGGGGACTCCTTCGTTAGAAATCATCCCCTTGTCGAGTGATGTAATGCCTGTATTAGCCGCGACCTTTTCAGGGGTTGTTACTGAAGGGCCAGCCTGAACCGAAGAACCTTGCCCTATGGGCGAATGCCCAGCCTCCATGCTTTTTTCAGCCATCAAGCCCATCTGAGCGAGATAGATGAGGCGTCGGGCCCTTCGCATTTTAGGTGTGGTCTGAAGGTCCTGGTACAGAAGCTTTGACTCCGCAGTGAGCTTCACAAGCGTTTTGAGGGTCGACTCGTCATCATCCATCTCACTCATCACCTACCCCTTACTGATGTTGCAGGAAGTAGCCATAGGCAACAGAGGCCACTGGGGCAACTGGCGCAGGAGGTGATAACACCTTAGAGCGTGGAAATACGTCCTTTGCAGCGTCAAGGTAGTACTCGCCGCCGCCCCCGCCGGACAGCACATAGTCAATTGCCTCGCCTTCGAGAAAGCGCATTTGCTGCTTCATGTTGAGAAGCGCTTTCGGTGCGACGACTGCGGATGCTCGCTGGATGTAGGGGGCAAGCTCAACGGCGTCACCATACAAGTAAACGTATTGCTTGCCGCTCTGCAGGGCGATTTCGATTTTGTCTCGCCCTGGACCGTTACCTCCGAAGTCTTTGGCAATTTCGGCGTTAACGGCATCAAGGAGTGCACTCATCGCATCCATAGAGGAGTCCGATGAATCCCGCACAATGTCCCCGCGGCGGAAAACTACCCAATCTACAGAGAAGAAGCCCGGATCGAGGACGAGAACGACAGACTCATCCAAAATTTCGGCGTCAGGATGGTATGCATAAATGTGGTTGAGAATGCCCACCGGTTGAGGCAGCACGGTGACTTTGTGCACGGTGATTTCGCGTTTAGGTGCGACCACGTGAGTTCCCGTGAGCTGCTTGGTCAGCCGCTCAACCAGGTCTGGGTTGCGTGATTGATTTACAGGTAGGCCAGTGATGAGGTGATCGATTTCAGTCCGGCCATCCTTGCAGGCGTCGCTGATGGATGCGTTAAACAGTGCTCTGTACAAGTCTGTCGCAGGGTAATCAGCATGAAGCTCTCGTTTTACCCCTGCCCGACCAGGGCTAACAAATCCAACCCATGGCACGTTATTGACGTGCACGAAGTGCTCACCTTCCTTAAGCGTCGAATTGCCATTGAGGCTGCTCATGGGGGCCGCTTGTGCTGGACGAACGACGACTTCGGGATCGTTATCGTCGGCATAGCCAGAAACGCGCTTGACGTTCGAGTATCCGATATCCAATCCCACGACAAATGGTTGGGTGCCTTTCTGTTTAGTGGCCATGGTGCTCCTTAGCGCCTTGCTTGGGTTAAATACTCTGAAAAGTCGTTATGGCAATCGGTCGACAATCGGTCGACGATCGACATCTCTCGATGGGTTTCAAAAAACGTTTACGCAATGACGTCGGCAATCCGGCAAACAACAAACGGTCTACAAACGTCCTACGTTCAAATCCTGCCATCGATTCCAGATATGCAACCCCCCAATTCGCCCCCATGGCTGGGAAGTCAAAAAATCGTTCGAAATGCACCGCCGACTTCTGAAAACCGGGTGGTTTGACCTTGGCCGCTTGGAATTCACGCACTGATCTGTATTTCCCTTATAAAAGAAATGACGATACGATTTGCTTACATTTTTATTTTATTCATTTGAATTTCCTTTATAAGGGAAATGTGATGAAGGAAATCGTAATAGTGCATGTACCTCCTTTCCCTTGTTGCTCGGCGCTGTTTGATGTCGACCCTAATAAGGGAAATGTGGGGAGCTGGATTTCTCTTATAAGGGTAGTGAAATGATCGAACCTATCACTGGCGCTGCTATTCGCGGTGAGCTGAGTGCCCGTTACCTGCCGATGATTAAGGAGTGCGATGCAATCCATGACCAGCTCAGAACCGAAGCGCTCCGGTTGAAAGATGCATTCATCCAGGACGCCAAGGACGAGGGCAAGCTTCTCTATCGGAGCGTTCAGGTGAAGACAAACAGGGAAGGCTCGGTGTCTATCGTATGGACGCGAATTATTTTTTCCGACAAGCCTGGAGGTGGTAAGAGGCAGCGGCAGGAGGTGATCAGAAAAGGGGATGGCTACACATACAATCCGAACGCGGTTATCAGAAAAGCGGACTATTGGCTTCAGCAGTTGTTTCACCAATACGAGCCAAAATTCGCAATGCTTCGGGAGGCTTTGGTCATGAACATGAAGGCGCGTAAGCAGCTGCTCGAGTTGCAGCGTAGGGTCAATGCCAACCCTCCTATCTAGGGTTGCATTTCGCTGACCTGTTGTAGGCTTTGGCCATCTCAAACCATAAGGAAACCATATGTCCAACGAAGGCGATGCTGGCACCCAAATCACCATAGGTCGTAACGAGTTAAACCTATGGGCAGACATTTACTGTGAAGCCAGGGTAAGCCGGATAACGAGCGTCCCTTTCGCGACGTTCATAGAAGAGCCGTACCGCTATCTGGAGGAGGCAGGTCAAGGCACCGCGCTAGAATGTCTGGAACACGGTCACCAGCCATTAATGCCGGCACAAGTCCACGCGAAGAAACGTATCGAGGAGGCGTGGGGTAAGACTGCACCTCAGCGGAACCACCTTGCTCTTGTGTTCAGCAAGAAGGACTGAGGTCGCAGCCCGAAGGGAAATGGACAGGGACAAGCAGCTTGCTGCTTGCAGTAGTGCGCAGCAGTTCCTGTCAGTAAACCAATTTCAAATCTGATATCCGGCACGAGAAAGCGGGGCTGATGTTTTTGCCGCGGCTTTCTGCTTCGGCCGACAGAATCGAACGTCCAAGCTTTACGGTACCTCGACCGTATTTGGCATTTATCAGATCCATTGCCCCCATTACTCTCTCCTCCGCGCCAGCGTCATATCCGAACATGTCCTGCTGGTGCATTTCCGTTGCTGACTGCAGCCCCATGAGCAGAATCCCCACCTTAGAAAAACGAACGCCAGGCCTGTAAATTGATCGTGCGGCTTGTCCGGCGCTGCGAGCGAAAACCCGAGCATCAGCCACCGGCTGAGAGAAAGGAACGGTCACCGTTTTAGCGTATGGTGCTTGCTTACTGTCAAAGGGGCTTGTTCGCGCATAGACCCGCATGGCGGATGCCACCGAACCTTGTTTCCTCAGTTTCGCCGAAGCCCGAGCGGCAAAATCCACCGTCGCAGCAACCAGCTCTTCCTCCGACTCAATTCTCGCAGTGAAGCTGCGGGAGACGTTGATCATGTCACGTACTCCGTCGTTTCCAGTCAGAGGGACGGCACAGATGCCATTGAGCTCTAGCTGGGTCCTCAGGACAGTGACAGGAAACTCTCGTTCAACAACGTGACGCGGGAGCTGAGCGAATTGCGCCGCGGTGTTTATCCCCATCAGACGGAGCTTCTCAGTTACGGATGGTCCAATTCCCCAAACCTCAGAGACGGGCGCAAGGTGGAGCATCATGAGCCGGTCTTCGGGTTGCATTAGGTTGACCAGCCCGGTTTTCGTCACACGCTTGGCAGCGTAGGAGGCGAGCTTTGCCAGGGTGGGAGTAGGACCAATTCCAGCGCCAGTACCAAGCCCGCACCATGCCAAGACCCTTGCGCGGATCTGCACAGCCACCTGGTGTAACTGGTCATCACTCATCCCATCGCATAAACAAAAAGCCTCGTCGAGTAGACGGTCAAGGCTGGCACAAGGGTCGCGATAGTGCGCATCATCCTTGAGGACAAGTCACCATAGAGGGGAAAGTTTGCGGAACAGATAACAAGTCCAGAGCGCCAATGTTCTTCCCGGACTAGATGTACTGGGGCGGACATCTTGATTCCGAGAGATTTGGCCTCAGGGCTACGAGCAATAACACAACCATCACCACTTCCAGCGACGACCACTGGTTTATTCCAGAGTTCTGGCCGCCAAACTCTTTCACAGGAGCAGTAAAAATTGTCGGCATCAATAAGTATGAACGCCTTCCGGTTCATATCGTGGATAGCTTATGCAGATTGAAAGTACAGACACCCCAGACCACTAAGCTTTCGATGTCTTTAATGACAATTGGAGAATAATTATTATTTTCAGGGCATAGGAGAACGCTACCGGCGCTAAAAATTAATCTCTTACAGATGAACTCACCCTCAAAGACAGCAACGATGATCGATCGGTTGACAGCCTTTTTGGATCTGTCGACGACAATGACGTCTCCCTCATAGATGCCCGCATCAATCATGGAGTCGCCGGCGCATCGCACCAGGTAGGTTGCCGGTGGGTTCGAGATGGCGAGTCCGTCTAGCGAGCTCATTTCCTCGATCAGATCCTCTGCAGGAGAGGGAAAGCCGCAACTCAGCGTCGACGTGAAGTAGGGGATTGTCGCGTCGGGAATTTCGAGGCGGACGCGCCCGAGGATGGCGATATCGTTCATATGGTGCCTGTATGAATGTACAGTATATAGGCGCAGCATACACTGAAGGGCACTCGCCACAAATTCCACGCGCCGAAAGGCGCTAGCGCAGGGAAAAAATGGCAAGGGAAACGACCCGCGAAGCGGTGCGAAGCCGATCGCTGAAAATCGGGATATCAACCTGATTAAGGGGTAAGTTACGTATGGTGATAGGTCGGACGACTATTGCCAGGCGCTAACCGTATTATTCGAACAGTGAACCTATAGCCTGCGGCAGCGTCACGAACAGACGCCAACGATCCCGAATCCGCGAGTCAAATTCGGACTACCAATCAAGGAGCCAAGGTGACAATCCGTTACGGACGCGGGACCAGTCCTGAAAGCGTTTTTCCTTCGACCCACCGAAAGGACTGCGTGCCCCGAGCTCGAAAGTCGGCATGGTATGTGAGGCGGCATGTGCGTGAAGAATGATGAACCGCTGAACTTGTTGCAATCGACGGTACCGGACGCCCTTGAGCGGGAAGTCCGAAATTTGTGTGATCTGAAAATCACGTTAGACAGGCTCTCCAAAGGTGGACCGAGCCAGGCTCTTCAGGATGACTGGATGGCCTCGGCACGCGGTAATACGTGTGCATATTGGCCAAGCGACTTTATGCGGCTGATTTTGCCTTTCTTGAATTGGGAGCAGGACCTGCAACAGCGGGCCTTGCGTGCTTACGTGGATCCTCGCTACGTCGTCGGCTCCAACATTGGGGGATTTCCTGAGGACGTCAGTGACAATGAGGTCTGGAAAAGGATCACCAAATACAAGAGTGACTTCTGCACACCGGATGATGTGCTGTATATCTGGTATCCCGCACTGGGGATTTTCTTTGCGCACGAAGGCAAGCACCGTGTCGCGTTGATGCGAAGGCACGAGCAGCCATCAATTGCTGCCTGGGTCAGTGAAGCAAAATACCCCGCCGCGGAGCGGATGATGATCGTCGCGCCCAGTGATGAAAGGGATGAGTGGGTCGTTGTGCTTGATCAGCGATATCTTCAAATACTAAAACGACCGCATGTCTCTACTCGATTTCTCAGCGCTTATGGCGTCAAAACATGCCAATGGAATTCCGTACCAGGACTGCCTAATGAGTTGATAGTCCGGAATGCAGTTTACGAGCGGCGCTTACACCGAGAGCAGAATACGACAGCGGAAGACGAGCGGACGCTAGACCTGATTGAGCTCAACGAGTCGATCAGACAACAGACCGCAGCCGGTGCGGAGGAAGTCGAGCGAGGAGTTGACGAGCTCACTCCTCTTCGGTTGAAGACCAAGCCGTTCTTCAGGTCTGTTGGTTGTGCTGCATTTGCAGGCGGGTTGGGTCTGCTCGCGGACAGCCCCGCAATCGCTCCTGGCGCTTGGCTGCTGCTCGGCAGTGCGGTTGGAATGCTTGCGAGTTTGGTGGTGATGCGTTTTGTGGGGCCGCGCAATTTGCGGGACGAAACCAAAGGTTGAAAGCCAACCGGCGCATCAGGTCGCCGGCGCCGATGCCTGGTGTGTTGTGGGTGCGTTCCAGTCAAGTCGCGAGGGTTGTAGCGCTCTGATACAGACATCTGTTCTTACCCCATAGTCAGTTAAGAGCGATAAGCGATCATAAACTGACTATGGGGTAAGCATGTCGTCCCGTTTGGACAAACATGGATCAACCGTGTGTGGCCGATTGTGGAAATGAGAGGCGGGTGCCAACGGCCAGCTTTGCAGCCTGTCCAATTACAGCTGATACACGGCCAAAATTTGAGCAGGCCTAGCTGGTGTACCGCGGGACTATGCAGACGTGTTTAGAAAGTTTTTATCGAACGCATCAACTGGTACCGCCAGTCCCCACCACTCAAGGGCCTTAGCACGAAACAGTTCCCAATCTTCTATTCTGGGCTGTCCGTGGGTGCAAAGGCGGCACTCGGAGGCGCCAGCCATCTGTTCGGTCACGGTGTTGTGAAGGTCGATGCCCATCCTCCCAAAGCGGCCAACCGTCGAACCATCGCTGGCATGTATCCACACGGCATTTCGAGAGGCGCTTAGCTGCAGTTCGTATTGGAGTTTCAAGTGCATGTCCAGGTTGAGCGTGGAAATTCCATTTGGTATCACGCGCGCATATTCGCAAGTCCCGCAGTGAACCGAAAGGTACAGTGCGTTTAGGCAATGGAGTCCTCGTGCTTACTCACCTGTGAGAGAGCTGGTTTGTCGCCCCCATTGCATATCCCAAATAGGGTGAGAGGATATTCTCAAGTTTGGTGAGCCCAGCTGACCGCCTACCCTGCGTTTCATGTAACCATTTGAAGGGGCGGTGCCAGCAAGCTGTAAAGGGAACCAAATTGTATCGGCGGCATTTGAGGCTGCCCTGGTGCGATAGGTACCGATTCCTCCAGCGTGAATGCGCAGGCAGAGGAGCTGCAGAACGTCGACGGCGAATACGCTGATCGGTTGCCGGTGCCTTAACACGTGCTTGTCCGAGATACCTAAGCTGCCACACCTCCCCAAGTTGTTTATGATCGTCCCCGTTACGCCTGGTCTATGAGTCGGGCATTCACATAGAGTGAGTCGGGGACGATTTTTCATGTTCAAGAAAAACCAAGGCCTTGGGCCCCTAATGAAGCTGATGCATTTGAGCTTCAATACAGACGTGCTCGACGAGTTCCGCGATCATTTCTACCGTTCCATTTCCGCCCAAGAGCAATCCCTCAGGGATTCCTATGGAGGTGTGTCCGCTAGTGATTTCGAGCACGAGCAGGATTTTGAGGGCTTTGTGTCATCTCTCGAGGATGACTACCACCAGGCTCAGGAGGTTAGAAGCCTCGGAGAGGAGCTTTCAATCGTCGGCCTTCACCGTTTGGTAGAAATCCAGATCAGCAAGGTTCTGAGGGGAACATTTCCAGGTCTAGCTCCCGCAAAAAAGCAGGACCTGATTGCAGGCAAGTCTGGGGTGATCGATTGCCCGAGTTTGGCTGGTTATGACGCAGCCAATGAGCTGCGGATGATTAACAACTGCGTCAAACACAACAGTTCAGTTGTCGATAAAAAATTGGCCACGGCCTTTCCTGCCTGGATCGAGCGCGAACCTCTTGAGGATCTCGGTACGCACTACTCACGACTCAAACCGCGGGTTATTGAGTACATCACGGCATTTGTGAACGAAGCTCATGCGAAAACGACTGCGTTCACCTCTGCGCCTGCAGCTGCATCTCCCTGAGGTGCCTAAGCGGGAGGGTAGGGCAGGAGGGGCGTGTCGTCCCGCGGGCAGAACCAATGTCCGGAAATGGATTCCAACACATGAAGGCGTCCCCAGTCGGTTATGGACGCCCAATTGAGAATGGGGGTTAGACATGTGCAGCCACTTTCACGCACCAGAACCACGGCAGTTGGCGATCGCATTCGGTGCGCAGCCTGAGGGCGACTACGTCACGGATCTCTGGCCTGGCTACACCAGGCGCGTTTGTACGACGTCACCCTCATGCCGACGCCCAGGATGACGCAGTGCCTCGCTACGAAGTATCGGCAGGCACTTTCGGTCTACTTCCTTTTTGGGCGAAGTCCGCATCGCTGGCTCGGTCCACGTATAACGCGCGCAGTGAGACCGCCGCGGAGAAACCATCGTTTAGAAACGCTTGGAAAAAAGGTCAGCGATGCATCATTCCAGCACAATGCATTTTCGAGACTGACTGGCGTACCGGAAAGGCTATCTCGACGCGGATCGCCCGCGCAGACGGCGAACTCATGGGGATTGCTGGACTCTGGGAGTGGAGGCGTCCGGAGGATCCAATGAAAGGAGAAGGCTGGAGTTGCTGGAGTTTCACGATGCTGACTGTGAACGCCTCCGGGCACCGGCTCATGGAAAATTTCCACAAACCAGGCGACGAAAAGCGGATGGTGACAATCCTTTCCCCCGCACAGTTTGACGAGTGGTTGGATGCGTCAGTCAGCAGCACGATGGGTTTTCTGAGTCAGTATCCGGCCGATCGATTGGTAGCAACCGCCGGCTAGGACACTCCTAATTGCGAACTTTGGGTGGAATGAACGGCTTGCCTGTTACTCGGGCTCGTTGGTGGTTAACTCTACGCCACCGTCCCACTCTGCCCGCACTTCGGCCCCGCAAGCGGAGCACGCTGTAGTCACCTCTGGCGAAGATTCAGGCAGGTGCAACTCCCCTGCATGGCCACATGCGGTGCAGCGGTACACGTACAGAACTAACGGGGTGTTGGAGGTCGGCATAATCGGAATGTCCTGCTTACTGCATCATGGTCAAAGATGTGCCCAGATTAATGGCGCAGCGGCCTTCCCTCAACGTGGGCGCGAAAACCGTCCCCCCAGATGTGACATAGCCCCGACTGGCGGGGCTAGTGCTGCAGTTGAATTTCGCCGGTGAGATCAGAGTGGCAGCTTTTGCTCTGCAACCATCACCGTGGCATTGAATTTCCTGCCGATCCGGAATGCGTCCCCCATTGTCGTGATGGCGTGCCCACGAAGATCAGTTGCCTTCTTGTCCTCAGCCAGGAATCGCATGGCTGAGGCTACGCGGTGCGCAAGCTTGCCAATTGCTTGGTTATACCGAGTGGCATCACGACCGAACCCCAGAGCCGCGTCCAGGGTGTCTCCGTGCAACAAGGCATCAGCAACCCATTCCCCGACGTCTTTCGCTGACTCGTGATCGTTCTCGCGATCCACTACCTTACCAAGCAGATAAAACAGAAAGTCATTGTCACGGTTTGCCGACCACCCATTGATGAACCGACACTCCATCTGGAATACATCGAATAATGAGTAGAGAGAGCCGTCCGACAGCATGGACAGCTCGGGGTAGTACGATCGCAGCTCTGCGAAGTCTTCCAGGCCGTACTCCGGAACCTCATCAGATGGGTCGTTCAGCGTTCCGATGCGCAGATCTGCCGTTTGAGTCCACATATCGTCAACTCGGTTTTGAGCGTGTGTAGCTGCACGGGCGATATCGTCACGCCAGTCCGTTTCCAATTCCTTCACACGATTGAACATCACCTCCGAGACCGGCTCAAATCCGGGCTCGTAGGTGATGCTACCCAACTCGGTGTAGAACCAGCTCGCCGGCTCCAAACCTTCACGGGTTACTGGTCGCGCCGGCAGCAGCGTCAGATCGAGGGGCTCACACAGCGTCATTGGCTGTCCACGATAGGTGAAATCACCGCTGCCAGGCTGAATGCCACCTACCAGAATATTGGCGAACGCAGCTTGCACGTCTTTTTCGTTCTGGTAAGACCCCGGCAGGTGGGCATTGAAAGGCCGATGACGGACCAGGAGACTATTCGCTGGCGCCCCCATCGGGGCAATGTCTCTACCAGCGACGGTTTTCATTTCGTAAGGAACTGGTACTACGCCCCAGGCCTCGACAGCCTCTTTGGCCGAAACGGTAGCCTCGTCGACCAAATTGCAGGCCAACTCGGCCACGGGCGTATCTGACTGATCGCTCTGGCGCTCTTTCACCAGCTGTACCAGTTTGTCGAATACGAAAACCAACCCATCTCTGACCAGGTATTTAGCGTTGGGTACGCCATCAATCACGCGCAGGGCTTCCTTCAGGTGATCGTTTTGGCCCCCAAAGTAGCTGCCCATCTCGTCGACGAACAATACCCGCGGTTGTTCAATTTTCGTGTTTTTGCCATCAGACATGATTTTTCCTTGTTACTTCAGGGCTTCGCCGGTGAGGTTGAAGTACTGGCTCGATAGCACCGCCATTTGTGTCCGCAACTCGGCAACTTCATCGTCGCTCAGATCGTTTCTGTATTCCGCCGCGACAGCCTGGTCACGGAGCGTTTCGAATTGTCCAGCGATGCGGTCGGCTTCGGTTTGTTGCTGATCGTTGTCCGGATCAGTTACGACCCAGCATTTAGCGCCGTTGTAGTCGTCGCCGCCTTCCGCAACAAAGACGTGGCCAGCGTCGTCAATGGCATACGCGCCAGGTCGTTCGTGACTCGCGTCACGCAATGAATTCTTCCAGCCGTAAACTGAACCTTGCCATACCAGTACTACGCCGCCATGGTGTTCTAGGTTGCCTGCTCGCCACCGGGTGGCTGTAGCGCGAAGCGCTTCGATAAGTTCGCTCATTGATCGTTTCCTGCTCGGTCCAGGGGAGCCCAAAGCACCCATCTTTAACGGGCTTAGCCCGCATTTGGTCCATTTCCTTGATTAATTGCGCGACTTGTCCTGGTCGGTGCGGCGACTCCAATTGGGGACAATGCCAGCGAGACGCCGAACAACGGTAAACGACGAATCAGAGTAACGCCGGCCGAGCTCAACAATTATGGCGGCCACGCCAACTTGAAGGATGCACAAGCCGGCCAGAAAGCTAATTGCACTTGCCGCGATGGTTTCAGCAAGAGAATCACCCTCATAGCCCAGCAGCCAATACAACACTAAGCCGGAGCCCAATGCCCCGCAGAATCCATACGACCAGAGAAACTCCTTGTGAGTCGGGCGCTTCATTGGAGATATGCTCCTTCTAACCTCTATGCCTGATCCTAGAGCTGACTCGGGTCTGTGAGGTCACCTCAAGCCGCTCGGTAGATGTAATCATCTCATGACGAGAAATGTTGCAAACCCGCAGTCTGTCCCCCCAAAAGGAGCAATTGGCAGTTCAAGAACAGTCCAGTTCTACAGCGTGCACAGGCATCTCGACTAGTAAAGGCGACTTCGTACACAGTGACCTCCTGATACGCACCGACTCACTGTATTCACGGCGAGTCGTGAGCATCCGTTTCAAGATTGATTTCAGACGCCGGTTTGTCCTCGCGCAACCCTAAAAAAACAGCGTGTCGAACCTTTCCCGCAGGGGTGATTTCGGTGTACTTCACCTCACAAACGAGCTGGGGTTGTACCCAAGCGACGGTAATTCCCTTGGCCAGTTTTGGCGGTACGGGTAGTGATGCGTCAGCTTGTTCAAGCGGCGTCAACGCTGTGCGCAGGTGTTTGAGCGTGCGGCTGTCAAAACCGGAGCGCACGCGACCGGCATAGACCAATTGCCCCCTGTCATTGTGCAGGCCGATCAGCAATGAGCCGATGCCACCCGCCGCACGGGTATAGCCAAGGATGATGAATTCCTGGCGTGGCGAACATTTTACTTTGACCCAATTTCCGTCGCGTTCGGAAGTGTAGGGACTACCCGCTCTTTTGCAGACGATACCCTCCATCTGCAAAGCACAAATGTTGTGCATCAGGTCGCGGGGGTCGACGTCCAAGGTGTGGGACAACCGCACACGTTCCAGGTCAACCCGGTTGAGTAATTTGCTCAGGCGCGACCGACGTTGCTCGATGGGCAATGAACGCAAGTCGCGGCCATTTTCAAACATCAGGTCAAAGGCAAACAGGCACAGCGAATCGGTTTTGCCGCTGCTGAACGCTGATTGCAAAGACGCAAACAGCGGTCGACCGTCTTCATCCTGAACGATGACTTCGCCATCGATCCACGCCGAGCGGACGGGCAACGCCAGCAGCTCCCTGGCAAGCAACGGCATACGTTCGGTCCAGTCAAAGCCATTTTTAGTGAACAGGGTGACGTGACCCTCATTGATACGCACCATCAGCCGGTAGCCATAAAATTTTATTTCATACAACCAGTCATCCCCAGATGGGGGACGGCTGGACATGGTTAGCAATTGCGGCTTGATACGCTCAGGGCAAGGCAAGACTTTGGATGAAGCCATCGCACTGACTCATTCGCGGGGGGGTATTAGTCTGTGGATTCCTAAGGTCGCCAAAAGGTCACGGAAATTTCAGCGGACGCTGAAAGGAGATCCCCTTTGCTACGGATGCGGCTTGGCCAGCTCCATGTCATCCCGTAGCGCTGTGTAGAGACATTCCAAGATCACCAACAGCTCCGGCTCCCTGCCGACCAACTCGCTGTTGAGTACCCGCACCCGAGCGGCCTCGTCTCCGGTCGGGCCGCGGTTTTCGGACAAGGTTTTCAAACAAATGTCGGATCGCTCACTGCGGAGTCGACCCACTTCCGCCCGAAGACTTTCCACCATGGCGATGTAGTGCAGCGTCGATACCCCAAGCGTGACCTGAAGGGATGGGTAGGTGTATGCGTCACTCATGATCCACTCCCGCGAATACGGTGTGGATCAAGTTTAGTACTGCCGAAGAGCACACGCAGAATTACAAGGCCGAAGGTCACGGAAATGCCAGTCGCAGCTAGACGATAAGTTTTATATGGGTACCTGGGCAGGGACCAATCGGCATTTCGGGCTCTCAGCGTTCCCCCAAAATGGAATTTTCAATCGCGGAGCACTATATGGCACGTCGGCGCAGGACCTCGACACTCGATGATCTTCTGAAGATAGCGATGAAGATCCCTCTTTGGGCGAATTTATTGATCGCTGGCGGCTCATTCGCAACGCTGCGTTACTACGGCGGATCTGAATTGCCGACCATGGGAGTCGTGCCAGTAGGCCATCTCGCTGAAGCAGTCGGCTTTTACATTCTTCGGCTAGCCGCATTTATAGGACAGTTTGTTATTCCGCCAATTTTTCTATTGGGCGGGATTTTGGGATGGATTCAAAGAACGATCCGCGCGCGAAAATTTAGAAGCATCTCCCGGTCCTCCCAACCTGGCGTTCTAATCCGCGATCTGACTTGGGATCAATTCGAGCGGATGGTAGGTGAAGCTCTCCGCAGGCAGGGATATTCGGTCAACGAAACGGCGAAGGGAGCTGATGGTGGTATCGATATTGAGTTGCGCCGCGGAGGCGAGTTGTTCCTGGTCCAATGCAAGCAATGGCGCGCAGAAAAGGTGAGCGTCCAGGTCGTGCGCGAACTCTATGGCGTTATGTCCGCTCGAGGGGCGGCAGGGGGGTACGTTGTTACCTCCGGTGTATTCACCAAGGATGCTTGGAAATTCGCAAAGGGAACAAGCGTTCGCCTAATCGACGGAAACCGCCTTATTGAGTGGTTCGGGCAAGTGCCTGCAGGTGAGCAGAACCCGCCAACCATTAGCGGTACGTCGGCTGCTGTATTAGGTGATGTCACTGCTGTACAAGGGGGAAATCAAGAGCTGGATGGGGATCAATCCATGCTAATGGAAAAGACCAAACAACTATGCCCACGCTGTGGCGGTGGAATAGCTCGCGAGCATCGAGCATGCGTAGGCATACATCAACGATTAGGTACCGGACGCCGTCAACGAATACCGTAACCAGATCGAGCCTCTCCTCAACGGTAAGAACTGTTGATTCAGGTCCGCGTGTACCATGCTCAAGCATGAAGTCAGCGACGCGCAGCGCAGCGTTGATCTGGTCATTGTTGAACTGCTGGTTTTGGAAGTCATGGCTGTCCAGCTTTGCCGTTACCAACTGCTGTTGGCTGCCGGAGCCGGTGATGGTGCTGAATGGCGCGAAAACGGGGTGAGCAGGGGTGGTGTTTTTGCCGCCATTTGCCTGCACCAGGATAGGGGCCACGACAGAGAAGTGCCCCCCTTTGACTTGGGCACAGATCGTCCGAAGGGGTTCTTCTGCCGACATGTTTCTTTGCTGAGATGCGTTGGCATGCTCTGTGAGAAATGGGGCAATGATCGGAGTACCAACCATCAATTCCCCGCGGTTTGCGCCAGTGACAGTCCGCATAGGTTCGTCAACATCGTGAAGGCGCACGCTCCCCTGATGGGTAGCAGGGAGAATGAAAGGCCGTCCATTTACAACGAAGCGTTCGATGCCGGTGGCGATCCGGACATTGGTGGACTTCACCAGAGGGCGCTTACGTCCCCAGATGCTTTGGCCTAGATTGCTCCAATCGATGCATTCTGCGGCGGTGCGATAGGGCAACTGTCCTTTTTTCGGATGCTTTGCGTGAGATGCCTCGGGCCATTCAATAGGATGACCATCACATCGTGCGATTAGGAACATGCGCTCGCGAATGGTAGGGGCCCCATCATCACAGGCACGAGAAACCCGCCAATCAACGTTGTAACCCAGCGCTTTCAGGCTTCGAATAAAGTGATTCCAGGTGCGATTAACCGGGGACCCGTGACGGCGATATTTGCGGCTTTGCTTACGCCGATGTAGGGCGTTACCAGTGGGTTTACCACTATCGGGAATCAGGTACTGCTCTTTCCGAGGAACCACTTCTCCCGGTGCTGCAATTGAACCATCAAGTTTAACAACACGGCCTGTTTGAGCGCAGCGCTTGGCAACCAGATTGGTCCAACCCAAAATCTGTTTCACGTTTTCTGCGCTGATGACCAACGGCCTCACTTTGCCTGCCCACTTCACGACTACCCATGGCAAATCGCGTATCTCCTTGGATCTAGGTTGGCCACCTGCAGCTTGAGAGAAATGAGTACAGTCAGGCGAAGCGTGGAGCCAGCCAGTAGTCCTTCCTCCGCAGGCCATTACTGGGTCAACACCCCATACATCGGTTTGGTAGTGAGTGGCGTATGGATGGTTGGCAGTGTGGAGCGAGATGGCCGCCTCGTCATGGTTGACGCAGATATCTACCCGGCGCCCCAAACCCATTTCCAGACCGGTAGAACCGCCGCCTCCACCGCAGAAGAGATCTACGATCAGCCAGTAATCTGACTCATTAAGGCCAAGCTGGTACTGGGTCTTGTAATCAATGGTGGGAAAGGTTTTGTTGAAAGCGCTCATGGTCTCTACCGGTGATCTGATGAGGGAAGGCGAATGGACATACCGCCGATCATCCGGAGATTCTCAAAAGCGCAACCCGTCGCTTGTTCATCGGCGAGAGCTTGGGAGGGAAAAGCAGAACTTTTTCAGCAAGGTGACTATGGGGTAGGGGCGTAAACGAAAAAGCCGGCGTAAGCGCCGGCTCTTGTTCGACCAGGAGTTTTTACCGAAGGTTGGGACCGCTGAATCCCATGGTCATCGAAACGTGCTCAGCTACTGAAGCGCCGATTTTTTTTGCGAAACGATCGAACGGATTTTCTTTGGCAGTGAAATCGACAACATGGCTTGCTCCAACCACTTCACGAGCAACGTAATCCACGTCAGCTAAGCGATCGACGAGACCAAGCTGCAGAGCTTGTTCGCCCGACCAGATGAGGCCAGAGAAGAGCTCAGGGTGCTCGCTGCTCTTGAGCTTTGGTCCGCGGCCGTCCACTACCGCCTTGATGAATTGTGCATGCGTGGTCTTCAGCACGTTCGACCAGAATGCGGCCTCTTCTTGATTTTGAGGTTGGAACGGATCGAGGAAGGCCTTATGTTCGCCAGACGTGTAAGCACGGCGCTCCACCCCCAGTGTACGCATTAGATCAACGTAGCCGAACGAAGCCGCAGTCACACCAATCGAGCCGACCAAACTGGATTTGTTGGCGTAGATCTCATCTGCAGCGCTTGCGATGTAGTAGGCGCCAGAGGCCCCCAGATCACTGATGACAGCGTAGATCTTCGTGTCCTTGTGTAGCTCGCGTTGACGCTTAATTTCGTCGTAAACCTCCCCTGCCTGCACTGGACTGCCACCTGGCGAGTTGATTCGCAGGACAACCGCCTTCGTGCGTTTATCCTCAAGCGCTTGGCGTAGGCCTTTCTTGATCACCTCAGCACTTGCTTGCCCTCCTTCAGAAATTTCACCGTAAACGTTAACTGCGGCAGTGATTTCTTTGTCTTTTGAATCATCGCCGCCGAATTGTCCGGTGGCGGAGGAGAACACTGCGATATCCAGGGCAACAGCGATGACGGCAAATAGTCCGTATTTGATGTAGCGCATACGGCGGGTTGCTCTTCGCTCTTTGATCAGGTCGGCAACCAATTCGCCAAGCACCTGGTGTTCCGTTTCTTTGGTAGACATCGCAGACCTCAATGTTTAGTAGATGGTCCAATGATGCTTTCCAAAAAGAATCCTAGGCGCCACATTGGGCCCGCTGGAGGGCATAGATTTCCCTGTCGTACAGCACGAAGTTGAGGTGCGCGACCAACAGGAGGGGGAGTGGTCAACGTATAGGCAATGAGGTAGCAGACTATTCGAACATGCTGATAGTGGGCAGAGTGTGAGCGCGGAACGGTGAGATGAGCGCGGGATGCGTGGTGCTTTCAGATGCATTCCCCTCCCAGAAGACAATGGGCCAAACGATGGGAGCTTTCTTTTTATCCTCGAAGACTGCGAATCCAGTTATCACCCCGAGTTGGGTCTTTGCTTGTCCACAACGGTCTTGAAGAAAGTGCGCACTGCGCCGAACCAAGGTCCCGGTTCGGGCAGTGCGGAAATCGAGTATTTTCAGTTCGTTCAGGTTTTCCATTGGAAGCTCTTGCCTTTGGTAATCACTGATCACGATACCGGTGATACCAAAAGCGCAAGGGGCTGTCGGCCCCACGCACTGTTACCATTCGAGCTCAGATGCAGGTGCGTGCTGCGGGGCATCCAGGCGGCGGTAAACCCTTTCGATGTGGCCTTCGAACGAAAAGGTCAGCTTTGCGGGCACGACCTGAAGTTCACGATATGCCCTGGCCATACCTTTTGCCTGCTGCAGCTTGGCATGCCTCTCATCTTGAATTTCTGAATTGGCGATCTCCTGGACAATTTTGCCTAGTAATGTCACCGAGAGCTCCCTCAGCGTTTGTTCATTTGTATCGGCGTTCGCAACGTTCATGCAGCAGTCTCCTATTTCACCGTGGTTTGACTGACCGGATCGTACTTCTAGAGTGTTTCGACGACACCCCAAAAGTAGGTCTAGTTTTTCCCATCTACTGTGAACCACCGTTCGACCCCATCTGGTGACGGTAGAACGTCTTTGACTTCAGCCTCAGGAATGGCCTTCCGGCCAAGAGTGCGAGCTCTAGCGCGAATGTGTTCGTGGGCTTCCGCTGGTGAGGCGAACTGCATGCGCTTATACGAAAATTGTGATGCCTTAATAGGGCTGGCATCACGCATTTGCAGTGAAATTTTGACTGGGGCAACGTCGAACCAATGGCCGTTCTTTACTGGTTTGCCGTTATCCTCTGCCGTGACCTCGACAAGGTTCACCGGATCAAAATTTTCTGGAAGTGACAATCCAAGACAATCATCAAGAGACTCACGAGCACCTGGAAATACTGCGTTGCCCGCAATCCAGTATTTTGACTCTTTGCCATCGCCTTCGGCCCAGGAACTGAAGTGATAGGTGAGCAAATTGTTAACGGATATAGAAGGTGAAAAGTCTCCTTTGTACAGACGGCCAGTCAAGATTGATTCGTTTCGCTTTGGCGTTACATCCCGGTAGCCGAGGTACCACGATGGATCCTCGTTTATGGCATCGCGATAGCATGACAGTGCCTGATGAGCGTGTTTGTACGTGCTGAGGAATTTGGCTTTCATTCTGTCTTTCACGTGCTCGTTGGGGGCGAGGCGGTGAAGGAGGGCATAAGCAGCCGACGTGGTCACACAGAAAAAACTCACATTTTGGTCACGCTGATACTTCAGGCCAAAGGGGACCGAAATGCTTGGATCTACGACCTGGCTAGTTGAGAGTTTCTCCCTCACATCAATCCATTGCTCGAAGAGGTCCCAGTGCTGATCAGCACTGATTGCTTGTTTACCCTGCAGCATCGCCAGAACGCTTGAGTAATCCTCGCAGACTGTCATCAGTCGTTGTTTCGCCTCAAATGATTCGAATACAGATTTTGCCAGCCAATTTTTAACGCTGTCGGACTGGTAGAGCTCAGTCTCCGAGGCGTCCTGGGAGCGTAAGGCTTCCCAGCTGCGATCCCTCTCAACGAGTTTTTCGTGATCCTGCTCCAACACGATACGATGGACCCACGCGTGCCGCTCCAAGCGATTGTCCTGTTCTTGCGGTTTCGGACTCAGGTAAACATGGCATTTGCTGGTGCCTGTGACTGTAATTCGTAGAACCTCATATTCGAGTGCCTCATAGTGGCTTCGAACAGAGCTGGCCAATTCTTGGCCGGCGCCGGCGAGAAGGTACATCTGATCGAGAAGGGTTTTCCAAACAGGGCCCAGTTTGGCTCCCTCGAAAGTCGGCAGTTCCTTTCCTCGATTAACGGATCTCCATGCCACCACAGCTTGGTCAACGATGACTGAGGCTTCTGTCGCGGTCGCCAATCCTCCTTCCAGCAACGCCATGCGCATTTTTTCGCGGGTAGCTGCCTCCCGTGCTCTCTCGGCTTCTAGGTGCTTCAGTGCATGCTTGAAGAATCGGACATATTCGACATGATCTTCGCGGCTATCTCGATCATGAATGTACCAATGAAGCTCCTCGGGAGTAACGGCGTCCAGTACGAGGAAGGGCAGTTCTGCATGACTCCAATATCCAGGTCGGAATGCACTGAGCGTGACCTTGGTGCTGAATTCACGCTCCTTTCTTCGACCATAACCCTGCACGTTTACAAACACGTGCAGAGAGTCTCCCCCGCGGGCGGCAAAGCGTAGGCCTATCCGCTCGGTAGGCTGAAACCTGAATGAGAAACCACTATGGCGGTGATCCTCTTTCCTACATGCGCCCGGTGCAGTATGGGGATTCATCACTGTATGCCAGTTGCATAACACGCGGGAGCCGGATTTAAGATATGCGTTTTTCTCGCTGATCCACGTATGCAAGGGCTTACGTTTCTGCGTTGGAAGCATGCCCGCGCCATCGTCGTCGTGGATGAACTTGAGCCACCGGTCTTGAAAGGGTTGCGTCATGAACTCGAGAGACTGCTCTCCGTCATAGAACTTACCAAACAGACCTAGACGATGATCCAGGCCACAGATCATTAGCAGGAAACGTTTGTAGTGCAGGGCGAAGTTTTCATGAGCCTTGAGGTGCGATGTGTATGCCACGTCCTGGAATTTGATATCGGACCCGTCAACACCCTTGAAAATGTTGTTCTGGTCGTCCTTGGATGGGAAGAGCCGGCTGGCGCCCAGATGGGACTCAATGGGTGACCAGATCCTATGGAGGTTCTCGCCATCACGCACCAGGAGGAACACTTTTCGGTTTTCCAGGTTGCGACTGAGGTTCGTCGCCGCGTTTCCATAATCGATGGCTCGCCGACTGGTGGCCATCACCAGAATGCAGCGTTCGGTAGGAAAAACCTGCTTCACCAACGCTTCGTGTTCGGTTAGCGCCTTAAAGAAGAGATCTTCGTTGCTGAAATCAAACCATTCGTCCAGATCGACATAGATGGCCAGCTCCTCGTCTATCATCAACTTTCGTTGAACGATGCTCAGGGGAATGTGACTGTCAGCGGACCTACCAGTACAAATGGTCTGCACAGAAACGCCTTTTCCTGTGTAGAGGTCCAATGACTCGATCCCTTCTATCAGGCTGGCCACGTAGGCGCGCACATCTTCTGTTTGGGCAAGCGCTGCGGCGGCTGTTTCTTGAAAGTAGGGTGTCATCGCCTTAACGGTGGCAGCAATCTCGGTGGTCTTGGCCTGAATCCAATCTGATTTTATGGTCGCTACCTTGTGCTCACGAGCGGCCACCGATTTCAAGGCTTGGATTTTTTCTGGGGTAATTCCACTGCCGATCGCGGCAGCGACGCTACCGGTAGCTACACCGGCCAGCGACCGCTCCTCGCTGGCCGAAATCACCATGGTTTGTTCGCTGGCGGTCTCGCTTGAGGTTTCTTTGGCGCGATCTGCTGCCATGCGCTCATCGACGATAGCATTGAGTATCTGTGGATCCGCCTGAGCTTCCATTAGGTCGTTCTGAAGCTCTGTTACTCGGCCCTGAATTCGCTTGATCTCATCAGCTCTGACTTGCTGGTGGTCGGGCTCGAATTCGAATTTTGCGAGGAATTCTGCGAGCAGGAACGGATGCTCTTTGCAGGTGATGTAGCGACTGGTGATGTTTCCTTCAGCGTTGGGGATTTCGACTCGAACCTGGGTGTCGTATTTGGATGGGTGGGCTCGAATGATGATCGTGTGGGGAGAGTTATCGACCCAACGAATCGATTGAAGAAGGTGAACATCCCGCTCCTTGATTGCCATTTCAGGGATGGCGTCTTTCGCTCGCCAGAATTGGCCGGCTTGTAGCGACTGGAATCGTTCGATGCGTTCAATGGTAGGTTCAACCGCGGCCACTGCTGTGGTCGGGGAGGAGGAGTTATCAGACATGTCTCTTTCCCAGTGCTGTTTGGGAAGATCGTTTCATGAATTGTCGAAGTGCAAGGGCTGGAACGGTACCTGCCCACAGGAGGTAACGCCATGTGGGCAGGAGGTTTTCTTGAAAGGTTCTTCTATCAGCGAAGCAATTAGCGCTCGTCTTTAATGCGAAACTGTCGTGCGAACGGTAATTGGAGTCGACTCCTTGGTTCTAATAGTCAGCGTCGTGCTGGTCAGCGTGGGCACATCGTTTACTGGATTAACGGTGATTGTGACGGTCACCGGTGCTGACCATGCACCAGCGCTATCCTGCGCCCGATAAGTCAGTGTGGTGGTCCCGTTCCAGTTTAGGTTCGGGCTAAAGGAGAGGGTCGATCCTGTGATAATTGCAGTGCCATTTGGTGAGGGAGTAACGACTTGAAAAACCGTAGGTACTGGTGAGTCAATATCTGTTGCGGTAAGCGTTACGGTGCCTGTCGTGTCCTCGTCTGTGACCAGGGTTTTCGCATAGGCCACTGGAGCATCGTTGACTGGACGAACGACTATCGTCGCTGTACCTGCACCGGACCAGGCGCCGGCGCCGTCCATGACACGATATGTAAGCGAGGTCGTACCGTTCCAATTTGGGTTAGGGACGAATATCAGCGTGTTCCCACTTACGCTAGCGGTGCCGTTGGCGGGAGCCGAGAGGATCTGAAAAGTATATGGTCCTGGGCCATCGTCCGAAATAGCAAAGGCCGCGGAACCTGTGACATCCTCGTCAGTTGTGAGAGTAAAATTGCCAGCAGTTGGTGTGATGTTGTAGCAGCTGTTGTGCACAGTGAAGCCAGAGTAATTACGGGCGCTGCCGTCAGACCACAGTTCATAAGTTCGGGTTTGATTGATGCTACCGCTTGGAGTGCTTGCGGGGCAGGTTAGCCACTGGGTTTCGGTCTGTGTCGACACGTAATACGCTGCAGCCACACATGAGCTGGATTCGACGGACCAATATTGACCCCAGTAAGGATCGTAGGGCGATCTAAGACCATACTTACTGTTGCATGCCTCACCTGGATAAGGCCCGCCTTGCTTACATATCCAGTTGACAGACCCGACCTGACCGGCTGGGCATGCCGTCGTTTGGCGATAGGTGTACGTCATGTTACCCCCACTATCCGCTAAAGCGACGGGCGAAGATAAGCTAAGGATCGTGATCCATCCCAGAGCAATCATTTGAACTGCCTTCAACAATGATCGATAGGATCGGAATCCAAATAACGTCCTTACAAGTTCATGATATCTATCCATTTATTGCCCCGGTGCAATACAGAGTAATTTGATTTGACCCGAAATTACCAAGTGCCGCATGGCTTGTGCGGGCAATTCGCCCCTAGAAATGGGCTCTGATTTCTGTCAGCTATCGCGCAAGGAGGGCGTCAGCAAGCCAAAGGATTGAGAGCAATCGCAACTGTGAGGGCACGAAAATCTTGAGAGCTTGATATGGCCGTGTGATAAGCGGGCATTTCGAAATGCGGCCGTAGAGACCGCATATGGGGGGGCTCGGATTACATCGACTGGCGTTTTATTTGATCCTTGAGTTGAGTTGGCAGGCCAGTAATCGTCAGTTGACCGCTGGTCTCGTCATAAACCACTTTGTTGCCCAGCAAATGCGCTTCAAAGCTGATGGACAGACCCTCGGCGCGGCCCGTGAAACGACGGAATTGATTGAGCGTTTTTTTGTCGGCAGGAATTTCTGGCGACAGGCCGTAGTCTTTATTTCGTATGTGATCGTAAAAAGCCTTTGGATGTTCTGAGTCAATCAACTCGGACAATTCTTCCAGGCCAATGGGTTCCCCCAGTTTTGACTGGCTCGCAGCGTAGTCGACTAGGGTGTTTGTCATAAATCTGGTCGTTTCCTCCGGTAGGTCCTCGCTCTCCACGAAGTCGCTGAAAGCTTTGAGTAGGGTCCGGGTTTCGCCTGGCCCGTCGACACCCTCCTGGCAACCAATAAAATCGCGGAAGTAGTCAGACAGTTTCTTGCCGTTCTTCCCTTTGATGAACGAAATGTATTGTTTTGAGTTTTTGTTGTTTTGCCATTCCGAAAGATTGATCCGCGCTGCCAGGTGTAGCTGGCTAAGATCAAGATGCCGAGACGGGATGACTTCAAGGCTTTCACTGACCGCCACGCCTTCGCTATGGTGAACAAGCGCGATCGTCAGATACTCAGTCAACCCTTGTTGATAGTGTGCGAATACGACATGCCCACCGGAAGTGAGGTTGCTTTCCTCCATGAGCTGCTGCAGATGCTCAACAGCAATCAGGCTGAGCTCTGTGAAGGTCTTGCCCTCGCCGAGGTAATCTTTGAGCCAACCACTAAGAGGGTGGGCTCCAGACTCTGGATGGAAAAATCCCCAAGCCTTCCCCTGTTTGGTGTTGTAGCTTTCGTTCAGGCCCGACATCAACTGGTCAAGAGCACTTGATTCGGTCAACTCAGTGCTTGATGAGTGCAGGATTGCCGGGGAACCGTCTGGTTTCTTTTCGATCAGGTGAACTATCGCGTGTCGTACGGGCATAAAGTTAATGCTCATTAAAAAAATGGGGTGGGTACTGAGCCGTTCAGAAAGTGCCTTTCATCTGGCTCAACATTCGAGAATTTGTCTCCCCTAGCCATGGAGGATGGATTCGACATTGTCCGCCTGGTCATCACCGGAGGAATGTCGATTGGATACCCTGCAGAGGTTTGAATCCTCAGACTTAACTAAACGTGATGCCGCAAGTCGTTGCGAAATGGGAGTGGTGAGCGGATCAATGGATTGAGCTCGCCCATTACTGATGATTAGCAAGGCCGTCCATTTGATACCTCGGTTTGTGGCGTCAGGTTCGGGGTTGCGGCGTATCTCAATACGCGCACTTTGGTATGCCTGATGCCACTGCTCTTTGTTGATGTCGGCCGCTTCTTTGGCCGGAAGTGTGGAGGAGGTTTGCAAGCTCATGTTCTCGAACCTTTTCGTTATGGATGCAAACGAATCCTGCACGAAGACGTGAATATGCAAGTCTCCCCAACTCGCCCGAAAATTGGGCCGGATTGCGAACATCCAAATGGTGCTAGGCCACATGATTCTCTTACCAACCTAGGGGGAGAGCCCAAATGCCTACAGTTCGATTCATGGGGCGAAGAGATGTAGAAACGCATTGTCCGATGGCGCCGACGCATCTGGTTTCGATTTCAGACGGTGAGGACGATCAGGCCCAAATCGTCCAATCGCGGTGGGCTAGCGTAGCTTTCGAGTATTTCGTTGATGGAGAGTACGACGAGACGCGGATCCTCATGTTTGGCGCAAAGTTTCCTGTTTCATTTCAGGACTACCTTTTGCCGCCTCAGGCTGACTCAGTAAGGTCATTGGTGGATCGATTAGCTTCGACCGGGCTCGATATCGTCGTGAACTGTCAGGCAGGTCGCTCTCGCAGCGCTGCAGTGGCCAGGTACATTTCCGAGCGGCATGGATACGACCTCAAGCAAGAAACACCCGATGCTAATCAGACAGTGCTCAGGTTGCTTCGGCGGGATTCGTCGCTTTGTTCTACATTCCGTGATGTTACCTCTCCTAGTTCAAGTGACCAGAAGGCTGACGGCGCCGTTCGCGCGCTTCTCAAGCTATTGGGGCTTTGGACGCCGTCAAGGCAGTAGCAATAGGGATGGCGCCGGCTTTTGAAATAAATGCGAGAGTATGGAAATAGCCGCAAAAAAAGCCCGCATGAGCGGGCTTATGGGGGCGACTGCTCTGCAAGCGGGTCACGACTGGAGACGGCGCCGCACGTAGTACGAAATTACATTTCCATGCGTTGTTTTCTTGCTCGATCAAATGTCGAAAGTGGCTTGCTTCTACGTAGCTCGGCTCCAGCTGTTGGGGGCAGGGGCTTTAGGGGAATCTGGTGAACGATCACTAAGCGTCATCGCCTTCCACAAACTGACTCACAAAGGCGCCAACCTTGGCAGTCAATTCACGGTGTTCACTTTCCACTTCGGCGAGTCGTGTTTGGTAGTAGGAAATGCACTCTACGAAGGCATCCTGTGTTGTCTTGGCGCGCATACTTAGATTCATGCCGCGAGTCTTGTCATATAGCCAGAATCCGTCGCTGCACTCCGAGAGCGTTAGAGTCTCTGTGAGTTTGGTGCTGTTAATGTGTTTGCCCATCTTGGGTTTCCTCGGTATTCGTTATGAGGCCAGCGTCTCACTGGTCGCCTTAAACGCAAGGCCATAATCAACCCCAATTGCTCGTGCCATTTCCCACGCTCGAGCAATGAGCAATTCCTAATCCCGTCCCGCAACAGAGCGAAACCAACGGCAATGCAAGCTCGAATGCCCAACTGATGTTGTTCTTATGGCTTGTTCTGATCCAGATGCTGGTAGCCAGCTTGGCCAAGCACGCGAGCGCCCGTACTGTGAGTTAGCAGGATTGAAAAGATTCTTTCAGGGCTTGCACTTTCAAGATCGTGAGGATGATGGGGTCATTAATTGTCGAGGACGATTCAATGGCAAAGAACCATCACCATTCCCCTGCTCAGAGAATCTGTGGGCATGTGGGTATGCACGTTTTTCACTATTCGGGTCGCAAAGGGCAGGCCGAGGAAAATCGATACGCAGCTAACTCGCTCTGCCCAGAGTGCGCTGGTGTGATTCGAGTGTGGTTTGAACAATCTGAGCCCGGTTTTTATAAGGTCGATCTCCCCAAGCTGGTTTCCCACTCTCCAAGTCTCATATCGTGGGGCAACAGGGTTCGTATCGCTCAATTGCGTAAGTTGGGCCCAGTGATGAAGCGAATGGCCTCAGAATCCGAAAGCGACCCGCTGGCGGCACTCACTCTTCAGGTGCTGACGATGATGTTTAAAATCGACTCCGCTAACTTTTGGGTCGACGTTGATAAACATACCTATGGCACCTACTCACTTGGTTGGGATCTCGAAGCACTCATTCGGGGGCGCGAAACAGCAACCAATCCGCTGGGCAAGGCATCAGTGTTTGGGTATTGGTTGGCTCGAAATGAGCGTGTTGCGAATGACGCGATCGAAGCTGCGGCGTTGCTCAAACCCATCCTGAAGGATTACAAGCGAGGTGCAGTCGTAGCTGAGGAAGCCGCATCCACTTAGAAAACTACTTGTCACTGTAGCCGTCCTTGGGGCGGCTTTTTTGTGGCGTATTACCAGAGATTGGCCCCGTTTTGGGGAGCAGATCCGGATCTGAAGTGCGCTTGGTCTGGGGAGAATTGCATCATCCCCACCAGGAGAAAATCAATGAATCAAATGCGCAATGTATCCCTTCATACGCTGCTAACGCTAAGCGGCCTGAGCTTGCTCATCCTGCCTCAGTTCTCTCATGCGGCCGGCAGCTTGAACAGCGCAGCTGACAACCTAGATAGTATGATGGATCAGATGTTCAAGATAATGCCTTACACCTTCGGGCTAGTGATCCTCATGGTAATTCTTCAGATTGTGAGAGCGATGAATCCTGGAAGCTCGTCCGGGCAGATCAACGATGCAGCACCGAGAGCTCCAGTCATAGCGCCGCCTGTACTGCAGGCTCCAATAGCAGGTGCGGAAGATCACCGCTCTGTCCTTGCCTCCACGACCGTGGAGCAGCCGACATCGGTGCCTGGTTCCGAAAGCGGCGAAGCTGGCAGCCGAAAACTACACCTTGATTGACAGGTCATTTTCCTGATCAACCTTGCATTTTCGCAAATCCCCGGAAGATAGATTGTGGAAGCTCCTCCTGGCCGGCATCTGATACCGGCCACGCTTTCACTCGAATGCAGCGATTGTTGAGCCTATTTGCCCCAGTTCGTGGCGCCAATAGGGCAAGGCCGGCGCGCTCCTTCGTGAAACACTAATTCCATGAATTTGTCGAAATCGTAAGGGATTGCCATGTCCAAGAATGAAGCCTTGAACGACCGTATAAATACGCCACTGAAGCTGGCATTTCCGGTCGTTGCAATCGAAACCTTTGAGTTGGCCAGGGCCGCTCAAGTCATCTCTGCAGCAGCAACTGAGCTGAAAAAGCATTTCTTAGCAATGCCTTTCAAACAGGTGCCAGACCCAGGTTATATCGCCAAGGTCGCAGGAGAAGCACCCAAAGATAGCCGTGGCGCCGTTATTTTTGACCAGTATTTTTTTGACCGACAGCGTCTAAATGCCGAAACCCTTCCCAGCTTGAAAGCGTCCCTGGCCGCTCTTGAGCAACACGGCATTACCTACGTTATTGCCGGTCGCGACTCCTTGGCCGAGGAGTTCGTTTATCACATCGATCTGCCAGCCATGGATCAGGCCGAAATAATTGAAGTTCTGATGAGCGCCGAACGAGACGTCGAGCGATCGATTGGCAAATCTTCCCAAGTGCCGACCATTTTTGATGAGCGCGAGCGGGTTGTGATTGCTAACCACGCCATGGGCTTGAGCCACACACAAATGCGAAATGTGTTCATTCTTTCGGCTTATCGCAAACACAAGGCGCTTGACTACCTGTCAGAGATTCGGCGTGAGAAGGGCCATATTCTGCGTGATGTGGGTCTAGATGTTTTGGAGCCGATCAACATTGAAACTGTTGGTGGGCTTGAGCCACTGAAGTCATTCCTCAATATCCGAAAGGCAGGTTGGGATAAGGACTTGCCTTTAAAAGGGGTGCTGCTGGCGGGTGTTCCAGGTGGTGGTAAAACGCTAATGGCTAAGGCCGCTGCGGGTGTGTTCGGAACAACACTTGTTCGTCTCGACATGAGCCGTTTCTACTCGAAGTACCTGGGTGAGACTGAGGGCAAATTCATTCGTGCGCTTCAGACAATCGACCAGATTGCGCCCGTTACCGTTCTCATGGACGAAATCGACAAAGCCTTTTCACAAGGTGAAGGAGACCACGAGGTATCGCGTCGTTTGCTCGGTGCTTTCCTGTATTGGCTTCAGGAGCGAAAGGGCAAAGTCTTTATTGTCGCGTCGGCCAACAGAATCAGCGCCTTACCCCCTGAGCTTATGCGCGCTGGGCGCTGGGATCGCTGTTTTTTTATAGATCTGCCCAGCAAGGATGAACGCGTAGCAATCTTCCAGATTCACTTGAAGAAAGCAGGTGTCGATGTTCACCACTTCAAGATGGACGATCTGTTGATTGCGAGTACTGGCTATACCGGTGCTGAAATCGAGCAGGCCGTGGTCGATGCTCAATATCTCGCGTTGTCGATGGATACTCAGTTAAACCAAGAGAATCTCCTTGATGCTTTGGGAGATATCAGTCCTGCCAGCGAGACAAGAAAGGCTGATATCGACTCAATTCGTAAATTGGGCGATCAGGGCTTCTACAGAGCCAATACCCAAGATCGAAGCGAGCCGCTACACAACGTTCGCCAACTGACCGTCGATTGATATTAGGAGATTGCAGTGAGTCATATTGTCAGAGCAAAAGTCGCAGTGTCCTACACGGACATCGACGTTCTTATGAAGGCCTTATCAGGCCTGGGTAACCTCTACCAAAACGAGCAGCTATACCGAATTGGCGTAGGGCTCACTTCCGAGCGGTACCAGTTGGTATTAGTTGATCCATCAAACTCCAAGCATCGCCTTGGGTTCAACCTTGAAAACGGCGTTTTCAATCAGTTTGTCGAGAACTACGGTTCGTCCGGTGACTGGACTAAATCCGTGAGTACGCAAATTGTGGACCGCTACTTGGCCTATCACTACGCCAAGCAATTGGAAGCGGAAAATTACAACGTGTCGATCGTGGCTCAGACCGATGGATCTCTTGAGGTTGTGGCCGAGGAGGTGGTGTGGTGAAGCGTGTAGTCGTGAGCATCAAAGGCGGAAATGTGAGTGCTGATTTTCAGGGCTTTCAAGGTCGCGCGTGTGAAGATCTTGAAAAGCGTATTCGGCCGGATGGCAGTGAGGTGAATGAGGTACAAACAAAGCCGGAGTACGACTTTGCCACGTCCGAGTCACAAACCCAGGCAGTGACTTACTGACGTCCACTTGGCGGCGGTCAGGCAGTTCGAGGTAACTCCGCTGCCTGGCTGCGGCGCCCTTCAGATCGGTTACTAAGATTCTTTCAACAGAGATCACCTCTTGAATAAATCTCTCCCCCATAAGCGCAGGATTGTAATCCGTGATGGCGTGGTCGTCGGATTCGCTGACGAGGTAAGCCTAGTCGGACTGCAGGTCGACTCATTCCTTAAGGAGCGTGTGTCACATGTTGTTCCGAGAGCGTTGCTCCTGCAGAAGGTATTCACGGTGCTGAGAAGATTTTTCTCTGACACCTCTATGGTTGCCGTCTGGACCAGGCGATGGAAGTGTCAATGGAATGTGCGCATTGACAGCGTGACATTTGGCCCTTTCGATTGCCGGGAGCAGGCAATAAAGTTCGAAAAAGAGAAAATTTACAGCATGGGACGTTTCACTCAATCGCACCAAAAGGGCGGGGTGGCACCGTGAAGTTCTCTAGCCGATTTTCTCTTGTAATCCTCCTATTCCTTGGCTTGGGAGGGCAGGCGTACGCCCTATCTTCCAGCGACCAAAACGAAGGCGCACTTATTACTGAGGGCGCTGAAAGCAGTGGATTCAATGGGTCACTTGGGATTAAAGAATCAATTTTGCTTAGCCGCGATCAGTGGCGAAAGGTCATTGTGGATGGTAAGACCCAAATAGAAATTTGCCCTGGTCGGTACCGCGGTGCCAGTTGGTGTCGGGTGCCTGATACCGAGGGTCTCAACTCGTTTATGGGTGGAATGGTTACCGGTGAGGCCTATCCAGCTGAAAAAGCTATTCATTTGCTTGCAGGAAAGGATGCACGAATCCTGGAAATGCGTGAGAAGGGTGGAACCTTAGAGATTCTCTATGGCGCACGCTTTAATGGGGATACGGTTCGACGATCCGGTATCGAAAGCATTGCGGTAGCGCGACCCACTGAAGAAGACAAAGCCGGCGTAGCAAGTGCCTCGATCATCTTAAATACCGGGGTAGGGTTTTTGATATTGGTTTGTCTTGGGGTTGTTCTCGTTGGTGTCTTCGAGGAGCGCGCATCGCGTAGACGGCGTATCGATGGGCCAACAATGCAGGAGTCTCTCGTGGCGAGGTTGCGTGAAGAGCAGCGCTTGCTAAATCCCCCTGACAGGGAGATTCGCCAACCTGCACCTCTGCAGACTCTTTCTGAGTCGTCTAAGTCGAGAACTGAAAGTCCCCCGATTGATACCGGAGCCCACACCGTCGCCAGCAAAGGGCGAAGGCTGTTCATTGATTGAAACGCTTACTCCATAATCAGTTCGCTTCATGCCTGTCCGGGCTCACTTCTGGGCCCGATTAAACTCCCTTCTTACTTGCGCAAGCCGATCATTGAGCCTCTCAACGGTACTCGAGGAAGCTATGCGGCTCATCACACTTACCACTGGGGCATCGCTGAATGCCGGATTGTTATTTGTCTCCTTACCAGGTGGTCATCGGCCTCTTCTCATCGATGCGGTCGCGATTGTTCTGGCTGTTATTTCCAGCATCGCGATTTATCGATGGTCTCCGCGCTTAATCAAACTGGTCCTTTTGATTTGCTATCTGTCCTGGCTCGCTGTCGCAACGACGCTGGGCTTTAGCTCAACACTGAGCATCGGGTCGCTGCAGACGTCGCTTGGATCATTCGTGAGCGTTTCAATCGTCTTTGAGTTGCTGGCGGCCGGGTTAGCTATGTGCGCGGCTGCAGGCTACTTGGCAATCGTCGAGATGCGTAGACAGGACGCCCGTGAACGCAATGAATCCGCCAGCTCAAAAAGTCCCACCCTCAAGGAGTGTGCAGGAACGTTGTGATTTGGTCCTTACATTCACGTTTCAGCGGCTATAGCAGGGAGCTCAGGAGTCATGAGGAATTTTTTAACGGTATTGGTGGGTGTTTGTGTCTCATTGAGCCAGTGCACAATTCAAGGCGTCACAAGTTTTTTTGGAGCGAATCCAGCGCTTGAACGATTGAAGGATGCTGATGACGGGGGTGAGCATCTATCATTATTGATTGAGCCGTCTAAGCCGATCAGGGCATTTACCGATGCGGAGCAGCGTCTTGCAGGCCTGGACGGGGCCTATAAGGCAACCGGCATGACACACAGGCTTCATGCAGGCGAATCTGTTATTTGGATGCGATATCCAACTCCAGCTGGAATTGCACGAGCATTGGAATATAAAGGACTGGCAGGGGAGCCAGTCCAACTCGTTGAAATATAGACAGATGCTGGGTGTGGGTCCCATGATGGGAATTAGCAGACTGCCTGATTAAGGGGTAAGGTATGCCTTGTTTGCGGGTACCCCTCAGTCGTTAGGAGAGCTTGAACTGCACGCATTCTTCGGCTTTCAAAGTCGCCAGTGAATGCAGGTAAATGTGCTCGGATCCTGCAGATTTTTGCAGTTCTAGCCCTAAGCCAGTTTGCATCAGAGGTTAGGTTGGCTCCCGGATTCGAAGCGAGAATGGCGGATACTTTTAGTCGTAGCTCATCTGTCATTCGCACTCGACCGAGGATGTGAAAATCACTATTTCGTATTGTCGAGCAATCTGCATGACTCATGGCCGCGGCGTTGGACGGAATGCCGCAGGCGAGTTTTCGCGTACCCAGAATCGCGCAAGCTTCTTCAAAAAGATCACCGCCGCTCATCTCACCAACCTGAAGCGGAATAATGACTCGAACGCCCATATCAACCCATTTCCGTATTGAGTCTGCGTAAAGCACCCAGAGCCTTCTCGTTTCCACCTGGTCACCAATTACGTCCGGCGCTACGACGCTTAGATTGGCCGGCTGAATGGTGTTTGTCGCAATCGTCTCGTAGGCGCTAATGACTTTGCCCCAGTCCATCTCCTGCTTCTTCTGGAAGGCGGTGAAGGCGCCGCTGTCGACAAAGGCCATTCCCCCCTGGTCTAGATGCTTTGGAATGGCGAGGTGTAGTTGCGCCAGCGTCAAAAGGGTCGCTACCACGCCTACTGGCATACCTAGTTGAGCTATTGCTCGAAAGTCAGAAAAACTCGTCATTCCTGAGTGAAAGGCGGTGGTCCACGGGTGGTCTGGTACGTTCATAGTCTGACTCGAGTTTTGATTTGCAACGATTTTCATCGAAATAGCAAAACTGCAAGTCTGACCAGATCTGCTCCATTCTCAGTGCCAGATCACCAGCATTGTGAGCCCCGGAGTTGAGATGCTAGCGGGAAACCATGGAGCGAAAACTGTGCACATAGAATCACTGTTCAACGATCTTAGCGTTCTAGGTCTCAAAGCCATTTATCCAAGTGGTAATGCCAATCCCAGCCATCAGTCGAATCATGAGGTGCTTGGAGGCTTTGTGGCGCCTGGCCGATCTGGTGGGTACCTTGTTCGGTACTGCAGCGTCGACCAAGAGGAACTGGTTGAAGTACTTCGGCGACACGACGTAAAAGACCCAGAAGGAATCAGCGCTGACATCATAATGAATTCGATTTCAGTGGATGATGAGCGCGCATTTCTGCAGGAGGAGGCTTTGCAGATCCTTCATGAGGGCCTTGCGTTTATTCGGTCGCAGCCGGTTCGCCGTCAGCGCCAAATAAGCCATATCGCAGATGCCTTGTATCTAATTCCGCTGTCCGTAACGGGCATGGATGACAGAAGCCTGGAGAACCTAAGAGAGCAGGTTGGAGCAGCTCGCTCGCAACTGGTCGGCGCCGGTGCCCGATTCAGGAATTTGAGAACCTCAAGTGGTCGGTACACACCTAGCATGGGCATTATCGCGATCCTGATTTGTGTGTCTGGGGTCGACGCTGGCCAGGCATTTTTTAATCAACGATTGATGTACGCCGGTGTAGCAGGATTCATTTCTCTTTGCCTTGTCGGTGTTTGGGTGATGAGTTTTTGGCGCGCAAAGCGAGAACGAGTCGAGGGTAAATCAGCGTCCTAGACTTGCTTTCAACGACTCTAAACGTCCTGTATCTTTTCCGGGCTAGGAATTCCCCGTTAAAAGCAGGAGGCTTAAAGAGACGGTAACTTGTCTGTTGGTGGCTGCCTTGCATGTTCGAGAAACCATGAGAGCGTCAATCCAAACCCCAAAGGTGTTTGGTATGACGACCGAAAAATATCCTGAAATTCCCCTCGCATTCAGGTGGCATGCAATTAAGGTGGCGCTGAAAAAACAGGGGCATTCGCTGACCTCTCTTTCCAAGAAAAGTGGCGTTACGGGGATAGCCTCAGCCGGCAAAAAACATTACCCCGCTGCTCAAGCGGAAATTGGCAAAGCCCTTGGCGTCTCAGAGAAGATTCTTTTCCCTGAGCGATACGACGTGTCTTGGTCTCAAGAAATGCAGGCACAAGTTGAAGAGCTCATGCCTGGCTTGTTTGCGCTTCCTGAGACAGAGGAGCCAAAGCCACTCTTCATCACCATGGTGGAAGAAAAATCTTTGATGGCGGTCGATATTACGTCGATCCCTGCAGAGGAGCCTTCCAGGCTCACATGGGTAAAATCCGAACTTCGAAACCGCGGGTTTGTCTTGGGTACTCTCGCTTCACATATCGGCGTTCCTCGATCAGCTTTGGATAACTTGGGAAGTGCTCGGTCACCTTCGCTTCAAGCGTTGGTGGCGACATGCCTAGGTATTACCCCCCAAGCAATCTGGCCGGAAAGATATGATGACCAAGGTGTGGCTATACCTTCGCGTCGCAAAGTCGAGCGTCGGTGGACTGATCGAAAAATGGAGTACCAACTCGATCTTTCTGAAGGACTCTGGTTGCCCATGCGAGATCTGACAGGGCTGCCAGGCATGGGCAACGACGTCACCTTCATCATCATGCACGGTGAGAATCAAGGTTGGAAAATTCGTGAGCGGTTCGGTGTTTATGAGGTCGCATTCGATTCATTACCGACAGAAACCCGGTCCTTTCTCCTGCTCCCTACAGCCAATCGAAGCGTTACCGCTGCTCAGGATTCCTTTCATGGGGTTCGGATCGTTTCGCATAGCGTGACCCAAACTAAAGGTGTTGTTGATGTCGCTCATGTGGATGGCGAGATTGCTCTCAAGGTAACTGATGGCAACTCATGCGTTGAGGTAATGCTTGATCGTCGTGACGTTGCGACACTCGCGCCAGCTCTGCTGGACGCAGCAAAAGCAGCTGCTGACTCAGGTGGTTAGTTGGCGGTGAAATTGGCGGCAAAACGTTGCATTTAAGACATGGGATGTAGTGTTGATAGGTGCAAAGGAGAGACGAATGCCACTACTGAACGTTAGCCCGTACCTTGAACTAATCGCGACCTCTATCTCGATGGAGATTATCTCTGTCTCGCAACACGAGGTTGAGGAATGTCTCATCGCGGCCTTGAGTCGCGCAGGGAACCATGCCCTATGGAATACCGCCGGCGAAAGCTTGCTGGTGCATCCGTTCGCAGTAATGTCACTTATGGACGACTGGCAGGAAGTCTTAGCAATCAAACTCTGTCTTGATGTCGAATGGAGCGATCAGGTGTTGCTTGATCCACAGTTTGAGCTGACCACTGCCGCGTTTCGCGATTTGATTCAAGCCTCCGCGACAGCGGTGCTGAGAACACCATCCCCAACCATGGAACGGTCTTCAAACGATCTGCGTGAATCAATTTCGTTGTCGTCCTCGAGCGGCGAACCCTTGAAGCAGGCGCTGATCCGGATTGCGAGGCAGAAACAAGGGCTGAGGTTGGTTTCCGCGGCGTAGGATTGTATTTGGGCCCGTTCCAAGGGGCAGACACACCCCAAACGATGGCGAGAGCTGAATAGAGTTGCCTCATACAGGCCTGCTTGACCAGGTCGCGGGATTTATAAGGCACTCATCAGATGCAGATACGGTTCGGCCTCAATGCCCTTGAGCTAAAAAAGCATAATCAAGTCCAGGTCATTTGGGACTCGGAGAAACTGGTTAACGGCCATACGCTCCTGGTAGGAATGAGTGGTGCAGGTAAGACTTTTCTACTCCGGAAAATGATCTCGCACATGCTCCAAACGTCTGGCTCATCAGTCCCGCGCATTCACGTGTTTGATATTCACGGGGACCTTGAAATACCAGGCGCCTCAGAGGTTCGCTTTAGTGAGCGTTCGAACTGGGGGTTAAATCCATTACGAGTAAATCCCGATCCTCACTTCGGTGGTATTCGCAAGCGCGTGCAAGCTTTCATTTCGACAATAGAGCGAAGCATGAGGGCTATGGGAACGAAGCAGGAGGCTTGTCTACGTAACCTTCTGCTCGACGTATATGCCCAGTATGGATTCAAACAGGATGATCCTTCGACCTGGGTGGTCGAGGAGGAGACTGCGGTCATCATGACCGACGGCCACGAAGATAGGTTGTTCATTGATGTCCCGAAAGGGGAGAAGGATGAGGCAAAGGCCCTCGGGGCTCGCTGGAGCGGTGGACCGCTGTATTCGTGGTACGTTGCGCAAGATCAGTACCAAGGCGCTATCACGAGATGGCCACCTAAGCTCATGGCGCGGACACATCCCTGCATCAAGGATGTGCTGCGGATGGCTCAGAACATTCATCAGCAGTCGTTTTTAGGAACAAGTGCTGAAGCAGTTAGCTACCTGGAGGTTGCGAACCGATCTGCAGCGGCCTATCGGAAAAAGGCCATTCAGGCGCTACGCAAAGGTGAAGCCAATTTCGAAGATGAAGCAGCGAAGGTCGACCTGGATAAGGCCAAGGCGAAGGCTATCGATTCATTCACGACGTATGTTGAGGCTATTACTACCGGCAGAGAGTTGACATCGCTGATGAAGTACGACAGTACAGACGTACTGAAGTCAGTGGTCGATCGGCTTCAGAATCTGGATGCCATCGGTATTTTCAAATCCGTACAACCTCCATTCCACGAATCAAATCCTGTCTGGCGCTACCACCTTCAGGCGCTCTCGATGACGGAAAGAAAATTATTTGTTCTGTTTCGTTTGGAGGAGATCTTCCTGGCGGCCGTTGAGCGCGGGCCACAGGATCGGATTCGAGACGTGATCATCCTGGACGAGGCGCATGTGTTCGCGGATGAAAGTGAAGACAACATCATCAACACGATCGCAAAAGAGGCGCGTAAGTTCGGTCTCATGCTCGTCGCAGCCTCGCAGAGCCCGACTCACTTCCCACAGGATTTCGTTGCATCGGTTGCGACAAAAGTTGTGTTGGGCATCGACGAAATTTTTTGGAAGCCCAGCGCGACAAAGTTGCGCCTTAGGGAAGACGCGTTGGCGTGGGTCACACCTACCAAAACGATGCTTGTTCAACTGAAAATGAAAGGGGAGACCCAGAATGACTGGCACTGGTGCAGCATTGCGTAGCGCAGTTCAAAAGTTTCTTTTGCTTGCTGTGTGTGGGTTGCCACTGGCGAGCTATGCGAGCGAAGTAGATATCAAATCGCAACAGATGCTGGAGCGGCTAGAGAGTATTTCTATGCCAATCGGCCGTGGGGCTATCTTGCAGGATCGCCTTGGGTGCCTCTGGAGCGTCATGGAAGGGGAAAAGGCACCTCGCCTGGTACGACTGTCAGATGATGAGGGAAAGCCTCTGTGTAGCGTTGTGGCGGACGCCACGGCGGATAAGACTATTCCCCCTGAGGAGAAGTAGTGATTTAATCGTGTTTCTGTCCTGGCGTATGTTCGCTGGGCTTTGAAGCTGCTCCTTGCAGCACCTTTTCTAACCCTTGGGGGATCTCTTCCCCTTTGGGGATGGGTCCTCCTTTTTTTGGAGTGAACCCATGAGAAAACTACCCGACCAAACCGAACAATCCTCGCAATTCGTTCGTGAGCATCAAGATGAAGTCGACCACCTGATGACCGCCTGTGTTGAGGCCGGTCGCCAGTTTGTCGGTCGGCACGGCACGATGTTGCAAGCAGGAACAAACGCTGTTCTAACTCGCTTCCTGGATTCAAAAAATCCGGTGGCCTTCATGCTTAAGTTGCGAGAGTTTGCGTCTGTTTTTGCAGGTACTGCGGTTTCATTAAGCTACTGGGGATTGGTTGACGCGATTGGTGCGTTGGCTGATGCCGTCGGTACTCAATGGATGTTTATGTCCGAGGAAACTCGGCTTACCAGGCTGCAACACTCAAAGGAGCACCTGGGTGAATCTCAATTATTGGTGATTGCCTCCTAAAGGAGCCGACCCGCGCGCAAAAAAAAGCCCGTCCCTTTTTCAGGGGCGGGCTTTTTTTTATAGCGTGTTATGTCTGGGTGATGCTTCATTGCAGTACGCGCCGGCGTTCGCGTCGTGAATCAGAGTTCTGTCAGGCGGATGAATCTCTGCGAGCGACATCTGAGAAACTGATTCCAGATTTGCGTCGCATCCATTCTTTTGCCCTGATAGTCCGATCAGTTCCGTAGGAATTGCGGCGGCCAGGAGACCGTTGCTGACCGCTGCACTGAAGCCGATGAGTAAAAGCGATCCAATCCCCAAGCCGGTAGCTATTGTTTGCCTTGTCAGCACGATAGTGACCTCAAGCGATTTGACATGCTTGAGGCTACGCCGACCAACCTACCTGGGTTCCTTGATTGGTACCAAGGAAGGGTAATCGAGTTTCTACTTCAGTCGACCAAATTACGGATTGCCTCTTCGTCAGGATGGCGCTGGGCAGCTGTTTTAAGTGTGGCTATTTCGTCATCTGTTAGGCTGCGGTAACCATCAGGTTGGGTGGTGTCGATAATAAAATTGACCTGCCCCTTCAATGCGTCCTTTAGGCCATAGTATTGGTTGTACTGGATCAGCTTGTTGGATTCATCCTCGCGTTCGTCTGCAACAACCATTAGCTGACCTATGGCTATCAGGTTTGCAGCAATCGACGCACCCTCGAGGGTGATTGATTCTTCAGTCATGCCGAAGGATGCGCTGACCTGATCGAGCGTTGGGAGAACCAGCGCCATAGAGCCGTTTGGATACTTACGAAGCTCGTAAGCGCCGTCTGTGTACTGATCCTGTAGGAGGTGTCGCATAGCGGTCAGAACAGTCTGCTCGAATGTGTGGCAGTAGGTACCATAGATGTCAAAAAGAGCCTGTGGTGTGAGCTCCAGTACGGTGTAGGGTTGAGGCGTAATGTTGGATTGCATGATTGAATTCCTAACGATCAGAATTCTCAAAATGCCTCAATATCCAATAATGCAAGGTCCGCAATAACTTGCGAAATCACCTTGCAGATTAAAGAGTCCGTTGTAGCCTCCGATAGTTATGCCATGCCTAGGATCAAGACCTGGGGGTCTGAGTAACGCACCGGCAGTCGCTGGGCTTCGTGAAGGAAACCGATTTTTGGCAACCATTGATCAATCTCAATTGGCTGGACCAGCGCTAAATTTTGGCAGATGGCCAGGCTGGATCGCTGAAGCAATTCCAGCTGCGGTTAGGGTGCTTCCCTATTTCTTTGCACTGACGTTTTTTGCAGCTGTAGTGGCGATCACTTTGCTTCTGGTGGTCGGCAAGGCAGCATTCCATCTGTTTAGTTTGGCTAGTCCGCTTGTATTTGTCCTAGTAGCGTTATGTGCTTGGAAGTGCGGAATGCTACCTGGCGGTGCCGTTGTCCGAAGCAGCATTGGCCCAGGATCTCCATGGCGAAGATTTTTCAGAATCGCAACGCCCTTGGCCCTCGTTATCGGGGGTGTTTTAAACCTCATCGCGCTCGTGGCGATGATTGGTGCTGATGCGATGGCTTGGAAGACCGGTGTCTTGCCCAGAACCGCTTTCCCTATGGAGCTGCTCGATCCTGAGAAGCGTACGCTGCTCGTCATTTTGTACACCACAGCGGTTGAGCAGCAGTTAGGGCTGATGCCCCTCTTCGTGGTCATGGGGGGACGCTTGGAGCCCTTCCTAATTGCTGCGGTGATTTCGCGCCGGTTAACGTGGAATGAGGCCTCCAAAATTCAGTCATCGCTGACTAAAAGCGAAAAGTTTTGCCTGGGCCCGATGCGTTTGCTAGTTCTTGGGGGCGTCTGCCTGCAGGCTTCAGCACGTATGCTTGATGCCACGTCGAGTTGGTTGGGGGTCGCCTTGTTACTGATGAGCATCTGTGGCTGGCTGTTCTATTGCAGTTTGATTACTGTGGCGTCGAAAGATTTAGTTCGAGTAAATAATCAAGAATAATTTATGCGACGGCGGACTCAGGTCCGCCAGTAATTCAATGTGCGGCATAAAACCGTGTATATAGTCCCTTTAGTAGAGATCAAATCTTGTTTGTTTTGGTATTCTTCTGAATCCCAAGGAAAAACCATTAATATAAGTTCTGAAAACCAAGCATAACTCCCATGTGTCTGTTTCGACGCACGTGGTCGATCGAAATTTTGATGGTAGTGCGTCGCCTTCCGAAGCATCATTGAGCTCTTCAAAAGCAGCATCGATCATGTCGTCGGTTAAGTTTTCGTCGTAGAATGCATCAGATACGTCTATAAAGCGGCCAAATTTATCAAGTATGTTCAGTGGGTAGATAGTTCTTAGAGCGTTTCTATGCATCTTCTTTAAAATGTCAAGATTTGGGATTTGATCAATTTCAAAGTAAGAGCTTTGAAATGTTTCACGACTGAAATTTAAGCTGTGAAGCCCGAAGAATCCAACTGGTTTCCACCCCATAACCAGTTTCTCAAGAAGGGCTTCAGCCTGTCTTGCATCGCGTATTGACGAGTCGGAATAAGTCGTTAGGTTCGCATACTCTTTGTTTCGTCTAAATGATGAGGCGTTTTCGCCTTTTACGCCAAACACTAAATTCCAATTAAAGGCAACCGGAGAGGCCCCTCTCATCCATGCAAACACATGGTAGCGAGGCGAGCCTTCAAGGTCGCCGGCTTGAATTACGTTTATTAGCATTCTTCCTGAGACTGGTACTCGCTCAGCGGCAATAGTTCCGGTAACAGGATTTTTCGCTGAAATGACGGCATGAAGATCTTCAATTGTTATAGATATGTTTTTATCAGTAATGAGTTCTTCTTCTCGTGACCAGCTTTTGATTAGCTCTGCTATGGTTGAATCTGATGCTTTTTTGGTCGTCTCAACGTTGACGGTTGACGGCGTTTTAGCGTCCTCGCTGGCAAAGATGCTTAGTGATGTCTGCTTAAATCTTGGTGGCGGTGACGGGGCCTGGGTATACGAGGTGAGAGAGTCTAGTGATAGTTGTCTTCCTGCTTCGGCCATAACTTCGCGCTCGATGTCTTTAATCGAGTTAGTTAGCTCTGAGGAATATTTCCAAACAATTTTTTCGTATGTGCGTGGAGGTACCAGCTTTAAGACACTACGTATGTCAGCGGAAGTCATGCTAAATGTATGGGCGAAGGTGCGTACTTCTTTGCATAGCATCAAATACTCTGCAGAGTAGGCCTTTTCATGTTGATCTATTAACGTCCCATGGGTGTGGCATACCCAAATCCCGTTTTTGATGTCGCTTAGTTCGTCTGGTGTTTTGCTCGAAGGTCTAGGGCATCCAGTTTGAGTGGCACCATATATGTGAGCTGCGACTCCGATTCCCCCAGACCTAAGCTGGTCAGTAGGCGTGCCATCTTTTTTTTTCTTGGTAACGGCCATTGTTGTGGGTTCTAGGCATAGTTCGTAGCTACAGGTATGCCCAGCACCAGCTGCTAAAGCTATTCTTGTTTCAGGAGAAAATTCTGCCCTGCATGTAGATGAGCCAGTCTTTTGATTTTCTGCCACGATGATTTTTCACGTCGGTTGTGTGGTTGAAGGATGTGTCAAATGCGATTCGCATGGCAACCTTTTACAGGGCGTGTGGACGGAAGGGATTTCCCAAAAAAAAACCCGACCTCAAGAGGTCGGGTTTTTTCTCCGTCACCGAAGTGAGGATTTGTCTTAGCCTGATATGCCAGTTTCCTGGAAAAACCCTGCAGTGCAGGGTGGAGGCGAATCGGTCCTTTGGTGGGCTTTCGCTTTCCATGTAACCGACTCTCATACCATCATGCGACTGCAGTTGTTTTTTGGATAGGATCATCCGAGGCACCGACTGCTGACCTCGCCGTCCAGAAGAAGAATCTTCTGAACAGGATTCACACAAAAGTGTGAACCCCAGCTTTATGGACAGTGGCAGCCTTCTGGACGTCTAAAATCAAGTGGCGTCTGATCTCGCAGGTGAACTGGAGATTGGACAAAATTCTGGAAGGGTGAAGCATTAAGAATTGCTGCAAGCAGCTAGGCTTACGCCGTACTGGTGAACAGGCACCAGAAGAAGAGGCTGAATAATGCCATCCCAAATGCGGATTAGCAACATGTGACCCTTTCTACCCGTGAAGTCTGACACTAGGGCAAAATTAAGGCCCGAAGTGGGCCTCAATGCAGGTCCGTGCTTTAGGCTTGAAGCCATTTGTCGACTTCGCCGGCGCCGTGCTTTTCCTTCCAGCTTTTGAGAATTTTGTGGTTGCCGCCTTTGGTCTGAACAGTTTCGCCTGTGTGTGGGTTTTTGTAGACCTTCACGACACGCTGCCGCCGCTGAGCGACAGGCTTGGCGCCAGGGCGCTTTAAAGCCTGTGGGTCAAGCAGCAGAATTATGTCACGTAGACTTTTATTGTACTGTCCCATCAGATCCCTAAGTTTTCTTTCGAATTCGAGCTCCGCTTTCAGTCGTTCATCGCTGGAAAGTTCGTCCAGGCGGCGTTGCAACTCCTTAATGTTTTCTTCTGTGCTGCGGTATTCATTGATTAGGGACATGAGAGGTCTCCAGTGGTTGATATGGGTTGTGCGCCGGCGACGGACAATCAGCCATGAGAGCGCTGTGCGGTTGACCAGAAAAGGGGGCAAACACTCCCCGGAGCACGTTCATCAAATGTCAGACTAGCTCCTCCAGTTCTAATGATCGTGACCCGGAATGTCATGTTTTCTTGCATCTTCAAATTCTCCTGTTCAATGGACGTACGTACAAGGAGATCCACCATGAATCAGAGTCACATTGCGCTTCGCGAAATGATGAGAACGGTGCCTACCCTGAACTTGGTTGTTGGAGAACTGAGTGGTGGAGCACCAGCGTTATTTGCAGGTACTGAGCCTATAATGCGATGCCGCAACACGGTGCTCGGTGCTGCTTATGCAGAGCTCATCGTTGCCGCTTTGCAGAGCCTGGAGGCCCTAACCAGCCCCGACATCGATCCAAGTCTAGCCGGCGAATCAAATGAGGGTAATGGTGCTGGCGACCTTGACCAGGTAACCCATTTGATTCGAAGCGTCCTTACTTTGCAGCCTGAACTCGCACCGAAAAGTGACCTATACACCAAGCTTGTAAGGGCTGCGGTTGAACCTTTTTTGAGGTCGACTTCCATAGCTCCTATGTTGCCCCAGCACTCTTCTAATTCGGGGGCCACACAGATTCCAGAGTTTTTAACATGGCTCAGTCAAAACCGCGGGGAAACTGAGCCTCTTTCCCTTGTGGAGCTAACTGGTCTTGCCACCTCTTGGATGAGAATGAATGTTCAGTAGTAATCACGGTTATGAGGCTAGTTGGCCAGAGTTCGCTGATTCGGCAATGGATTTGCTCAATCCAATTCGGTTGTTTTTTAAGGCTGCTCATCAGCATCATCAGGCTCATAGCACGAAATCCTTTAGCGTCGGTGAGGGGAGTAATACGCGGTATCTGTCATGCGAGGTTCGACGATCCGATCTGACCATTCAGACTGACAGCGCGGATACGAATCGGGTTGATCTTCGATTCTTTATTGGCAACGGGGTGTATGGCACCACCCAAACGGCCGCTGCGGTGGCAGGTCTAAAAGCTGAGCTCCAGGACATGGTCGAGGGTTCAATCTCCCACCGCCGGATCCGCAATGCTGACGGAGCTTTCAAAGCCGTTTTCTGCGATGGTTCGGTGACGTTGAAGGCGGAGGGGAATACCCAAGGGTGGATCATTCAGGTGTGCCTGATGATTCGTGCGAGCGCTATGACTAGAGGTTTAGCGTTGAGCCATTCGGCTCAGAACTGAGTTTTTGATTTGTTTGGCGAGCATGTGCTCGTTATTCAATGGCCATCAGGCCGAACCAGCTGCGGTGCAGCATCTCGAAACCCTTGCGGGCTCATACCCCGCTTTGGGGAGGAGCTCGTTAACTTTTGGAGCTCCTCATGAAAATAACGTTGTTATTGCTTTTGTCTCTTGCACTTGGCGGCTGCGCCGGCAATTCACGAGTGGAAGATCCGGACGCAAAGCTTTATACCGCTCCAGCGCGAATCGTTCCGGTATGTCAGCAGTTCAGCAGTGGGTACCAGTGCATGTGGATTGAGCTTGGTCATCCAGCTGGAAAACGCAGTGGGGGTTCTTCGCGTGGAGTCGTAAGAGAGCAAACAATCTAAACGTGTTCTGATGCGCGAGAAAAAACCCCGAGTGATCGGGGTTTTTTTATGCCGGTAGGTTTTTCCTGAGGTTGTTCAGGCCAGAACCAATCTGGAAGCAGACCCACGCGAACCAGGCCAGCAAGACTAGGTAACCAACTCCAAATTTGATTGTTATACCCCCCAGCAAAAGCCAGACAATGCTCCACCAACAAACCTGCACCTGGCGGCGGAAATGAGTTCGCCAAACCTCATCCTGGCAGCGAAGGTTCATGTGGGCGATGACAGCACCTACGACGGCAGTAATCAGTGAGTGAGAGGGAGGCCGAAAGGCAAGGTGAGAAGGGTACTTGCAGTTCTGGCTCTGCATGGATGATGGAGATTCAAATAACTGCTGGAGGCAAATGTGACTAAGAGTGAATTGCTGGCGATGCCGGCGTCGAGTTACATGAACAAAGACCAACGTATTTTCTTTGCGTCACTTGTTGGGCAATTGGTAGAGGCGATTCGAGCCCGAATTGAGGCGAAGAAGCCAGAGCTCGAGCGTGTCGAGTCGTTTTCCGATCCTACCGACACTGCAACGCTTGAAGAGCTTCGGCAACGTGTAGCTGTAGAGATTCAGCGCGACACCCAGCGTATTAAAGCCCTTCAGGAAGCTGCACGGCGAATTTCCCAGGACGACTTGTTCGGGTTCTGTGAGATTTCAGGAGCTGAGATTGGTTTAGCCCGAATGCTACTCCTACCGGAAGCTCGTTTATCGGTAGAGGAACAAGAGCGCCAGGAGCGTCTTGCTCGCCATCAGTCACAACGAATTGCCTAAACCACCAATCGCGCATGGCCGGACTGCACCTATGGCTGGGGCTGATTAACGAAGCCATAGGTCGTCCAGGTGCTAGGTTTGACCCACCCAAAGGAAAATGAGATGCAGCCCTTGAAAACCTATAAATCACTTCGCAGCTTGTTTTTCTTGAAACGGAAGGAAGCTCGATCCGTACTTTCGCGTTTTGGTCGCGAGGAAAGCCGTCTTCGTGAATGTGAACGCAACCTCGGGATCCTGGATGCTAAAGGCGGCGGAAGAGGGCTGAGCCGAAATGACATTTTCCTTTACCGCTCCTATCAGGACCAAGCCACCTACTACCGAGTGAGGATGGGGGCTCTGGCATCGACCCTCAGTAGCTATGGAACCGCCTTTTATGAGTTGCTGGAGCAACTGGATCACTACACAACGTTTGAGGATCGTCTGACGCTGCTTAGCGCTCGCTATCAGGAACTCCCCGGTAACAAGTGGAACGATGCGTCTCTGCATGAATTAGTGGCCCGCTACAAGGCTGAGGGCGCATCTCTTGACGGTGGAAGAGGACCAGTCCTCGCATGTTTATTGGCAATGAATGGCCAGCTAATTACAGAGCCAAGCCACGCTCGACAGGCTATTCAATTCCATGCGCCAATCCTCCACATAGCTCCTGCTTTGCGGCTTATCTCCAGCCGGTGATTGCGCCCATTATGAGGGGCTGATTGGCCCCTTCCTGCTAGACAATCCTCTTAATGTTTCCTGCAGTGCTACCACTTCAGGAATCGCCATGACTCTTCGCCTCAAAACGTTTATTCCAACTGTTCTAACCGCTGTTGCTCTCAGCCAGGCTGTCAGCTACGCAGCACTCAACGTCTGGGGGGAACAATACCTGACCAGCAAAATGGAAACCGCGGCCTCCATGCGTGAAAAGGCGGAGATCGAGGAGTATTCGAAAGCGCAATTCGCGAAGTTCTCAGCTGCCGCGGACGAGGTGCCGAATGACGCGCGCGTATACGGTGAGTTGAAAGCACGATTCACCCTGGCCGAGTTTTCCGACATGGAGTGTCCTTTCTGCAAGAAACTTCACCCCAACCTCAAGGAGATCGTTGATCGCTCCAATGGCGCCGTCAATTGGCAGTGGCGTCATCTACCGTTGAGCTTTCACAACCCAGCTGCCACTGACGATGCCAAAGCAGCTGAATGTTTCGCCGAACAGAAAGGTAACCGTGGCTTCTGGGTTTTCCTCGACCAGATCTTCGATAAATCTGCAGGCAATGGTGGTGGTGTGAAGGACATGCCTGACATCGTCAAATGGCTTGGCGGCGACAAAGTCAAATTTGCCCAGTGCATGAGCAGCGACAATTACAAAGACCGCATCGCCGAGCACATGCGTATGGGAGAGAAAATTGGCGCGACAGGCACGCCGGCCACCGTCATCATCGACAATCTCACCGGCGAGAAAGAGTTCGTTTCAGGGGCGCAGCCAATCAGTGCATTCATTTCGATCATGAAGAAAATGATGGTCGGGGAGAAAGCGGAAGCTCAGGCCCAGGCTCAGAAAGAACAAGGTCAGCCGGTTGATGGCGGTGATGTCGTCTCGCAGAAAATTCTTGGATATGGCTCCCGCGCTGATGCTGCTCCCTCGGTAGATGCCAAACTTCCCACCGTCCCCACTGCACCAGGTTCACAGCCGTCGAACGGCGCCAGTCCTGTCTCCAAGTAAGCCTTTGGTACAGCCCCTGTGGAGGGGGCTGTGCCTTAATCCGTAACAGGAGACCTGGTTTGTCGTCCTCTTCGATTTTATCTTCTCCAAGCGTTGTAGGTGGCGTATTTTTCCCTATCGCTCTTGGAGCCGCGTCTTTTCAGATCCTGGTGCGATACGCCTCAGTGCGCATGTCCGGTGATGCAGCGAATGTTACAGAATGGATTGGTTATGGGCTTTTGGGGTGCTGTGCGCTATTCGCTATCCATGGACTGTACGAAATAATAGCTGCAGTTTCACGTCAATCGCCGGTCAGGATCCTCCCACAGAACCTGATGATGAGTATCGACCCGCGAGAGGATCTGAGTGTCATCCCGCCACTCGATGGGGAGTTGACTGATGAGGCAAAAGCCGGCGTTATTGAGTTGATTGCTCAATCGACTAGCTGGGAGGATTTACAGGAGCTTCTCGCTATCCATGGTTATCGCTTGGTCGCGCACGGCCGTGGATTGTGCCTAGCGAAGCTTGATGCACAAATTGAGGTCCTCTGCACCGTTAAGAGTCTTGGTAGGGGATGTGACTTGCACAGTCTGCGATCTCGACTGGGATCTGTCCCCGCCAATCTAAAGTCCCACGATAGCTGATTTCAGTTCCCGGCCATTTGAATATTGATTTTCCGTCGCCTCTCATAATCCCGCATCATGCCTATGATGATGGAGTTGACGGCTAAACAGATCTTCGCCCGAGTAGCAGCAACATAAAGCAAGTTGATTTCATCGTCGCGTGAGCTTTCGGACATCTCCGGGTCAAGGGGGTCGGGGAAGTCCTCCTCCAGGCTGACATAGTCGAACTCCAAACCTTTGGACCTGTGGGCCGTAGAAAGTATTACATCAGCAGATCGTTCGTCTTTTACTGTGAGCTTCCGAATTTGCGCTAAAGCTTCGTCCAGGCGATCATAAGAAGTGACAATCTTTATTGCTCGCGCCATATCACGGTCCTTACTGGCCTCCGCAACTGACACGTAGTCGTCCCAGTTCTTAAACTCTTTCAATAATCTCTTGGACTTGATTTTGCTCGTATTACCTTCGCTTAACCAGTAAAGATCCTCGATGTCTGAGATTTTGTAAGAGTCTATTTTCCCAACCCAAAAAATCTTTTTGTTTTTTGATGTTAATTCAAGCGCTGACATTATGACGCCCATCACTGTTCGGTGCAGGAGAGCTGGACGCACAGCATCGCTATCTAGGACTGCTTTGACCTTGGTCGGATATCCTGCACCAACCACCTTATTGGTCTCGCCCTTGTAGCTCAGAAGGATGTTAGCGATCGTTGCAACGGCTGGGCCAAAGCGAAATGATTTCGTCAGATATAAATCGACTGCTGTGTCTAGGTCAGGATCCGAGAGGGCATTGTCGCTACCTCTGAACGAATACAGTTGTTGGTGCGTGTCACCAACAAGAATTACCTGGCATGACTGAGATTTTGCCAACCCAAGAGTAATACCATTGAGATCTTGGGCTTCGTCAGCAAGAACACCATCGTACTTGAGGCTCAAGTCAGGTTTGCTGAGGAAATAGAGCTTTAAATATCCGTCGTGGAGCATCGGTATTTCTAAATCATCAGGATCTAACATTCGATTCCATAGCTCTTGCGAGCATTGAAATACAGCGTCGACAAAAGATGGACTCATTTGAGAGACGGGGCGGCCGTTCAGTTGTGGCAAGTGGTCTTCGTGAATAACCTCGATAGTACTGTTGAGGAAGTTGGTGACTGTTCCAATTGCAGCGCGGACTAGGTTCCAGTCATCAAGATTCAGGACACGTTTTACGTCGGATGGCCTTAAATTCTCACCAAGTTTGTGTTTGTATTTCGCCGCCACCGCCTTGTATGCCACTTGGTGCGTTGAAAAACAGTCTACATTCCTCGGGAATTTCCCCGTTGCCTCATCAGCAATGCTTCGATTGTAAGATAGGTACAGAAAACGACGCCTTGAGTGCCTTTTGGTGTACTCAACCAAAGAGGTGGTTTTCGAAGCGCCGGCGAACGCACGGACGCGCAAACGGATTTCCTTGCAGGCGAAAATTGCCTCTTGCTCGTCTGTCCAACTGAATGCCATGGCTACGTGATTCCCTCGGGTAATTGACCCCAATTTACCAAGCGGCAAAACGCTGCATGCGGTAGACCGACCCTCTTAGCGGGACTGAAAGAGCAATCGCCCTCCAAAACTCAGCCTAGGATCTTGAAAAATTGACATCATGGGTGACTTGGATTGGCTGAACAGCAAAGTTTGATCTGGCTTGGGGTGCAGTTCCTACTGCTTCACCTAATTCCTGCAGGGGTGATTTGCCTTCAGCGAGTTTCCACCAAGGTGCTGGTAAAGAGGTCATTTCATCTGCATGCACTGACAGGGGTGATCGGTACCCCTTTGCATGAGCTATCCCATTTCATTGCCTGTGTTGTCTTCGGGATGAGAGTACTGAAGGTGAAACTGTATTCGCCTAACCCTCATACGGGGCTCCTGGGGTACGTCCAGTTCGCCTACAATCCAAACTCATTGGTTCACATGTTTGGGTTGCTCGTACAGGGCATTGCTCCCGTAGTGATGGGGTATTCAATAATTTCCTTTCTGTTACCTACGACATCCTCTGAAATTGATGTGCCTTTTACGAACGCATCGACCCCATATGAATTGGGTATCAATGCGGCCTGGAGTGCCACACTAGGCGCGCTCGTAAGTGGGGAGTGGGTTGGATGCGGAACGGGGCTCTTGGCGCTTGCAATCGGCTTGCACGCGGTACCGTCGGTTTCCGACCTTAAATTGGCTTTTAGGGGTGGAGTCTGCGTCCTGTCGGTGCTCACAACATTTGGGCTGATTTCACAGATTGAGGTACCAGCGTCGGTGCCTGCGGCGCCGATATTCAGTGTGGTCCAAGCAAAAATATTTGCCTGGGTGTGCACAGGGCTTGATATGGCAACTGAAGCTGTGACGATGATTTGTTGCATTGCATCGCTAAGTACTCTGCTGCTGCAGATTCTGCCCAGTGCCTTGGTCGGAATGCCGGGCCTTATAAGAAGATTGAGCGAACCGGCCGGCGCCAATAACCGTGGTTCAGTATCCATCTCAACCACATTCGAACCAGGGAAGTCTCCTCAGCCACCTGTGACAATTGATTGCGAAACGGGCCGGGTTGATCGAGGTTAGTTTGTCCAATTTTTGGGGGCGGATCCGCCACAGAATCTTTTCCTCATCCCTTAGATTTATGCAGTCTGAGAAAAGTTGGGATGCCGATGAGGTCTGTAATTATCTTGCTGGCGCTGTTCGCCAATTTTGCCGCTGCTGAATCAACCTCATCTTCTGCGATGGAGTTGGAGGCGCACATCGCTTCTTCACTTTCACAAGGAGATGAAGACGGTGCAGGGGTGTCATTGGCAGAGCTTAAAGCGCTAGCTTGCTCGGGTGATCCGATAGCGGCTAGCAGGGTGGGACGGATGTATCTCTTTGGCAACGGAATGCTGGCAAGGGATTTGGATCGTGCTCGTTCCTTTCTATCCGCGGCTGCAATGCGTGGCGTCCCCAAATCAGCTGCCGACCTTGTGGTCACCATCATTTCCAGCTCAAGGGCACTTGATGATTTAAGAGAAGCTGCCAAATGGATCAAAGTTGCTCAGTTTATCGACGGTCCTGAGGCTACTGAAACAACGACAGAGCTTCTTCGGCTCGCTGCCGGAAGCATGGACCTAACAGTGGGCTACCAGGCCGGTGCTCGTTGGATTCAAAACTACCGGAACAAAGGAGGCGTAAATGAAGATAGCCCTTGTACGTCTAGCTAACCATCTACTCCCCGGCGGGCTGCTGCTTGTCGGATCTGGTGTCACCTTTAGCTTGCTGCGGAGCTTAAGCACTGGCACCAACCTACTGGAGATGGTCGTAGGGTTCTCATTCCTCGCTGGACTTCTGGCCCTAGTGTTTGGGTTCGCGATCTGGGCTGCTTCATACTCTGATACGGCTCTTAAGAGGGACATGTTCAGGCGTCGACTTGCTGAGTTGTGGGGAAGGCAAGTCATCCCTTTCGACAACAGGTCGAACTCAATTTTTCGTGCACTCAGACATCGGCAATTCCCTGACCAGATGAACGGAACGTGCTGGTCATTTTGTATTGATACGACCGCATTTCCTGGATACGAATCTCAGGGTTATATCCTGGTGAACGGTACCGTTTTACATATGGCGATGGTTTGCGGAGTCCGAGGCAGATGGCACGTTGACTGCTACGTTCAGGCAGCGTGTGAAAGGGAAGGGGCCGTGTTCACTGTCCAATCCGTCTGCGGACCACTCAAAAGTTGGGTTGCTCAAGGTTCTCAAATCGGTATCGATTTGGAAGAGGGGAACGAAGGCCTGGCAGTTGATTCCATTGGACTCGTCCGCATTTTCCAGACTGGGGTACCGAAAGTGCTGGCCCGCTTCGCACCAAGCACCTAATAAAACTGGGCGGTTCCTAGGAGGGCTAACGAGACGGGGGAAGGGGCTGTTAAACGTCGCGGGTATACACTTTCACCCGAGGCGAGATAATCTCCATTTTTACCCTGTCGCGTGCCATATGGAGCTGTCACCAGGCGCTAGGCGACTGAACCGCGACAGGCGAACATACCAATGTCTGAAAGCCCCCCCTCCGGCCCTTCGTCAAAACAGTCAAAGCAACCCGCCAAGACAGCTAGTTCACCAAAAGGTGGAAACTCACGTAAGCCACGTCGGGCTGCAGATAAGGATACGGTCGTAAGCCCAGCTGCAGCGGGACCCTCAGGAGCTGTCCTCGAGGCCCATGTAGGTGCGCAGTATCTTCTCCCGCTGCTTTCAGGCGGTGAGGCCCGCGGGTTACCAGGCGTCGTAGTTACCCGTGTTGCCTTCCAGCGTGCCGCTCTAGGCCATCCGATGGATGACGTCATCATCACGGGGCTCGACCGCCAAGGCAACGTAGCGACCCTCGAGCTGCAGGCTAAACGCACGCTCGTTTTCACTGCAGGCGACAAGACCTTTGCAGACGTTGTGGCTCTGGCCTGTCGGTCTGCGATCAAGCCCTCGTTCAAATCCACGCGCTATGAGCTTGCCGTGGCGGTTGCGCGTACCTCAACCAAAATTGAGCAACATATCCAAGAGGTCCTTAAGTGGGCTCGAAACTATCAGAACTCAAACGATTTCTTCATCCGACTAAATCAGTCTGGTGCAGCACATCAGGCGATGAGGGATTTCGTGAGTGCGTTTCGTGGCCACATGCAGACTGCTGGCGCATCGCACGAAGATGAGGATGTTTTGTTTCTTCTTTCACGCTTTCAGGTGTTGGCCTTTGACCTAGAGCAGGCCGGTTCAATCTGTGAGTTACTAGCTCGTGATCGATGTGCGTTGCAACTTTCACCTCAAGATATTCATCGAGCTGGCGACCTTTGGGACTCCCTGAAGCAAATTGCATTGGAGGTTGACGCCGCTGGCGGGGATTTGGACTCACAGTCCCTTCGAACGCGCCTTGGAAGCGCCCTAGGGTACCGTCTTGCTGGATCACGTCAGTTGTATGTCGCCCGTGAGCGTCTATCCGAGATCGTTGAGAATGCATTAGATACCATTAGAACTGATGTTCATGGTGTGGCGATTGACCGTACTGGATCGGTCATGGAAGCGCTGTCAGCGCTTGAACGCGGTAGGTACCTAGAAATACGGGGCGCCGGTGGTGTTGGCAAATCAGGCGTACTCAAAGATCTCGCAATGCGTATCGGCGTTGAGTCCCGTGTTGTTGTTGTCGCACCGAACCGTGTACCTGGCGGTGGTTGGCCAGCCATGGCAACTACACTTGGGTGTGAGGTATCTGCACGTGAATTCCTGATCGATTTGGCTGGGGACGGCGGCGGGATGCTGTTTATCGACGGTATCGATCGTTTTGAGGATTCAGGACAAAAAGCGACTGTCGTGGATTTGATACGTGCAGCAGCACAGGTTTCGGGCGTTAAAGTTGTGGTCACCGCGCGGTCAGATTTTGATTCAGATGCGCGCGAGTGGCTGCCAGCGAAGGCGGTTGAAGAGCTTGGTGAAACTGGTCCATTGACCGTAAACGAGCTGAGCAACGATGAGGTCGAAATCCTAAGGATGGCTGATCCTGCGCTTGCCTCACTGCTTCGCCATGGCCACCCAGCTGAGAAATTAGTACGAAATCCCTATCGTTTGGATCGGCTGGCGCGAGCGGGTACAGCGGAATCCACAACGGCTTTCAGCGAAGCGAGGATGGCGTGGCAATGGTGGATCACCGGAGACTCTGCGGACTCCGCAAATCGCACAGATCGGTGTCGTCTGTTGTATTCCATGGCAGAGCATTCATTGGCAACTTCCGGCCCGATGGATTCCAGAGCCTCATCCTCTAAAGCAATAGAAACCCTTGTCGGGAGTGGCTCCCTTCGCATTGTCAGCGCGGTTCGCGTAGAGCCAACGCACGACGTTCTTCGTGATTGGGCTCTCGGATGCCTGTTACATGATGAGCCAGATCGACTCTCTGACCTGTCTCTGAATCTCCCCGTTCCTGTGCGCCTTGTTCGGGGGGTGGAGTTCGCTGCACGGCTACATGCTGAACTCGAATCCGACGATACCGCCTGGCGTGTTTTGCTTGAGCGAGTTAGCGCACCAGGCTGTCATGGTTCGTGGAAGCGTGCGGTCTTGTTATCGCTTGTTCGTTCAGAAATGTCTGATGAGATTTTGAACCGATGTGCACGTACGCTGGCTGCAGGAAATGCTGGAGCGCTTTCAGATTTGGTACGGGCGACTATCACGATCGACTCCCAATCTGCAGCGCCTCTTTTTGCTAAGGCCGGTGCTGACGTCAGCAAATTAACAGATGATTTTGTTCTTCCACGGGGGCCGGCCTGGCTGAATCTTATCGTTTGGTCGCTCGCACTTGTGGATCGATTGCCTACAGCTGCCGTTCCCCAATTTATTGACCTCTATAGTCGTTGGTGTAGTGCGTTTGCAGGATATGACGACTTGTCGCCGTTGCTCGTACACCGGCTTTACGAGTGGTTGGTCTTGGTCGAAGCAAAGCATCATTCGAGGGGGAGCCATTCAAGTGATGCCTCTCCGAAAGGAACCATCTCACTATCAATGACAACTGCTCAGGAGAACGATCTTCGGAGTAGCTTTCTCATGTGGTGCAAGCTTTGTCCTCAAGATGCGGAATCCTACTTTCGTGAGTTGAGCGATCACCCATATCGGCACGTTGTTTTCCGCCGCTTGATCCCGTTCATTGGAACTGCCGCCATAGCTGCACCTGAGGCTTTGGCTGATTTGTTCCTGAAGTTATTGACCGAAAAGGACAAGGACGATGATGACCTTCATCCGTTAAGCGAGAGAGCTTTTTCTGGATGGGATAACGAGTATTTTCCAGCGTCTCCTGCACGGGCACCGTTTTTAAGCTTGCTGCTAGCAAATAGGGAACACGGCTTAAGACTGATTCGCGGTGTGGTTTCTCACGCGATCTATCGGAAAACATACGGTCGTGATCCAGGAGAAAACCATATTGAGGTCCCCCTGCTTAAGGGGGTGCGACTATTTCCTTGGTGTCAGTCATATCTGTGGTCGCGTTCTGATGGATCCTACGTTGCCGCATCCGCCCTTATGGCGTTGGAAGCGTGGTCACACATTCGGGTTGAACGTGATGAATCGATGGACCTGGTAATCGAAGATATCTTGGGGCCTGATGGTTCACCTGCCGCGGTCACACTGGTGGCGGTCGATGTCATGCTTTCACATTGGCCAAAAAGCAGAGCAAGTCTATGGCCATTTGCTGCATCAGCTTCATTACTGGCAATGGATCGTGAGCGCTTTGCACATGACATTCTAGCCGGGGATAAGCCGGTAGATTCTTGGGTTCATCCGGAGCCTGTGGGCGAAGCTAGACTTGAAGATTTAGTCCGCCGACCTTCTCGCCGTACGACAGTCGACTCAGTGCTTGAAGACTATGGCGTTCACGGGCCAGCTGAGATTCGCGAAGCTATGCATCATTCTTTGCAAGCAGAGGTAGCTCGATTTGGACTCCCGAACTCTGACAACGCCAACGTGACGGACGCTCGATTTGCTGCGATGTGTGCACTAAATCGACTTGATATGGCGAATTACCAGGCGGGCAAGGCGGATGGATCTGGCCAAACGCTGTACGAATACATTCCGCCAGAACTCGAGGCCAGGCTTACCGCGGAGATCCAAACAAAGGCACAAATCAGTTATGACGAAGCGACGATTCGTTTCGAAATGATGAGGGCCATGCTCGGAACCCATAGCTCGCAAGTGCTTCTCGAGCGATGTGTTAGATGGGCGAGATATGAGTTTCAGCCGGCGAACGAAAGTTTAGACAGCGATGACCAAGAGTGGGATGAGAGAACTCGAGTCATCGTTGCGGCCTTGGTCATGAGGGATGGTGATCAAAAATTGAGGGACGCTCACCGAGATTGGGCGGTGAGAATTTTGATAGACGTTGCAAAGGTTGAGCCCGCAGAAACTGCGCACGTGCCTCAGTTGCAATTCAACACTTCTGCCATCGCGGCTGTTGGTTTACTCGGGGTTTGCCGTGAAAACCTAGGCAGTGAATGTTTGCAGTGGCTGCTTCAGTTGGCAGCTAAACGACAGACGGGAATGGCTTCAGTGATGCTTGCCGAGTCGGTAGCGGCACGGAGCGTGGATCCCCAACTCACGCGGTCGTTCATTCGATTAGGCCTTGCGTCTTCTGTATATGCCGTGCGTCACCATGACGACGATTTCGACCGCATCGAGGACTATCGTGAGCGCGAGCGGGAAAGGACAGCTGCTCGTAAAAGGGCTGAACGTGAAAGGTTGAAAAGTGCTGTATCGGCCGAGCATCGATGGCTAAGGGGAGAAGGCACTGAGCCAAGCTGGTCTGTTTTGCCTGATCCTAATCCTCCCAAGGAGAAGCACTCAATCTGCGTGGAGAAGGTGCCTCGTAAACGCGTTCGTTCAATTCAACCATCTCCTGAATTCGCGTTGGAGGCCGCGGAGGCGGCTCAATGGATCAATTTAGCAAATGAACTTTGGCATGAAGATTGTCCAGACATGCTCGCAGAGTTGGTACGCCATTGTTGGCCATGGACCGCTAGCGCTAACGGCGTGGGCATCGACGCGGACGAAGAACCGGGTGAGCTCGTGTATGAGTGGAATGATGCCTTTTTCTCAGCTGCGCTTGCCGTTGGGGTTTCAGATGGGGGCGCTGGAATGGAAGAGTTCGTTTATGGATACCTTGCATCTCTTCCCGAGGAGCGCTTCTTTGATGCAGCTGAAGCACAACTACATACTTTGGATCGCTTATGGCTGGATAAGGGCTTAGTAGGGAACCATACCGCAGTCTCAATTCGTGAATCTCTTTGTCGACGATTGATTGATACCGTGTCTTGGCATCACGTTGCTTCATCTCGATCAATGGGTATAGCCATGCACATTGCCGGGGTGGTTGCCTCGATGTTTATGGGGCAACAGAGACTTGGTAAAGGGCCAATTTGTTATGTTCCGGCTGCGAAGGTGGAGCAAGCGAATTTGCTTCTACCTTTGCTCACTCATCTAGTTGAGCAAGCGCCTGGTTCTACGTACGTCACTCAGGCTTTTTTAGGATTTTTAGAAGTGTCGCCTCAGGTGAGTCAAATGGCCTACCTGACAACTGCAGTTCGAGCATGGTGGCGTGAGCAGGGTGTAAATTCCGAGTTTTGGATCGGGCATGCGATTGGGCGCCGGATATGTCACTGGATTGATAAGGCCTTCCTTTTGCCTCCAGCTTCGCCTGATGCGCTAGAGAGTGCGGATCTGACAGCCGTTGTAGATATTCTCGTGCAGTGTGGTACGCCCTTAGCCAGGGCGCTTGAGGAGCGTCTAGCAGCTGCTCGAACCTTAGGCGGTCGGTGAGTTCAGCAGACGGTCTTTTACGAAAGTCTCAGCTTTTCTGAAAAGTGAATCAACGCGTTCACTTGCCTCATTGTTAGCCTTAGCAATCGCCGCATGGCCATGTTTAGCTAGTGCATCTTCGTGCGCTTGGATAACTACAGGATGTCCCTGGAGTCGGGAAAGGTCTATGACCGTCATTGTCTGGTCGCCTGGGTTCGGGTCGGTGGTCATCTGTACCTGGGTGCTACGCCCGACCTCGACTCTGAATCCAAGTCTTTCATACAGGGGCACACTTTCCACGAAGCAAGACAGAGAAGCTAACGGATATCGAGAAAGCATTTTTCGCATGAGAGCCGTGAAAATGCCACGGCCGCGGGATGCTTCACGGACAGCCCCGTAATTAACCCCACAGGAATCCACTGAGTCTGTGATTGGCATGTACAGAAGGAAACCAATAGCAGTATCTGGATGTTCATCATAGAAGGCGACAAGCAGCTCTCCGTTTCCACCGCCTGGATGGCCAATCGCACTAAGATACGCGTGAAATTCAAATCCCAGATAGATCTGGGAGATCACATAGAGCGGATGGTCAGGTGGGCAGGCATCTGTTCCCAATTCTGTTGTATACAGAACCGCCATGCGGATGATTTGCTGCGCCAAGGGCTCGGGTACTACGTCTTTGTAGAGTTCAATTTTGATCATTGGTTATGTGTGCCATAGGCAAATAAACTTCATAGACGGTGGTGAGGCCGAACGCGCCTAGGACGTCCCTCGGACGACGCAAGCGAATGGATAGTTGACTAGATGGGTTTTGTCGACACCACTTCAAAGTACTTATATTTCTTCTTTTTGGCCTCGTTCTTTGCCTCTTGCTCAGCAACGAAGGTACTGATGGTGTTCGCGTCATGGACGAACACGTCAATCTGGCCTTCATACTCTCTCGATACGTGCAGTGTGACCCTTAATTTGGGGGAGAGCGGCTTTGCGGTAGGTTTGGCTTTCTGAGCTGGCTTTGCCGGAGGAATGACAACCGGCGCCGGTTTTTCGCTCTGTGACGGTTGACTGTTCTGGCTACTGCCAAAGAGCGCTTGGCGCATCTCCTCTTCAGTCAGGTCTTTACTCATAGTAGATTTCTCGCAACAGAAAAAAGGGCGTGACGCTTGCGTGTCTCAGCGATTTTACCGCCCTTACACGGATATTGCTGCGACGAGTATTTTTGCGGTCAGCAAAAATAGAAAAGCCGGCGCATGGCCGGCTTGAGTGTTCAGTACATGTTACGCAGAAATTTTGTCCTGGTAACCCGTCCCGGACTGAATTCGTTGATAGATCTCCTCACGGTGGACTGGGGTGTCACGTTTTGCGTTGATGCCGATTCGTACCTGGTTACCGCTAACAGCCAATACGGTGACCTTGATGTCATCGCCGATGCAGATGGTTTCGCCAACGCGGCGGGAGAGTATGAGCATTGTTTCCGATCCTTTCGGTATGAGCGACGCCCCTTGTGAATTGAGGGCGTCTGTTGAGTGTTGAACTACTAATAACCTACGTTCTTACGTATGCAACTAGCTCTTCGACGTCGGCGGGAGTAGTTCAAAAGCTGACAGTAAGTCGCCGAACTCACGTCGACCCTCGCCAAGCATCTGGTAGTCATCGGGTGTGGGCTGATGCCCGTACAGAATCTTCGTCTGGGTTCGCTCAAGTGCAGCGGTTAAATCAACAAGTCTCTGCAGCTGTTCTCGTACTTCACCAGTTAGGCCGTGGCTACGAAGCATGTCTGGCTCCTTGAGCGATGTTGTTTAGCCATGAAGACCAGCATCCTGGCTTCCATCTCGACACAAGACTTGTCCTCACACGCTGGCGCAATGATGTTGAAGCTACCAAGCTCATGGAGTTGGAATTCCTTTTCTTGCTTGGCCAGCTGGAAAAGGCACTCGAGGGCCTCTTTCTCCCTTGAGTCTCTGCAACCGACGATGCCGCCGACCAGAAACTCATTTATGAGGTCACAGGCCTTTTCGGCTGAAAGGCCTACAGCATCCATTTCGATGGAGCTGAGGCCGACTGCCTCCTCGTGCTCTTCATGAAGTTCAATTTGGCCAGGAACCCGCCTGATTACGATATTGAGCGTGTTATGTCCCGTGGCGATACCAATCTCAATTGGAAGTCTGTGATTGGCAGATGAATAGCTGGCAACCGCAATCGCGGCGTCGATGCACATAACTTTTTTCCGATGATCCATTCGTGGTGCGGATTATCAAATCTTCGGCTGCCGCTGTTTCATGTATTCGCCCCTTGAAATGGGGCGAATCACGATTATTTCCCAGAACCGACAGCGGGCTTGCCGCCGTCATCGTTCGTGGAGAATTTGCACTTCGGATACCCGAGACAGCTCCAGAATGGTCCGTTGTTACTGTTTCTTAAGGCTAAATGGTTCTTTTTGCACTTTGGGCATTTCTCATCCGACTTGACCAGCTCAGCTTTGCTGGATGCTTCCGAGCCTGTGCTTTTGAGTCTAATAGAGGCCAAGTCTGGTGCAGGTGCTTTTCCTCGAGACTTTGTTTCACCACATGTAGCTGTACAGGTGGGATAGTTTGAGCAACCCCAAAACCCATTTGTGGAGGAGCCGCGCCGTCTCATTTCGCCTACTTTGCAGATAGGGCAGGTCTGTTGAGGACCGAACATCAAAAGCCGCTTTTCTTGGGCGAGGGCTGTAATCGTGGGATCGGCCTTGATTCGGGCGACCTCCTTAAGGAGCAAATCGTGCTGATAGGCAACTACCCCGATGTAGGAGGCTTGGCCTTGCGCAATTTGGTCGAGGGCACCCTCCATCATGCGAGTGAAATCAAGGGACACAAAGCTGAAGCGCCCTCGTGTAAGGCCGATGATTCCCATGCCAAGCTCGGTGGCGAATAGCTTTCTACCTTCCTTGCTTATGTAGGACCGTTTAAACAACGTGGCCATGGTGGAGGCATAAGTCGACGGTCTGCCTATCCCGTGTGATTCCAGTGCTTTTACCAGTGAGGCGTCAGTAAACCTCGGCGGCGGCTTGGTAGCAGACTGCGTAACACTGAGCTCCTTGCATTGAAGTCGCGCGTTTTCAGCGATCTCTGGGAGAGCATTCGCCTCTTCATTATCATCCTCACCAACCTCGACGGCGGCATCTTCGGGGGTTAGTGCTAACCAACCAGGCGACGTAAGTGTTCTGCCGGTGGCTAAAAATTGGAGGTGTTGGTCTGCGACTTTCACTGCGGAGAGTAAAAGAATCTTTTTGGCGTTGTATCTGGCTGGGAGCATTTGGCTGGCCATCGTTCTCTGCCAAATAAGCTTGTATAGCTTTCCCTCTGGGCTGTCGGCTGGAAATTCACCTGCTTCCAGATTTGCCACATCTGAAGGTCGAATTGCTTCGTGAGCCTCTTGAGCATCAGCTTTTGATGACCATTTATTCGGCTTGTCTGGTACTGGATATTTGTTTGAGGTCAGCCACTCCCTGATTACCGTCGTGGCCTCCTCGGAAAGGTTGACGCTGTCAGTCCTGTGGTAGGTGATCAGACCGGCTTCAAAAAGCGACTGTGCACGCTTCATGGTGTCGTCGACTTCCATTCCTAAGGAGTTACTTGCCGCTTGTTGAAGGGTCGAGGTTGTATATGGAGGAGGGGCATTTCGAAGTGCCTCTTTCGACTCAACCTTATAAACCATGAAGACGGGTAGCTTTTTGATTGCATCCTCGAGTCCGCGTACAACATCAAGCTGAGTGAAAACCTCAGTAACCGCTACTTGCGATGCCTGTTGAAACGGCTTATGTAACCATTGGGCTTTCCAGCCTTCCTCTTTCCCTGGCCAAGGGAATCCTACAGACAACTTGTAATAGTCAACTGACTTGAATGCCCGGATAGCCTCCTCCCGCTCAACCACTAAAAGGAGGGCAGAGCTTTGCACTCGGCCAGCGGAAAGGTGGGTAGGAGCTGAAGTCAGTTCTGTAAGAAGGGGAGAGACCGTGTAACCGACAATTCGATCGCTAACGCGTCTTGCCTCTTGGGCTGCGACCTTTGCCATGTCAATTTGGCCTGCGTTTTCGATCGCGGCCAGTAGTGCTTTTTTTGTGATCTCGTTAAAAACCATTCTTTTGTGATGCTTTGGCTTGAGCACCTCAAGAAGGTGCCAGGCGATCGCTTCACCTTCGCGATCAAGGTCGGTAGCGAGATAAACGGATCGGGCCTCCTGCGCTAGTTTTTTTAACCAGCCAACGGTTTTCTTCTTTTCGTCGTACACCTCATATTGGGGGCGAAAGTGAGGTGCTTCGACACCCATCTCCCGTGTCGGAAGATCACGAATATGTCCAGCTGAAGCCGCTACCTTGAAGTTCTCACCGAGGTATTTTCCAATTGTTTTCGCCTTTTTTGGCGACTCTACAACGACCAGATCAAACACTATGGCGGGTCTCCTATTGATTGAGACCACAATGCCAAGACGTTAGGTGAACGGGGCGGCTATTCGATCCCAACCCCGTTACCGATGTAGACGTTCAACCTCTGCTGCTGAACCCGCATTCAGTACTGCACGGAGATGGAAACGATCATGTTCCTGGTTGCCTTTGTGTGCTGCCTCAGCACTATCTCTGTTTCCGTCATCCTGAATATTTAACGCCACCATCAGCTCACAGTGTCCAAGCTTGGAAAGCTCTGTTGCCGAAACGGAATGCGGATGGAGCCGTCCTTTTCGTTCTGCCATCACTCACCTCATTCATTGAATCGTTTTCAAAACTACCTTCGCACAGGTCTGCAAAAATGCAATTTTCCATGTTCGTAGCTTTGGGCTTGCAAATCACCAAAGGCTGATAGTTTGGATATAAGAAGTGGGTAAGGTGACAGGATGAGCAACGGGATAGGTACTTGGAGAGAGGCGTTACCAGAGCAACTGCGTGGTGCGCAGGTAGTGCTGTCTGAACGCAATTTATCGACTGAAATCCCCGTCCCTTTGCATGGCCGTGGGGATCAAGTGTTCCTTGCCCGTGGTTGGCTGATTGCCGTCGATACAAAGCGGCGAAAAATTGCACGGGTGTACATGAAGGACGTGATTCAGTTGAGTGTCTATGCATTCATTCTGGCACGTCAGTCCACTGCACTGTTTGGTGTGAACTACCCTGTTTCCGCTACTGGATTTGTTCGCTGTGTGACTCCCCGAGGTACTGAGTACAAGCCAGTACAGCTACTGAACAGCAGTCAAATCATCAGCCTTTGGAATCGTTATTGGTTTCTGCGTTCAGAAGGGCTGAGGGCGCGTCCAACGCACCCAAATGCCGCGTCATGCATCGGCTGCGCTAAACGACTTAACTGCCCAGTGGGTAGGAAGATCCGGTAGCTCTATGGCTTCTAGGGTGCGAGTTTGCCCCCGACTGTTGGTCTGGGTTCTGGCGGGTTGTTGATCTTCTGCCGTGCTAATCTTCCGGGCCGTGCCCTGATCAACCATCCAACAAGACTCAACTTACCAAGGCCAACCGCTTGAACGACCTCCTATTCACCCCATCCGAAGCTGTCGGGTTATCCAATCAGGAGCCACCGCATTCTGTTGAGGCAGAACAGGCAGTTTTGGGCGGGCTGCTGCGTGACAATCAATCTTGGGTGAGGGTTTCAGGTTATCTGGCCGGAGATGATTTCTTTCGTGGTGATCATAGGCTGATATTCAAGGCTCTCGAGTTCCTGGCTGAGTCAGGTGCAGCGATGGACGTGGTAACACTACACGACGTTCTTGAAACGAACGGTCACCTGGAGGACGCCGGCGGTCCCAGCTACCTGAGCGATTTGTATGAAAATACTACGTCTGTTGCCAATATCGTCTCTTACGCGCGTGTAATCAGCGAACGCGCAAAACTTCGAAGCATCATTAAGGCATGTGATGACATCGAAGAGAGCGCACTCAGACCACAAGGTAAGTCTTCTGACGATCTAGTACATCAGGCGGAGCAAGCGATTTTGGCTGTGTCAGGTACGCGGCCGAAGGAGGGGGGACCGGTTCGACTGGAGCAGCTCCTCAGTAAAGCTGTAAATACAATTAACACGTTGAATCAATCTGGTGGGGAGGCTGTTGGTCTTTCCACCGGATTTGAGGATCTGGATAAGCGCCTCAATTATCTTCGGCCTGCTGATCTTGTAATCGTTGCCGGAAGACCGTCGATGGGCAAAACATCCTTTGCGATGAACATCGTGGAAAGCGCAATACAACGATCAGCGAAGGTTGTCGTGGTGTATTCGCTTGAGATGCCAGGAGACACGCTGGTTAGCCGCATGATCTCCTCCATCGGCGGCATAGAGCAGTCACGAGTCAGGTCTGGCCAGTTGCTAGATGAGGATTGGCCCAAGCTGGTCAGTGCGGCGGAAATTATTAATCAGCATGACCGTATATTTATCGACGATACGGCCAACCTTAGCCCCTCTGAGATGAGATCAAGAACGAGGCGAATCCGCCGCGTGCACGGTGAAATCGGGCTGATAATGGTTGATTACTTGCAACTCATGCGGGTGCCAGGAGCAGGTGGGTTCAATAGAACTAACGAAATCTCCGAGATCTCGCGTTCGCTGAAGGCGTTGGCTAAAGAATTCGACTGCCCAGTTGTGGCGCTATCCCAACTCAACCGTTCGTTGGAGCAGCGCCCCAACAAGCGGCCGATTAATTCTGACTTGCGTGAGTCTGGCGCGATTGAGCAGGACGCCGATGTAATCCTGTTCGTTTACAGGGATGAAGTCTACAACCCTGACTCCAGATTCAAAGGGACAGCGGAGATCATTATTGGGAAGCAGCGTGAAGGCCCCATTGGCTTCGTCAGATTGGGCTTTGATGGTCGATATACCCGATTTGAGCACCTCAAGCCTGGCTCGCACGATTTTACTGATGCAGAGATGGGCGTGCCGCAGGTTATTAGAAACCCAAGGCTTGGACGTGTAAACGCACATGTCGTTGCGACTGCTGTGAAGACAGAGAAAGAACGTCGGAGTAAGACATCAAGAGCTAGACGGCGTACTCCATAGCTCAGAACGTGAATCTCACTTACCGTCAACGAAAGCCTCCAACTCGTTAAAGTAGAAGACGCTCATGAATGAAATTACTGACTCTTCCCAGTTCGACCTTCAGACCTCATCGTTAAAGGTTCCGCCTCACTCTATTGAGGCAGAACAGTCTGTACTCGGTGGTCTGATGCTGGACAACAACGCATGGGAGCGCGTACTCGATCAAGTCTCCGATGGTGATTTCTATCGTCATGATCACCGCCTAATCTTCCGAGCGATCGCCAAGCTTGCCGATCAGAACTTGCCGATCGACGTCGTAACCCTGTCTGAACAATTGGACAAGGAAGGTCAAATTTCGCAAGTAGGAGGCTTGGCATACCTTGCTGAACTCGCTAAGAACACCCCGTCCGTTGCCAACATCAAGGCCTATGCGCAGATTGTTCGCCAGCGTGCGACTTTGCGCCAGCTGATCGGTATCAGCACCGAAATTGCAGACAGCGCTTTCAACCCCGAAGGTCGTACCGCCGAAGAAATCCTTGATGAGGCGGAACGACAGATTTTCCAGATTGCAGAGGCTCGTCCAAAAACCGGTGGTCCGGTAAATGTTAATGAGCTACTGACCAAAGCCATTGATCGTATCGACACCCTATTCAACACCGAGAGTGCTATCACAGGACTGTCGACGGGCTACACCGATCTCGACGAAAAGACCAGCGGCCTTCAGCCGTCTGACCTGATCATTGTTGCTGGTCGTCCGTCCATGGGTAAAACCACCTTTGCGATGAACCTGGTGGAAAACGCAGTGCTGCGTAGTGAGAAAGCTGTGCTGGTTTACTCGCTGGAGATGCCAGGCGAGTCACTGATCATGCGTATGCTGTCATCCCTCGGTCGCATCGACCAGACCAAGGTCCGCTCTGGCCAACTGGAGGACGACGACTGGCCGCGGCTTACGTCGGCGGTCAATCTCCTAAACAATCGCAAGCTGTTCATTGACGATACCGCGGGCATCAGCCCGTCGGAAATGCGCGCCCGCACCCGGCGTCTGGTCCGTGAACACGGAGAAGTCGGCCTGATCATGATCGACTACCTGCAGTTGATGCAGATTCCAGGTTCTAGCGGCGACAGTCGGACCAACGAAATTTCCGAGATCTCCCGATCCCTTAAAGCCCTGGCCAAGGAATTCAATTGCCCGGTAGTGGCGTTGTCCCAGCTCAACCGTTCATTGGAGCAACGACCGAACAAGCGGCCGGTGAACTCCGACTTACGAGAGTCTGGAGCAATCGAGCAGGACGCTGACGTGATCATGTTCGTGTACCGCGACGAGGTGTATCACCCGGAAACAGAGCACAAAGGGATTGCCGAAATCATCATAGGCAAACAGCGGAACGGTCCGATCGGCTTTATCCGCCTAGCCTTCATCGGTAAATACACCCGGTTCGAGAACCTGGCTCCAGGCAGTTATAACTTCGACGACGATGAGTGATACAAGGTGGCTGTCCCATGCTACCAATGAAAAACGCCCTCAAAAGGGCGTTTTTTTTTTGAATTAGCGAATCAACTCGCAAGGCTCAAGTTTTCTTGTTTCTCCTGATCGCCTGCAGAGCTTTTAGGCTCCTCTTTTCGATGCCGCGCAGCTTCATCTGAAACTAGGAGGAACTGTTCGTACAGTTCGACTGGAATGGCCACTGCAACGGTGCCGCCCTTTGGGTCAATCACAGCCGTCTTGCGCATGATTTGCGAAATCCCCGTCATAGAGGATGTCATGTTGGTAACCAGTTTTTTGCCTATTCGCCTGGTAGGTACGGCGATGTTTTTACTCGTCAGTTTGATCTGTTTTCTCGGTATCGCTGGCGCCACCTGAGCTGCATTCTGCCCATCTTGCAGTGACTCAGATTCCTCCTTGCCGGCCTTGGTTGGAGCTGCATGCCGAAAATCGCCAGCATCGGTATTGGAACTTTGATCAATGGCCAGCTGTAGTGGGACCGCACCCTCAATCTCTTCCTGGCGCTTACGATAGGAGCTCATGATGATCTCAACGCTCTCATCACCGTATTTGCGGTAGAGGTCCAACGCGAGGTGTGGCTTTATTACGTCTTGTTCGAGAAGGGTTTGAATCTGCGCCGGCAGTGAAAGAAGGCGAAGGGTCTCCCGCACATGGGTAGAGGTCCTACCTATGTGCTCGGCTATCTGATGGTCATCCCAGTTCCAACTGCGCAACCGCTGGTAGATTCTGGCCCGTTGCATAATTGTCAGTTTGAGTTGCTCATTCGAGGTCAGAATTCGAACGCTAGCGAGTTGGTTGTTTCCTTTGAGCTCGATCACGGGTATGCGTTTGATCATAGCCCCCCGGCTGATTGCCAAGCGGGCTCCTCGCAGGCGGCAATGCCCATCTCGAACGAAGCATCGGCCATCAACGACCTGTACTTCGATTGGTTTCATCTGGGCGCTTTGGGCCCATGCTTTGGCAAGCATCTCAATATGCGCGATGGTGTGCGGAAGGTTGTAGTCGCGCTCATTGAAGCCTTCCTCCTCCTCGATCAGAAGAGGCGACAGCCACGTCATCTGCGTTTCGCCGACAAGTGATTGATCCCTTTCCGCTACTGCTTCCGCGAAGCTTTGTAGATCATTCGACTTCTGAGTTCCATGGTCTGTCGTAATGCTATCGGTGAGTTTTTCGTGATCAGTCATAAGTCAGCTTCTTTGAAAGTTGTGATTGCTCGGTGAGTGCAGGAACCGTGGAGCCGGCTTGGACCAGATCAGTATCGTCATCGTCCGATAACGCTCATTTTCTGAATGTCTGGCTAGGGGCGTGAAACCAGTGCTTCGATAACCAACGGAGCTTTTGTCGCAACCTTATCGAGAAATCTCATAGTACAGATCGTGTATCGAACCCGTGATTGGTACCAAATAGGCCGCTGTTTGGGGTTGATTGTGTTTACCGTCTATGCATTCCAAATGGCCGAGGAGTAGCTATGAACGGTGTGCAGACAAGACGACGATTTATGACCATCTTTGTTCGGAAAAATGAACCTGCTCGCAGTATCAAGAGCATCGTGAAGTCCATCGATGGTCTTGCTGCGATCCTGAGCGATATCTCAAGACTGCTTGAGTCAAAGATTCAACCCGCAAATGGTGAGCTACTCGAGCACGACGAAAAACGGAGTGGGAGAGGTAGCGTAGGGGCCGATGTGGTTTCTGATCATGAAGATGCATTTAGCCTCCACCGTGGTCACGCCGTTCTTTTCGCAATCTGTATTGGCTTTGTCATTGGGCCAATCCTGGGGTATTTGTCATACGGCTCCAGCGCGTGTGAGGCTGTTGGCGCTGATTGAAAACTGACCCACCCTGCCGATTGAAAATTGACCCAGGGCGGATTGCTGATTTTTGTCCCAGCAATTGTGGATAAGCTTAGCAGTAGTGTCTTGATTGAAGACGCATCGGGCCCCACCGCATGCAGGCATGCGGAAGGGTGTTTACGGTGCAGATCAAAACGGCTCATCGTCCTCGATACCATCTTCGTCCTTGCGCTTTCGTTCACGCGATTTGATCTTTGTCTGGGCGGCCAAGGTGCTGTGTTGCAGGCGGTAGGACTCGTTGCCCGTTTCGACGATGTGGCAGTGGTGTGTCAGCCGATCCAGCAACGCTGTGGTCATCTTGGCGTCGCCAAACACACTCGACCACTCCGAGAAGCTGAGGTTGGTGGTGATGACCACGCTGGTGTGCTCGTACAGTTTTGAAAGCAGGTGAAATAACAGCGCGCCACCACTCTGACTGAAGGGCAAATACCCAAGTTCATCGAGTATCACCAGGTCTGTCCGAAGCAGTCCCTGGGCGATTCGGCCTGCCTTGCCATCGTACTTTTCACGCTCCAGCAGGTTGACCAGATCGACCGTGGAGAAGAACCGTACTCGTTTGTTATGAGTGGTGATTCCGGACACGGCCAAGGCACTGGCCAGGTGTGTTTTTCCGGTTCCAGGCCCACCGATCAACACGACATTTTGCGCAGTCTCCGTAAACTCAAGGCTGGATAATTCCTTGACCAGACGGGCATCAGCGCTGGAAGCGCTGAAGTCAAAGCCAGCTAAATCACGGTGCATGGGGAGCTTTGCCATGTTCATCTGATGATTCACAGAGCGCACGGCGCGATCTGCCTGCTCCTGTTGGAGCAGATGCTCAAGCAGCCATTTCGAGGATGCCGTCGAAGCTTCTCCCTGGGCCGCCAGTTCTTCCCAAGCCTGCGCCATGCCATGCAGACGCAGTTCTTTAAGTTCTGCCATCAAGTCACGCATTGCGGCTCTCCTCATCTGTTGTACGGAGTTGGTCATATCGGGCCGTGTTGGCAACGGGAGCCACCTTGAGTTGCAGGCTGGTTTCTACGGAAGGCGGTGGTGCTGTAGCGGTGAGTCGGGCGAGAACATTCAGGATGTGATCGGCGCTCAGACTTCCCGACTCAAGCACCAGTTCTACCGCTACCAGCACCGGGTCGAGACCGGCGATGGGCACGGCAGCGAGCACCTGCGTCATGATTCGATCACCGTTGCTGTGACGTCTCAGGCTCCGTTTGAGA
>NZ_SCOO01000035.1:0-67042 GCF_005502415.1 Pseudomonas sp. G(2018) | reverse complement strand
CAGCCTCGGCTCTACCGTGGTCGCCGGGCACCAGATAGCCCTGAACATCAGCTCGCTGCTGTTCATGATTCCTTATTCCTTGGGCATGGCGGTGACGGTAAGGGTCGGCCAGGGCCTGGCTGTAACGGAAATACGGGCCGGAATCGCCCTTGGCCAAGGCGCGCTTGGCCTCGTCGTAATATTGGCGTTGGGTGGACAGGTCCACCGCCTGGGCGGATTGAACGGCAGCGGCAGAAAGTAGAAAACAGGACAAAAGATTGAGAAGGCGACTGCGCATGAGACGTCCGGACAGAAAAACCATGACAAGTGCTGGTGACGCCCAACACTGAATTATCCGTAGCTTAGCCTTTTGCCAGCAGCGGGCGAAAGCTTTGCGGACCTGTCTGCATCAGTTCGCAACATTTGTAGTGCAGAGTGCGCCAACAGTGAAATTGCCGGCCTTCTGAAGCCTCGATTCAGGTAGAATGCGCGCCCGGTTTTTGGAGAAGCTCATGACCCTGCTCAAATTCAGCGATGTGTCCCTTGCTTTCGGCGCTATGCCGTTGTTGGACAAGGTGTCCTGGCAGATCGCCCGTGGAGAGCGGGTGTGCATCATCGGCCGCAACGGCACTGGCAAGTCCAGCATGATGAAGCTCGTCAAGGGCGACCAGAAGCCCGATGACGGCTCCGTTTGGCGCGCACCCGGGCTCAAGATCGGCGAATTGCCGCAAGAATTGCCGGTAGCCGACGAGCGGACAGTGTTCGATGTCGTGGCCGAAGGCCTGGACGGTGTCGGAGCGCTGCTCGCCGAGTACCACCACCTGAGCCAGAACATCGTCACCGACGCCGACCTGGACAAGCTGATGCACGTCCAGCACGACCTCGAAGCCCGCGATGGCTGGCGTTTGCAAACCCTGGTCGACAGCACCCTCAGCCGCCTGCAACTGCCGGCCGACAAGACCCTCGCCGAGTTGTCCGGCGGCTGGCGTCGTCGCGTCCTGCTGGCCCAGGCCCTGGTGTCCGAGCCGGATCTGCTGTTGCTCGACGAACCGACCAACCACCTGGACATCGGTGCGATCGCCTGGCTCGAAGAAGCGCTGAAGGATTTCCAGGGCGCCGTGCTGTTCATCACGCACGACCGTTCCTTCCTGCAAAACCTCGCGACCCGCATCCTCGAGCTGGACCGCGGTGGGCTGATCGACTGGAACGGCGACTACGCCAGTTTCCTTGTGCATAAAGAAGCCGAACTGGCCGCAGAAGCCACCGCCAACGCGCTGTTCGACAAGCGCCTTGCCCAGGAAGAAGTGTGGATTCGCCAGGGCATCAAGGCCCGTCGTACCCGTAACGAAGGTCGTGTGCGTGCACTGAAAGCCTTGCGCGTGGAGCGTAGCGAGCGTCGTGAACGCACCGGCAAGGCCAACATTCAGCTGGAAACCGCCGACAAGTCCGGCAAGCAGGTGATGGTACTCGAGAATGTGAGCTTTGCTCACCCGGGCGGACCGTTCCTGATCAAGGATTTCTCGATGGTGCTGCAACGCGGCGACCGTATCGGTCTGCTCGGCGCCAACGGCACCGGCAAAACCACGTTGTTGAAGCTTATGCTCAGCGGCTTGCAGCCAACCAGTGGCAAAGTGGAAGAGGGGACGAAGATCGACGTCGCCTATTTCGACCAATTGCGCCATCAGTTGGATCTGGAAAAAACCGTGATCGACAACGTCGCCGAAGGTCGCGACTTCATCGATATCGACGGCCAGAGCCGCCATGTGCTGAGCTACCTCGGCGACTTCCTGTTCAGCCCGCAGCGTGCCCGCACGCCGGTCAAGGCGCTGTCCGGTGGTGAGCGTGCCCGTCTGTTGCTGGCCAAATTGTTCAGCAAACCGGCGAACCTGCTGGTCCTCGACGAACCGACCAACGACCTCGACGTCGAAACCCTTGAACTGCTGGAAGAGGTCTTGCTGACCTTTAACGGCACCGTGCTGATGGTTAGCCACGACCGGGCATTCCTCGACAACGTGGTGACCAGCACTCTGGTTTTTGAAGGCGAAGGCCAGGTCCGCGAATATGTCGGCGGTTATCAGGACTGGCTGCGTCAGGGCGGTTCACCGCGCCTGCTGGGCGTGACCGAAAGCAAATCCGGCAAGGCTGACCTGAACTCTGCTGTGGTGAAAGCCGAGCCTGTGCCGATCGCGGTAGCGGTCGAAGCGCCAGTGGCGAAAAAGAAGCTCAGCTACAAGTTGCAACGCGAGTTGGAAGCGTTGCCAGGGGAGATCGAAGCTATGGAGCAGCAAATCGCTGCCGTTGAAGCGCAGATGGCGGATGCTGGTTTCTACCTGCGTCCGGCTACGGAAACCGCTGCAGTGATCGCTCAGCTGTCGCAGTTGCAGGCTGAACTGGATGTAATGGTCGAGCGCTGGGCCGAGCTGGATGCCTGATTGATCCGGCCATGAAAAAGCCCGGCGTTCAGTGATGAACGCCGGGCTTTTCATATTTGGATCTTGAGGTTGTTACAGTTCCATTGTGGGAGCGAGCCTGCTCGCTCCCACAATGGGCAGGGTTGTCAGCTTTTGTTTTGCAGGCGCACCGCCAGCACATCGCAAGGCGCGCCGTGCAGTACGTCATTGGCGGTTGAGCCAAGCAGCAGTGCCAGGCCATGCCGGCCGTGACTGCCTACCACGATCATGTCGCAACCTTGCTCCTTGGCCAGGTGGTGAATTTCCTGGCGTGGCTGGCCGTAGGTCAGGTGGCTGTATTCCTTGGATAGCTCCGGGTACTTCACGATCAACCGGTCGAGGCGCTCCCTGGCCTGATCGAACTGCTGTTGTTGCAGTTGTGACAGGTCCATCGGCACGTCACCGCCAAAGGCCATGGCCATCGGCTCGACAATGTGCACCAGGGATAATTTCGCGCCATTGCTCACCGACAGTTCGCGAGCACGGTGGATTACAGGGTCGCACTCTTCGGTTAGATCTACAGCGACCAGAATATGGTTGTAGGGCATGAGGTGCTCCTCCTGAGGATTGCAATATTGGTAAGTATGGCTGGTTTCAAGCGTATTGGTTTCAAAGTGACTGAATACGCCCATCAAGAATCGGGAGTACAGATATGACGGTCTGGATAGTGGTGTCAATCCTGCTGGTGGTACTCAGCCCCCTGGCATGGTTGCGGCCGTCCCGCCACCAGAGTGGTCGGATGGCGCTGCGAATGGAGGCGCGGCGCATCGGGCTGGCCATGCAGCTGGCGCCTCAGGAATGGCCGCACTGGCTCGGCCAGGAGCCGCCAAACCCGTGCGCGCAGTACCACCGGCCACGACGCGGCACTCAGCCTGCCTGCTGGAGTTACTGGCAAAAATCACCGGGTCTGTGGGTGAACCAGTGGCAGGAGCTTTGTGACGATCAAGCGCTGCTTAATCATTTCGAAAAATTGCCAGGTAATGTCTACAAGGTCGAAGCCGACAAACAAATGATCGCTTTGTATTGGGGCGAGAAGGGCGAAGCAGAGGTGCTGCAGCACATCGACGCCACCCTCAAAGCCCTCGCCTGAAACCGATTCCGACCCTCCCACAGAGACGCGCAGTCGCTGTTTTTTGCAGGCAATAAAAAGCCCGACAACATCATCGGGCGGGGGGTGGCCAGGCAGGCCGGTAATTCGGTTTGGGCTGATCTTACGCTTGGCATTCGCCTGAAGCGTTCATATTTTTCCCTGAGGTCCCGCCAGCTTAGCCTGTTAAACAATGGCTGCTGTGAATTAGGGCGACTTTTCTAAAGATTGATCCTATGAATGTCTCCACATGCAACCGCGTGTTGCAGGCCTTCGTCTTACAGAAATGACCGCAAAGTCGCCTTTCAACCCGCATTTTGGGCGATTGACAATTGTCGGAAATTCCGTGAAGGTGGCGTACCCAAATCAAACGGGCGTATGAATTGAGCGTTTGTTTTCAGAGCGCTCCTACAGAATCCCGACTATCGCGTTGGCGGGTGTGCCGGGTGGATAGGCGTAGCATTGACGATTGACGTCCCTGCCAGCCATCCGCCTGCGTCCGACGTGTACTGTTCAGCTTCCATATCGTGGAGATCAGTTGATGATTTACGAAGGTAAAGCCATCACGGTTAAGGCTCTTGAAAGTGGCATCGTCGAACTGAAGTTCGATCTCAAGGGTGAGTCCGTCAACAAGTTCAACCGTCTAACCCTGAACGAACTGCGTCAGGCCGTGGACGCCATCAAGGCAGATGCTTCGATCAAGGGTGTGATCGTCAGCAGTGGCAAGGACGTCTTCATCGTCGGCGCCGACATCACCGAATTTGTCGACAACTTCAAGCTGCCGGATGCAGAGCTTGTTGCTGGCAACCTCGAAGCCAACAAGATTTTTAGCGATTTCGAAGACCTCAACGTCCCGACCGTCGCCGCGATCAATGGCATCGCGTTGGGTGGCGGTCTGGAAATGTGCCTGGCGGCGGACTACCGCGTCATGTCCACCAAGGCCAAGATCGGTCTGCCGGAAGTCAAGCTGGGCATCTACCCGGGCTTCGGCGGTACTGTGCGTCTGCCACGCCTGATCGGTGCCGATAACGCCATCGAGTGGATTGCCGCCGGCAAGGAAAATCGTCCTGAAGACGCGCTGAAAGTCGGCGCCGTCGATGCCGTGGTTGCGCCTGAGAAGCTGCAGGACGCCGCGCTGGAACTGATCAAGCGCGCCATTTCCGGTGAGTTCGATTACAAGGCCAAGCGCCAGCCGAAGCTGGAAAAGCTGAAGCTGAACGCCATCGAACAAATGATGGCTTTCGAAACCGCCAAAGGCTTCGTCGCAGGTCAAGCCGGCCCGAACTACCCGGCGCCGGTCGAGGCGATCAAGACCATCCAGAAAGCCGCGAACTTCGGTCGCGACAAGGCGCTGGAAGTTGAGGCTGCAGGTTTCGTCAAACTGGCCAAGACCTCTGCCGCGCAGAGCCTGATCGGTCTGTTCCTGAACGATCAGGAACTGAAGAAAAAGGCCAAGGCCTACGACGAAATCGCCAAGGACGTGAAGCAGGCCGCCGTACTGGGCGCCGGCATCATGGGTGGCGGTATCGCTTACCAGTCGGCTTCCAAAGGTACGCCGATCCTGATGAAGGACATCAACGAACACGGTATCGAGCAGGGGCTGGCCGAAGCCGCCAAACTGCTGGTTGGCCGCGTTGATAAAGGCCGTATGACCGCTGCGAAAATGGCGGAAGTACTCAACGGCATTCGTCCGACCCTGTCTTACGGTGACTTCGGTCACGTCGACCTGGTGGTTGAAGCGGTCGTCGAGAACCCGAAGGTCAAGCAAGCCGTTCTGGCCGAAGTCGAAGACCAGGTCAAAGAAGACACCATCCTCGCTTCGAACACCTCGACCATTTCCATCAGCCTGCTGGCCAAGGCCCTCAAGCGTCCGGAAAATTTCGTCGGCATGCACTTCTTCAACCCGGTGCACATGATGCCGCTGGTGGAAGTGATCCGTGGCGAGAAGTCCAGCGAGTTGGCGGTTGCCACCACCGTTGCCTACGCCAAGAAAATGGGCAAGAACCCGATCGTGGTCAACGACTGCCCGGGCTTCCTGGTCAACCGCGTGCTGTTCCCTTACTTCGGCGGTTTCGCCAAGCTGGTCAGCGCCGGTGTGGACTTTGTGCGCATCGACAAGGTCATGGAAAAATTCGGCTGGCCGATGGGCCCTGCGTACCTGATGGACGTGGTCGGCATCGACACCGGCCACCACGGTCGTGACGTGATGGCTGAGGGCTTCCCGGACCGCATGAAAGACGACCGCCGTTCGGCCGTGGATGTACTCTACGAAGCCAAGCGCCTGGGTCAGAAGAACGGCAAGGGCTTCTACGCCTACGAGACCGATAAAAAGGGCAAGCAGAAGAAAGTTGCCGATCCGTCGGTACTGGAAGTACTCAAGCCAATCGTTTTTGAACAGCGCGAAGTCACTGACGAAGACATCATCAACTGGATGATGATCCCGCTGTGCCTGGAAACCGTGCGTTGCCTGGAAGACGGCATTGTCGAAACCGCTGCCGAAGCCGACATGGGTCTGGTCTACGGTATTGGTTTCCCTCCATTCCGTGGCGGTGCGCTGCGCTACATCGACTCGATCGGTGTTGCCGCGTTCGTTGCCCTGGCTGACCAGTACGCTGATTTGGGCGCGCTGTACCACCCGACCGCGAAGCTGCGCGAAATGGCCAAGAACGGCCTGAGCTTCTTCGGTTAAGCGCCCCCAACTAGAGTGAGAGTGAACTTATGAGCTTGAATCCTAGAGACGTCGTGATTGTCGACTTCGGTCGTACTCCGATGGGCCGCTCCAAGGGCGGCATGCACCGCAACACCCGCGCCGAAGACATGTCGGCGCACCTGATCAGCAAACTGCTGGAACGCAACGTCAAGGTCGACCCGAACGAAGTCGAGGACGTGATCTGGGGCTGTGTGAACCAGACCCTGGAGCAGGGCTGGAACATCGCCCGCATGGCGTCGCTGATGACCCAGATCCCGCACACCTCGGCCGGCCAGACCGTCAGCCGTCTGTGTGGCTCGTCCATGAGCGCGCTGCACACTGCCGCGCAAGCGATCATGACCGGCAACGGTGACGTGTTCGTTGTTGGCGGCGTCGAGCATATGGGTCACGTGAGCATGATGCACGGAGTCGATCCGAACCCGCACATGTCCCTGTACGCGGCGAAAGCCTCGGGCATGATGGGCCTGACCGCCGAAATGCTGGGCAAGATGCACGGCATCACTCGCGAGCAACAGGACGCTTTCGGCGTGCGCTCCCACCAACTTGCCCACAAGGCGACCGTGGAAGGCAAGTTCAAAGACGAAATCATCCCGATGCAGGGCTATGATGAGAACGGTTTCCTGAAACTGTTCGACTACGACGAAACCATTCGTCCGGAAACCACCCTGGAAAGCCTGGCGGCCTTGAAGCCAGCGTTCAATCCGAAGGGCGGTACCGTGACTGCCGGTACTTCGTCGCAGATCACCGATGGTGCTTCGTGCATGATCGTGATGTCGGCGCAGCGTGCACAGGACTTGGGCATTGCGCCTCTGGCGGTGATTCGCTCGATGGCAGTGGCAGGTGTGGACCCGGCGATCATGGGCTATGGTCCAGTACCGGCTACACAAAAAGCACTGAAGCGCGCGGGCCTTGGCATCAACGATATCGACTTCTTCGAACTCAACGAAGCTTTCGCCGCACAGGCCCTGCCGGTGCTGAAAGATCTGAAAGTACTCGACAAGATGAACGAGAAGGTTAACCTGCACGGCGGCGCGATCGCCCTGGGTCACCCGTTCGGTTGCTCCGGTGCGCGTATCTCGGGCACTTTGCTGAACGTGATGAAGCAGAATGGCGGCACCTTCGGGGTAGCCACCATGTGCATTGGTCTCGGCCAAGGCATCTCCACCGTCTTCGAACGCGTCTAAGCGTTTCGTTGACGGAAGCCGGGGCCAAGTGCCCCGGTTTTTGTTTTTCCGGATTTATTTTTGTTTTTATTTTGAAAAAATTTGAGTGAGGGCCAAAGCATGCCGATACAACCTGGGCTCTACCAACATTACAAAGGTCCGCAGTACCGCGTATTCAGTGTCGCGCGGCATTCGGAAACCGAGGAAGAAGTGGTCTTCTACCAAGCCCTGTATGGCGATTACGGCTTTTGGGTGCGTCCCTTGAGCATGTTCCTGGAGTCAGTCGAAGTTGACGGCGAACAGGTGCCGCGCTTTGCTTTGGTGCAAGCCGAAGAGAGCCTTTTTACCAAGCCATAAGCTGAGTGCGCGCAAAACCCTGCGCTTGACCTCACCTTGTAGCCACTATATATAGCGGTGCCGCGTCAGGCGCCAACCGCCTTTCACTTCTAGAATTCAGGAATTTTCTGATCCATGGGCAAATCGCTGGTCATTGTGGAATCCCCGGCTAAGGCCAAGACCATCAACAAGTATTTGGGCAACGAATACGTGGTGAAGTCGAGTATCGGCCATATCCGAGACCTGCCCACCAGCGGTTCGGCTAGCGCCAGCAAAGAGCCAGCCGCCAAGCGCGGCAAGGCTGCTGCGGGTGAAGCGCCGGCCTTGTCGCCGAAAGAAAAGGCGCGCAAGCAGCTGGTTGCTCGCATGGGGGTCGATCCCGATCATGGCTGGAAAGCCAAGTACGAGATCCTTCCGGGCAAGGAAAAGGTCATCGAAGAGCTGCGCCGGCTCGCCAAGGATGCTGACACCATCTATCTCGCAACCGACTTGGATCGCGAGGGGGAAGCCATTGCCTGGCACCTGCGCGAAGCCATCGGTGGTGACGACAGCCGTTACAGGCGCGTGGTGTTCAACGAAATCACCAAGAAGGCGATCCAGGAAGCCTTCTCCCGACCGGGCGAGCTGGACATCGACCGGGTCAACGCCCAGCAGGCGCGTCGATTCCTCGACCGCGTGGTGGGTTACATGGTTTCGCCACTGCTGTGGGCCAAGATCGCCCGTGGCCTGTCCGCCGGTCGCGTGCAATCGGTAGCAGTGAAGCTGGTGGTTGAGCGTGAGCGTGAAATCCGCGCGTTCATCCCGGAAGAGTACTGGGAAGTGCACGCCGACCTCGGCACAGCCAAAGGCGCAACCGTGCGTTTCGACGTCGCTCGCGAGAAGGGCGAAGCGTTCAAGCCGCTCAACGAAGCCCAGGCCATGGCCGCGCTGGAAAAGCTCAAGGCTTCCAGCTACAGCATCGTCAAGCGTGAAGACAAACCGACCAGCAGCAAGCCATCGGCGCCGTTCATCACGTCCACCCTGCAACAGGCCGCGAGCAACCGCCTGGGCTTCGGTGTGAAGAAAACCATGATGATGGCCCAGCGTTTGTACGAAGCCGGCTACATCACTTACATGCGTACCGACTCCACCAACCTCTCGGCCGATGCCGTGGCGATGGCGCGTACCTATATTGAAAGCGAGTTCGGCAAGAAGTACCTGCCGGAAACCCCGAACGTCTACAGCAGCAAGGAAGGCGCACAAGAGGCTCACGAAGCGATTCGTCCGTCCGACGCCAACACCGAGCCAAGCAAGCTGTCGGGCATGGAGCGTGACGCAGAGCGGCTCTACGAGCTGATCTGGCGCCAGTTCCTCGCTTGCCAGATGCTGCCGGCGCAATACCTGTCGACCACGGTCACCGTCGGTGCCGGCGACTTCGAGTTGCGTGCCAAGGGCCGTATCCTCAAGTTCGACGGTTACACCCGCGTCATGCCGCAAATCGCCAAGCCAGGCGATGACGATGTACTGCCGGACATGGCCCAGGGCGACGCGATGAAGCTGATCAAGCTTGATCCGACCCAGCATTTCACCAAGCCGCCGGCGCGTTACTCGGAAGCCAGCCTGGTCAAAGAAATGGAAAAACGCGGCATTGGTCGTCCTTCGACCTACGCGGCGATCATTTCGACCATCCAGGATCGCGGCTACGTGGCGCTGCACAACCGTCGTTTCTACTCGGAAAAGATGGGCGACATCGTCACCGAACGTCTGGCCGAGAGCTTCTCCAACCTCATGGACTACGGCTTTACCGCCGGCATGGAAGAGCATCTCGATGACGTGGCCCAGGGCGAGCGCGACTGGAAAAACGTACTCGACGAGTTCTACGGTGACTTCAAGAAAAAACTCGAAGTGGCCGAAAGTCCGGACAACGGCATGCGTGCCAATCAGCCGGTAATGACCGACATTCCGTGCACGACCTGCGGCCGTCCGATGCAGATTCGTACCGCGTCGACCGGCGTGTTCCTCGGTTGCTCGGGCTACAGCCTGCCGCCGAAAGAGCGCTGCAAGGCTACCGTCAACCTGGTGCCGGGCGATGAGATCGCTGCGGACGACGAAGGTGAGTCGGAGTCGCTGGTATTGCGTGGCAAGCACCGCTGCCCGATCTGCAGCACGGCGATGGATGCCTACCTGCTCGACGAGAAGCGCAAGCTGCACATCTGTGGTAACAATCCGGATTGCGACGGCTACGAAATCGAAGAAGGCGTCTATCGCATCAAGGGGTATGAAGGTCCGAGCCTCGAATGCGACAAGTGCGGCAGCGAGATGCAGCTCAAGACGGGTCGTTTCGGCAAGTTCTTCGGTTGCACCAACGCAACCTGCAAGAACACCCGCAAACTGCTGAAGAGTGGTGATGCGGCGCCGCCGAAAATGGATCCGGTGAAGATGCCTGAGCTGAAATGCGAAAAGGTCAACGACACCTACATCCTGCGCGACGGTGCTTCTGGCCTGTTCCTGGCGGCCAGCCAGTTCCCGAAAAACCGCGAAACTCGTGCGCCGCTGGTCATGGAAATCATCCCGCACAAGGATGAGATCGATCCTAAGTACCACTTCCTGTGTGAAGCGCCGAAGAAGGATCCGGACGGCCTCCCTGCAGTGATTCGCTACAGCCGCAAGACCAAAGAGCAATACGTGCAGACAGAAGTCGACGGCAAGCCGACTGGCTGGAAGGCGTATTTCGACGGCGGCAAGTGGACCGTTGAAGACAAGCGTCCGGCAGCCAAGGCTTAAGCGCAAGCTTGTAGTGGGCCGACTCCGTCGGCCAACGGGAGCAAGCTCCCTCGCTACATAGAAAAGGCCGCATGAGACCCTCGGGTTTTCATGCGGCCTTTTTGTTTTGTGCTTGCGGTCGACTTGGATGATCCATGACACTGTCTGACCAGTGTGATGCAATTATTTCGTTGTGGAGGCTGCCGTCATGGCCCACGAACTTTATACCCGTACCAACCAGAAGATTTATTTCGCCGGCCTGTCGCTGGAAGCGCTCGCCAAGGCCGAAGAGGGGCGGGCGATGAATTCCCTGGCGCTGATTCAGGCTGGCCGCGAATCGGCATTGTTTCACCTGTACGGGGCGCTGCTGGGGCTGTGTCATGAAATTGCCGGTTTTTATCGTTTGCCCCAGGCTAATGCGTCCCGGGCTGAATCATTGCTGAATCGCGAAGTGCTGCAAAGCATCGCCATTCCTGAAATGGCCGAGATGGTCGAGCTGGCCAACAACCCGGAAACCTGGCTGGCCAAGCTGCTGGCGGCCCATGCCGCGCTGTTTCAGCCGCCAAGGGCGCCGCACAAACCCAAGGGCGATGTGACGCAACCTTTGATCCTGGCGGTAAACCTGGACGAAGAAGAGGCGCCTGAAGAGTTGAGCCGTGAAGAGCTGGAGAATTGGCGTCAGAACCTCAAAAGCCTGGCGATCCGCTTTCGCGAAGGCTTGAACGAGTGCTGAAGGACTGATTTTTTTGACGGACGACACGGAAGGCGGTCCGTACAGGGAAGAGTGTTGTCGGAAATTTCTCTTCGTGATGGCATCTGGTCAAGATCCCGAGCGAAGCCTTGCTGATGCCTATATAATCGCCGCCTTTCGTGGAGAACAAACCTTTATGCCAACGTCCTTTCTAGAAATTGTCGAGTTACCAGACGGCCGTATCGAGCTGCGCAGGGCTGAGGACGAGGGTTCTCTGGTTACTTTGGATTTCTCCGAGGACGCCAAAGCGTTCCTGCAAGGCCAGCACGTAGAAGTCGCCAAAGCGATGCTGAGTGTCGGCGTTCAGATGGCCGGACGCTTGGTTGAAGGTGAATTCGACAAGGATGAGGGCGCGCGGGTTCTTCATTGATCCCCGTTCGTCGAATTCTTTCGAATACCGTTTCAGACCAGCTTCTCTATCCTTGGAGAAGCCCTGCGCTGTTCAGCGTGCACGTACTTACCAGTTAACCCAATCGAATATTCAGGCTTTGCGCGTCCCCGGTCCGGGCGGCGCTGATCAACTGTTGCCGCGAACTTATACTCAACGAGTTGAGCCAGCTGACGACTGTGTGACTGCGGCCGAGACGAAGGGCTTCGCAGGTCAGTTGCTGGGCGCTCTGGGTGCCGCGCGGTTGCAGCAGCAGGATGCGTTCGCGATTGAGGCCGGCGTCCCGCAACCAGGCCTGGGTCAGGCTGGCGGGTGGGGCGATCAATGTCAGCCAGCGTGCATCTTGATCCTGGCTCAATTCCCGCAGGATCGGCGCCAGAAGGTTCAGGCAGTTCCCGGCGGCCCCACGCAGGGACAATTCACTGAAGACTTCGGGTTCGGCGCTCCATGGAGACTCGACCACTTCCTGCAGGATCGGAGCCAGCGGCTGCGCCAGGAATGCTTCGAACAGCAGAGGCAGTTGGGCTTGCTGTGATGTGTGTGGGAACTGCATGGAGCCTCCTTTAGCGGCGAATGACGCCGACACTCAAACCTTCGATCACCAGTTCCTGATCTTTAAGGTTCACTTCGATAGGGGCGAATTCAGGGTTCTCGGCAATCAGCCAAACCTTGCTGCCGTCACGCTTGAAGCGCTTGACGGTCACTTCGTCGCCGATACGTGCCACCACGATCTGGCCATTGCGGGCCTCGCGGGTGGTATGGACGGCCAGCAAGTCGCCGTCGAAAATACCCACGTCCTTCATGCTCATGCCATGCACGCGTAGCAGATAGTCGGCGCGCGGATGGAAAAACGAAGGATTGATGTTGCAGGACTCTTCGACATGTTGCTGGGCGAGGATCGGCGCACCGGCCGCTACCCGGCCAATGATGGGCAGGCTGGAGTCATCGGCCTTGGCTTCGAAACCGGGTATGCGGATCCCGCGGGACGCACCCGGGGTCATTTCGATCGCGCCCTTGCGGGCCAGCGCCTTGAGGTGTTCTTCAGCGGCGTTGGGCGATTTGAAACCCAGTTCCTGAGCGATTTCCGCGCGGGTCGGCGGGTAGCCGTTATCTTCCAGGCAGCGTTTGATGAAGGCCAGGATCTCGGCTTGGCGTGGCGTCAGCTTTAGCATATTGATCGCTCTGTTTTTTTATACAGTGACTGGGATTATATACAGTGAAGCGATCTTGGCAATGCCCGTTTTTTCAGTCGCCGCCGGACGGTCGAACAGCCAGTTGATTGAAGCTTTGCGGTTGTATGGTTAAATGTCTGACCGACCATTCCCAAAACGAACTGCCAGACTTGACAAGGCACAGGTTGAAACGTATGTTTCAAACAAGTGTTTGTCAGGCGGAGTAGCCATGGCCCAGTCGGAAACCGTTGAACGCATTCTTGATGCTGCCGAGCAGTTGTTCGCGGAAAAAGGTTTCGCTGAAACCTCGTTGCGTCTGATCACCAGCAAGGCCGGTGTCAATCTGGCTGCGGTGAACTATCACTTCGGTTCGAAAAAGGCGCTGATACAAGCGGTCTTTTCGCGCTTTCTCGGACCGTTCTGCATCAGCCTCGATAAAGAGCTGGAGCGACGCCAGGCCAAGCCTGAAATCAAGCCCACGCTCGAAGAGCTGCTGGAAATCCTCGTCGAGCAGGCCCTGGTGGTTCAACCGCGCAGCGGCAACGATCTGTCTATCTTCATGCGCTTGCTGGGCCTGGCCTTCAGTCAGAGCCAGGGGCATTTGCGTCGTTATCTGGAAGACATGTACGGCAAGGTGTTCCGTCGCTACATGATGCTGGTTAACGAAGCTGCGCCGCGCATTCCACCGATCGAACTGTTCTGGCGCGTGCACTTCATGCTCGGCGCGGCTGCTTTCAGCATGTCCGGCATCAAGGCCCTGCGTGCAATTGCCGAGACCGACTTCGGGGTAAACACCTCCATCGAGCAGGTCATGCGGTTGATGGTGCCATTCCTCGCTGCCGGCATGCGTGCCGAATCCGGTGTCACCGATACGGCCATGGCCAGTGCACAACTGCGTCCGCGCAGCAAATCGACACCGGTTGCCGCCAAGGTTTGACCGCACATGGGTGGGCGCGGCAGCTGACATCCGTTAAGCTAGCCGCCCATGCCGACTCTCGTTCTGAATCCGTTTCCCATTGATATCGCCGATCTGCCGGGCACTGTCCGCGGCGGCGAATTCGTGTGGGCGGGATTCATCGTTATCAAGGAATCTCTATGACTGCTGGCCTGCAAGGCTCGTTGATGGTGGACGTCGCCGGTACCTGGCTGACGGCTGAAGATCGCCAATTGTTGCGCCAACCCGAAGTGGGCGGTCTGATCATTTTTGCCCGTAACATTGAACATCCGCGGCAGGTCCGCGAATTGAGCGCTGCAATTCGCGGCATTCGCCCCGACCTGCTGTTGGCGGTGGATCAGGAGGGCGGACGGGTGCAGCGCCTGCGTCAGGGCTTTGTACGGCTGCCCGCCATGCGTGCGATTGCCGACAACCCGAATGCCGAGTACCTGGCTGAGCAATGCGGCTGGATCATGGCCACCGAAGTGTTGGCCGTTGGCCTGGATCTGAGTTTCGCCCCGGTGCTGGACCTCGATTACCAGCGCAGTGCCGTGGTTGGCACTCGCTCGTTCGAGGGCGATCCGGAGCGTGCGGCGGTGCTGGCCGGTGCATTCATTCGTGGCATGAACAGCGCTGGCATGGCCGCCACCGGCAAGCATTTCCCCGGGCACGGCTGGGCCGAGGCAGATTCCCACGTCGCGATCCCGAACGACGAGCGCAGCCTCGACGAAATCCGCGCCAACGACCTCGTGCCGTTCGCCAAATTGAGCAAACAGCTGGCTGCTGTCATGCCGGCCCACGTGATTTACCCGCAAGTCGATGCCCAGCCTGCCGGCTTCTCCCGTCGCTGGTTGCAGGACATCCTGCGCGGCGAGCTGCTATTCGACGGTGTCATCTTCAGTGACGATCTGTCCATGGCCGGCGCTCATGTAGTCGGTGATGCCGCCAGCCGCATCGAAGCGGCACTGACCGCCGGTTGCGACATGGGCCTGGTGTGTAACGATCGCGCGGCCGCCGAACTGGCCCTGAGTGCTGTGCAACGCATGAAGGTCAAGCCGTCTGCACGGATTGCGAAGATGCGCGGTCAGTCGTATGCGCGCACCGATTACCGTCAGGACCCGCGCTGGCTGGCAGCCGTCGGCGCGCTCAAAGAAGCTCAATTGATTGATTAAGGACTGTTCGTTATGACGGTTTACGCGATTATCGGTGGTACCGGCCTGACTCAGCTCGAAGGCCTGAGCATCCGTCAGTCATTGGCGGTCGATACCCCTTACGGCGCGCCTTCGGCCGACGTGCAGATCGGCGAATATGCCGGCAAGGAAGTGTTGTTCCTCGCCCGTCACGGCCATCCGCACCGTTTCCCGCCGCATCAGGTGAACTACCGCGCTAACCTCTGGGCGCTGAAGCAGGCCGGGGCCGAGGCGATTATCGCGGTCAACGCCGTGGGCGGGATTCATGCGGCAATGGGCACCGGACATTTCTGCGTGCCGCATCAGTTGATCGACTACACCAGCGGTCGCCAGCACACCTATTTTGCCGATGACCTGGAACAGGTCACGCACATCGATTTCAGCTATCCGTACAGCGAACCGCTGCGGCAGCAATTGATCGCGGCACTGGCGGTTGAAGGCGTTGGATACAGCAGTCATGGCGTGTATGCCTGCACCCAGGGTCCACGGCTGGAAACCGTCGCCGAAATCGCACGCCTGGAGCGTGATGGCTGCGACATCGTCGGCATGACAGGAATGCCGGAAGCGGCATTGGCCCGTGAGTTGGAGCTGGACTACGCCTGTCTGGCACTGGTGGTGAACCCGGCGGCGGGCAAGTCGACAGCGGTGATCACCATGGCCGAAATCGAGCAAGCTCTGCATGACGGGATGGGCAAGGTGAAGTCGACGTTGGCGCGGGTGCTCAAGGGCTGAGTTAGCGTCAGGCCGAGTTGCCCCCTTCGCGAGCAGGCTCGCTCCCACAGGAAAGGTGATCACCCTGTGGGAGCGAGCCTGCTCGCGAAAGCGATCTATCAGGCGAAGCCAATTTCAACGTTTTTCCAGCTTGTCCGGCAAAGGCGCAAACAACGCCTCGATATCATCGCTCTGCAGTTTCCAGTCCCCAGCCTGACGCCCATCCAGCACACCGGCCGCGAGGTCGGATTTTTCTTTCTGCAGATGCTGAATCTTCTCTTCCACCGTACCTCGCGCGATCAGTTTGTAGACGAACACCGGTTTTTCCTGGCCAATGCGGTAAGCGCGGTCGGTCGCCTGGTTCTCTGTCGCCGGGTTCCACCACGGGTCGTAGTGAATGACGGTGTCTGCTTCCGTCAGGTTCAAGCCGACGCCACCTGCCTTCAGGCTGATCAGAAAGATCTGACGTTTGCCGCTTTGGAAGTCCTTCACCGGCGTGCGCCGATCGCGGGTCTGTCCGGTCAGCAAGGCGTAGGCAACGCCGCGTTTGTTCAATTCGTCTTCAATCAACGACAGCATTGAAGTGAATTGCGAGAACAGCAGGATTCGGCGGCCCTCTTCGAACAACTCTTCGAGCATTTCCATCAGGCTGTCGAGTTTGCCTGACGTGCTACCGCGAGCCGGCAGCGCAGCGTCGTTGACCAGGCGCAAATCGCAGCACACCTGACGCAGTTTCAGCAGAGCCTCGAGGATGATGATCTGGCTGCGCGCGACGCCCTTGCGGGTGATCTCGTCGCGGACTTTCTTGTCCATGGCCAGGCGCATGGTTTCGTATACATCGCGCTGGGCCTCGTTGAGTTCGACCCAGTGAATGATCTCGGTTTTCGGTGGCAGCTCGGTGGCCACCTGCTCCTTGGTCCGACGCAACAGAAAAGGTTTGATCCGACCGTTGAGGTGCTGAAGTCGTACCTCGCTGGTGCGCTTTTCAATCGGCACGCGGTAATCGCGGTTGAAGCTCTTCACATCGCCAAGCCAGCCTGGCAGGAGGAAGTGAAACAGCGACCACAGTTCGCCCAAGTGATTTTCCAGCGGCGTGCCGCTCAGGCACAGACGCTGACGGGCGTTCAGCTCACGGGCGGCATGGGCGGCCTTGCTGTTCGGGTTCTTGATGTATTGCGCTTCATCCAGTACCAGGATATGCAGCGGCTGCGCCGCCAGGCGTTCGACATCCTTGGGCAGCAACGCGTAGGTCGTCAGGATCAGGTCGTAATCCGCCAGGTTCTCGAAATGCTTTTTGCGACTGGCGCCATACAACGCCAGCACTTTGAGCTGCGGCGTGAAGTGCGCTGCTTCATCGAGCCAGTTGGGGATCAGGCTGGTGGGCATCACTACCATGCACGGGCGGTCGAGACGTCCGGCGTTTTTCTCGCTGAGAACGTGCGCCAGGGTTTGCAGGGTTTTACCCAGGCCCATGTCGTCCGCGAGAATCCCGCCTACCTCCAGCTGCCGCAACGACTGCATCCAGCTAAGGCCTTCCAGCTGATAGGGGCGCAGTGTCGCGTTCAAGCCTTCCGGGACACTGGCGGTGTAATCCTTGATGTCACGCAGGCGTTGGGCAAAGGTGCGGATCTGTTCGCCGCCCTCCCACAACAGTGGTAAGTCCTCCAGCGGATTCAGGCGCGTGGCGTCGGCCTTGCTCAGGCGCAGCGTGGTTTCGCCCGGCTCTTGCAGATAGAACTCGCCGAGGGTCGCCAGCACCGGTTTCAAGCGGCCGAAGGGCAGGGCGACTTGCAGGGGGCCGTACTCGGAATTCGGTCGATTGGGAATGTTCACCAGGATCAGTTCGTCGTCACGACGTCGGGCCAGGCGTTCCGGATTGAGGATTTCGGTGTGCGAACGCATCAGGTTCAGCAGGATCGGCAACAGGCTCAGGCGCTCACCGTTGACGATGATCCCCAGTTCCAGATCGAACCAGTCGCGCTCCGGCGCCTGTTCGACTGTGGCATACCAGTCATCCACCGCGGTCAGGTCAAAGCCGAAGTCCTCGTTGATCTGCAATTCCCAGCCCTGGGTGCGCAGCTTCGGCAGTTCGTTGAGGGTGAAGGTCAGCCAGGCGCTGTCGTTGACCATCTCGAACAGTTCGCCAGCACTTTCCGGCAAGGCCTTGCTTTGGCGAGTGGCGATCTTGAAGCCGAGGATGCGTAACTGTTCCCTGTAGGACTGTTCCACTTCCGGATGGCGTTTTATCCGCAGCGTCTGGGTCTCCTGACGAATCAGGATGTCGGCGTTTTTCTGCCCGGATACGTACTCATCCAGATAGCTGAAGGACAACGCCGCACGGTGCTGGATGTAGCGCTGCATGCGGCCATTGCGCGGTTCGAAGGCGCTGAACTCGATGCTCGCCAGCCACAGGCGCGGAACCGGTTGCACGTTGTCCACCAGCACTTGCGGCGGCGCCTTCGGACTGCGGTTTTCCAGCACGGCCTGGAGTTTTTCCAGAAGCTCGGCGTCTTTGGCGGCAGCGGGGTAGGCGAGGGTTTCCTGCACTTGCAGCAAGACCGCCGCGCAATGTTTGCAGTTACTGTGGACCGGGCACGTGCAGGTGGCGTCGATCATCAGCAACGTACCTTTGGCTGACTCTCGCAAGCGAATGGTCTGGCGGTAAACGTTACCGCCAGAGCCTTCGCAGGCCGCAATGATCGTAGCGTCGCCGGCCTCGACGATCCTGACGCGGTTCTCCAGCGCGTAGCGGCGGCCACGCTCCAGGCTCTGTTCCTTGAATCGGCTGACCCATGAAGGTGCCAGAGGTTTGCTCAGGGTCGTGGACATGAGGAGTCAATCAGTCCGGAATTTCTTCGGGGACTGGCCGTGGCGCAGGGGCGGTCAGTGAGGTGATCTTGATCAGCAGGCCAAGATGGCCGGCATCGAGGAAGTTCAACTGCCCGTTTTTGGTATGGCTTTCTGTTTTCAAGCGTTCACTAGCGGTGACCAGGCCGTCGGTGTTGATCTGGTTGACCCAGAAGTCGGCGTCGACATCGGTGAAACGCCCCAGCTTGATGCTCAGCGTGCCCTCGATAGGGAATTGGCCGAATTGTTCCTTGCCCTCGCTGATCGCGACTTTGGTGGCTTCCTCGCCAAGGTTCTGTTGCCAGGCCTTGTGCAGCAATACCGTGTATTCATTGCTGGTGGTCAGCTTTTCCACTTCATCGTTAAGGCTTGGGGTGCGCAGGCTGTCGGGGTTGATGTGTTGGGCACCGGCATCCCAGTCTTCCGGCGCGGAACGGGTGATAATCGCCGGCACGGCATTCTGCCGCACCAGAATCATTTCAATCTGATACAGATCATCGGCAAACACCGAGGGGGCGACCAGCGTTAACAACAGGGTCAGTGAGCGAAACAGGCGCATGCGGCGTCCTTCAAGCAGTTTTCGGGATGAGGCGCTCGAACAGCGCCTCTACAGTATTAAAGCGCTCTTCCGGGCGCTCCATCGGGACCATGAACTTGAACATCGTGGCACCTTCGAATTTGTAGCGTTTTGGCTGGCTCTGGATCAGTTTGATCAGGGTCAGCGGGTCGACCGGTGTTTGCGCCGCGAACTCGACCCGACCGCCTTGCGGGCCGCCGTCGACTTTCCTGATGCCCAACAACTCGGCCTGCAGTTTCAGGGCGGTGATGCGTATCAGGTTCTTGGTCGGCTCCGGCAGCAGGCCGAAACGGTCGATCATCTCCACCTGCAGATCCTTGAGGCCATCCTCATCGGTGGCCGAAGCGATGCGCTTGTAGAGAATCAGGCGTGCATGAACGTCCGGCAGATAGTCTTCGGGAATCAACGCCGGTACGCGCAAGTTGACTTCCGGGCCACCGCCCAGCGGTTGATCGAGGTTCGGCTGTTCGCCCTTGCGGATCGACTTCACGGCACGTTCGAGCATTTCCATGTACAGCGTGAAACCGACGGCCTGGATCTGCCCGCTTTGGCCATCGCCGAGCAGTTCGCCGGCACCACGGATTTCCAGATCGTTGGTGGCGAGGACGAAACCTGCGCCGAGGTCCTGAGTATTGGCGATCGCTTCCAGGCGCTTCTCTGCGTCCGGGGTGATTTGCTGGCGCGGCGGTGTCAGCAGGTACGCGTAGGCTTGGTGGTGACTGCGTCCGACTCGACCGCGCAACTGGTGCAACTGCGCCAGGCCGAACTTGTCGGCACGCTCGATGATAATGGTGTTGGCGCTCGGCACGTCGATGCCGGTCTCGATGATGGTCGAGGCGATCAGCACGTTGAAGCGCTTGTGGTAGAAGTCGCTCATCACCTGTTCGAGTTCGCGTTCGCGCATCTGGCCGTGGCCGATGCCGATCCGCGCTTCCGGCACCAGTTCGGCGAGGTCGGCGGCGCATTTCTCGATGGTCTTCACGTCGTTGTGCAGGTAGTACACCTGACCGCCGCGCAGCAGTTCGCGGAGCAGGGCTTCCTTGACCGTACTCTTGTTCTGCTCCATGACGAAGGTCCGTACGGACAGACGACGGGCCGGCGGTGTGGCAATGATCGACAGGTCACGCATACCCGACACCGCCATGTTCAGCGTGCGCGGAATCGGCGTGGCGGTCAGGGTGAGAATGTCGACTTCGCTGCGCAATGCCTTGAGCTGTTCTTTCTGGCGCACTCCGAAACGGTGTTCTTCGTCGATGATCACCAGGCCGAGGTTTTTGATCTTCACGTCGTCCTGCAGCAGCTTGTGCGTGCCAATGACGATGTCGATCTTGCCTTCGGCCAGATCCGCGACCGCGGCGTTCACTTCCTTGGCCGATTTGAAGCGGCTCATCACTTCCACGGTCACCGGCCAGTCGGCGAAGCGGTCGCGGAAGCTGTTGTAGTGTTGCTGGGCGAGCAGGGTGGTGGGCACCAGAATGGCGACCTGACGACCACCGTGCACGGCGATGAAAGCTGCGCGCATCGCCACTTCGGTCTTGCCGAAGCCCACGTCGCCGCACACCAGGCGATCCATCGGCTTCGGAGCGAGCATGTCTTCGCGCACGGCTTCGATGGTGGTTTGCTGGTCGGGGGTTTCTTCGAACGGGAAGCCGGCACTGAAGGTGGCGTAATCGGCTTTCGGATCGGCAAAGGCATAGCCTTCGCGGGCAGCACGGCGCGCATAGATGTCGAGCAGTTCCGCTGCCACGTCGCGCACCTGTTCGGCGGCCTTGCGCTTGGCTTTCTGCCAGGTCTCGGAGCCGAGGCGGTGCAGCGGTGCCAATGCGTCGTCGCTGCCGGTGTAGCGGGCGATCAAATGCAAGTTGGCCACCGGCACGTAGAGTTTGGCGCCCTCGGCGTACTCCAGGGCGAGGAACTCGGCGGCCTGATTGTCGATTTCCAGTGTCGCGAGGCCAAGGTAGCGACCGACACCGTGATCGATATGCACCACCGGTGCGCCTTCGCGCAGCTCGGTGAGGTTCTTGATGACGGCGTCGTTGTTGGCATCGGCGCGTTTCTCGCGGCGACGGCGTTGCATCACGCGCTGACCGAACAGCGGACTTTCGGCAACCAGTGCCAGGGCTGGATCGTCCAGCAGCAAGCCTTCATCCAGTGGCGCAATGGTGATCGCCAGACGCTCTTTGCCGGCGACAAAATCCGGCCAGCTATCGACGGTCTTCGGCCGCAGTTTCAGGCGTTCCAGCAGCTCCAGCAATACTTCACGCCGGCCTGCGGATTCGGCGGTGAACAGCACGCGCCCGGGGAACTCGTCGAGGAAACCCGAGAGTGCCGCCAGTGGCTGGGTGGCCTTGGCTTCGATGGCCAGGTTCGGCAGTTCCCGCGCGGGGAATCGCTCACGGCCGACGCCGGTTTCCACGTCCTGTTGGCTGGCCACCACTCGCGGCCAGTTTTTCAGGCGTGCGAAGCAGTCTTCCACCGGCAGGAACAGTTCGGCGGGCGGCAACAAAGGACGGGAGGGATCGACGCGACGTTCTTCGTAGCGATTGCGCACGTCGTTCCAGAAGTTTTCCGCGGCTTGTTCGATGCCCGGCAGCGAGAACACTTGGGTGTCCTGAGGCAGGTAATCGAACAGCGTCGAGGTTTCCTCGAAGAACAGCGGCAGGTAGTACTCGACGCCGGCCGGGGTAATCCCGCTGTTCAAGTCCTGGAAGATCGGGCAGCGACGGAAGTCGACATCGAAGCGCTCGCGAAACCGTGCCTTGAAGCGAGTGACGGCTTCTTTCTCCAGCGGGAATTCCTTGGCGGGCAACAGCTTGACCGAATCGACCTTGTCGATGGAGCGCTGATTCTCTGGATCGAAGGTGCGCAGTGTCTCGATTTCGTCGTCGAACAGGTCGATGCGATAAGGCAACTTGCTACCCATCGGGAACAGATCGATCAGTGAGCCACGCACGGTGAATTCGCCATGCTCGTACACGGTGTCGACATAACGATAACCGGTGGCTTCCAGCCGGGTGCGCATCTGCTCGACATCGAGCTTCTGGCCCACATCCAGCACCAGGCTGCTGCCGAGCAGGAATTTGGTCGGCGCGAGGCGGTGCAGGGCGGTGGTGATGGGCACCACCAAGACCCCATGACTCAGCTCCGGCAATCTATAAAGAGCCGAGATGCGTTGGGAAATGATGTCCTGGTGCGGCGAGAACAGATCATAGGGCAGGGTTTCCCAGTCGGGGAAATGCAGCACAGGCAAATCCGGGGCGAAGAAACTCAGCTCCTGTTCCAGCCGTTCGGCACTTTGGCTGTCGGCGGTCAGCAGCAGGGTAAAGCGCTTGGCAGCGCTGGCGGCCTCGGCGATGGCCAGGCTCAAGGAAGCACCGGGCAGGTTGCCCCAATGCTGTTTACCTGCCGCGGCAGGGAGAAGCGGTAGACGCAGAACGGGCACGGAAGGTTGAGCTCCAAGCGTTGCGACAAAGTCGGTAATTGTAGCGGTCTCGGGTGCCGGCTGTCAGTTGCAGATGTGTCTATTACGCGGTTGGAACGAAATGTAGTGGTAAAGACAAAATCGGCCTGTTTTTTCGTGAAAATTACCGAGTATGTAGTGGAAAAACCAATCGGTGTTACGGATGGTTACGGACAAGAAGGTGTGGGGCCCAAAAAATTGACAATGCTGGAGGCCCCGGTTTTATTGGGCTTCAGAGGTGCGTAATTTTTTTGAACAGGATTTTGTTACGGACGGTGCGACAAGCGCGCATTGCTACGTGGGGCGCAGAGCGGCATAATGTAGCCCCTTTTTTCTGCCCCTACATGTGGAAGGTTCCCGTGACTCAGAAGCCCGACCAGTGTCTTGGTGAATGGATCGACCGTGAAGCACTCGCAGAAGCGATGATTCCGCTTATCGGTCAGCTCTACCGCAATAACAACGTGGTGAGTTCGATCTATGGCCGCAGCCTGATCAATCGTTCAGTCATTGCGATTCTCAAAGCTCACCGCTTTGCTCGTCACCGTCAGTCCGACGACAGCGAGCTGTCCGTCCACGAAACATTCCCGCTGCTCAAGGCGATGAGCGAGCTCAAGCTCGGCGCCGCTTCGGTAGACCTGGGCAAGCTGGCGGCCAAATTCAAGGCCGAAGCCAATGGCCGTACTGCCGAGCAGTTCGTCCGTGAAGAAATGGCTGACGTGGTTGGTCAGCAGAACGCTTCCGCCCGCAAAGGCACCGACGTTGTCCTGTACGGCTTTGGTCGTATCGGCCGTCTGCTGGCGCGCATCCTGATCGAGAAAACCGGTGGTGGCGACGGCCTGCGTCTGCGCGCCATCGTCGTCCGCAAGGGCGCCGAGAACGATCTGGTCAAACGTGCCAGCCTGCTACGTCGTGACTCGGTCCATGGTCCGTTCGATGGCACCATCACTATTGATGAAGCCAACAACACCATCACCGCCAACGGCAACCTGATCCAGGTTATCTACGCCAAGAGCCCGGCCGAAGTCGACTACACCCAGTACGGCATCGAAAACGCTCTGATCGTCGACAACACCGGTGTATGGCGTGACGCTGACGGCTTGGGCCAGCACCTGGCCTGCCCGGGCGCTGCCCGCGTGATCCTCACCGCACCTGGCAAGGGTGCGCTGAAGAACATCGTTCACGGCATCAACCATGGCGAAATCACTCCGGACGACAAGATCATCTCGGCGGCTTCCTGCACCACCAACGCCATCGTGCCGGTACTCAAGGCAGTCAACGACAAGTACGGCATCGTCAACGGCCACGTCGAAACCGTTCACTCGTTCACCAACGACCAGAACCTGATCGACAACTTCCACAAGGGCAGCCGTCGTGGCCGCGCCGCGCCGCTGAACATGGTAATCACCGAGACCGGTGCCGCCACCGCAGCCGCCAAGGCACTGCCAGTACTCAAGGGCAAGCTGACCGGCAACGCGATTCGCGTACCTACGCCGAACGTGTCGATGGCTATCCTGAACCTGAACCTGGAAAAGGCCACCACTCGCGAAGAAATCAACGAGTACCTGCGCCAGATGGCCATGCACTCGGATCTGCACAAGCAGATCGACTATGTCAGCTCGCAGGAAGTGGTTTCCACCGACTTCGTTGGTTCGCGCCACGCTGGCGTTGTGGATGCCGAGGCGACCATCACTCAAGATAACCGCGTTGTTCTGTACGTCTGGTACGACAACGAATTCGGTTACAGCTGCCAGGTGGTTCGCGTGATGGAAGACATGGCTGGTGTAAACCCGCCAGCATTCCCGCGCTAAGCCTTAGCTGCACATGAAAACGCCCCGACCTTGGTCGGGGCGTTTTTGTTTGTGCGATGGAGCCGCGGGTGTGTTGTCTGGCCCGGCCTCTTCGCGAGCAGGTTCGCTCCCACATTTCTATCGCATAATGGCGGGACTTGGCGTTGTGCCAGAGTTGTTCCATGGGAGGGGGTTCGTTGAATTGGCGGCTGATAGGGATAGTAGTGTTGACTGGCATCCTCTCAGGCTGCGGTAACGGAGACTCCTTGGAGGTCTTCGGCGGCCCGACCATGGGCAGCACCTGGTCGATCAAGTACGTACGCCAGGCCGGTCTTCCCGCTCCTGCAAAGGTACAGATTGAGGTCGAAACAATCCTGACTGAAATCGACCGGCAAATGTCGACCTACCGCAGCGACTCCGATATCGCCCGCTTTAACCAGTTACCCGCCAACCGTTGTCAGAAAATGCCCGCGTCGATCCTCGAATTGATCCGCGTTGGCGAGCAGTTGTCGGAACAAAGCGCAGGATCGTTCGATTTGACCGTGGAGCCGCTGCTCAATCTCTGGGGATTCGGCCCTCAGGCTCGCGAGGAAAAAGTCCCGACTGCCGAAGCGCTTGCCGAGGTGCGGCAGCGAGTGGGTCACGCACATCTACGTATCGATGGCGATCAACTGTGCAAGGATGCCGCCGTCGAAGTCGACTTCAACAGCGTTGCCGCCGGTTATGCGGTCGATAGAATCGCCGCCAGGCTCGCAGCACTGGGCATTCACAATTACCTCGTCGAAGCCACCGGTGAGCTCAAGGCGGCCGGCAAGAAGCTCGATGGCTCACCGTGGCTCATTGCCCTGGAGGAGCCTCGCGACGATCAGCAAGTGGCCGAGCGCATCGTCGCCATCGACGGTTATGGCCTGTCCACCTCCGGCGACTACCGCAATTATTTCCAGCAGGGTGGGCGGCGTTATTCCCATACCTTCGATGCCCGGACCGGTGCGCCGGTCTCACACATGCTGGCCTCGGTCACGGTGATTCATCCTTCTGCGTTGATGGCCGATGGCTTATCTACGCTGTTGCTGATTCTCGGCCCGGAGCGCGGTTGGGATTACGCAGAAAAACATGATATCGGCGCATTTTTTGTGATTCGTGCCGATACAGGTTTCGTCACACGCACCAGTCACGCTTTTGCACGCTTGAGTGGCGGCGAAATCGAGTGATTGCGGCGTTAAAGCATTGAAAACTGGCGTTCTGGTGCAGGCAAAAGTAGCCTACGACGCGACCAAGGGTTAATGTGCGCGGCGTTGACGCTTCTATAGACTGTGTCCGGGTTCTGCACTGGCCCCAAATTGTTCCTTCACGCCACAGATCGGCGTGATTTAGCCGCAGGTGCCGATGGCGCCACGGCCTGTTCTGAGGAGTACGCATGGCTGTCTACAACTACGACGTGGTGGTGCTGGGTTCCGGCCCGGCGGGAGAGGGCGCGGCAATGAACGCCGCCAAAGCAGGGCGCAAGGTGGCGATGGTCGATAGCCGTCGCCAGGTAGGCGGTAACTGCACCCACCTGGGTACCATCCCGTCCAAGGCACTGCGTCACTCGGTCCGGCAGATCATGCAGTTCAACACCAACCCGATGTTCCGGGCCATTGGTGAGCCGCGCTGGTTCTCGTTTCCGGACGTGCTGAAAAGCGCTGAAAAAGTCATCTCCAAACAAGTCGCTTCGCGCACCGGTTACTACGCCCGTAACCGCGTCGACGTGTTCTTCGGCACCGGCAGCTTCGCCGACGAGCAAACCGTCGAAGTGGTCTGCGCCAATGGCGTGGTCGAAAAACTGGTGGCCAAGCACATCATCATCGCCACCGGTTCGCGTCCGTATCGTCCAGCCGACATCGATTTCCACCACCCGCGTATCTACGATAGCGACACCATCCTCAGCCTCGGTCACACCCCGCGCAAACTCATCGTTTACGGCGCCGGCGTGATCGGTTGTGAATACGCATCGATCTTCAGCGGCCTGGGTGTTCTGGTCGAGCTGGTGGATAACCGCGGTCAGTTGCTGAGCTTCCTCGACTCGGAAATTTCCCAGGCCCTGAGCTACCACTTCAGCAACAACAACATCACGGTTCGCCACAACGAAGACTATGACCGGGTCGAAGGCGTGGACAACGGCGTGATCCTGCATCTGAAGTCCGGCAAGAAGATCAAGGCCGACGCCTTGCTTTGGTGCAACGGCCGCACCGGCAACACCGATCAGTTGGGTCTGGAAAACATCGGCGTGAAGGTCAACAGCCGTGGCCAGATCGAAGTCGACGAGGCTTACCGCACCGGTATTCAGAATATCTACGGCGCAGGCGATGTGATCGGCTGGCCAAGCCTGGCCAGTGCCGCCCATGACCAGGGCCGTTCGGCCGCTGGCAGCATCGTCGATAACGGCAGCTGGCGCTTTGTGAATGACGTGCCGACCGGTATCTACACCATTCCGGAGATCAGCTCGATCGGCAAGAACGAGCAGGAGCTGACCCAGGCCAAAGTGCCTTATGAAGTGGGCAAGGCGTTCTTCAAGAGCATGGCGCGTGCGCAGATCGCCGGCGAGCCGCAAGGCATGCTGAAGATTCTGTTCCACCGCGAAACCCTGGAAGTACTGGGCGTGCACTGCTTCGGTTATCAGGCGTCGGAGATCGTGCACATCGGCCAGGCGATCATGAACCAGCCGGGCGAACTCAACACCCTGAAGTACTTCGTCAACACCACGTTCAACTACCCGACCATGGCGGAAGCCTATCGGGTCGCGGCATACGACGGCCTCAACCGGCTTTTTTGAGTGGCTCCGGCCGGTGGCCTGAGCCGGCCGGGGAGACCGATTTCAGCAATTCTCGAGCGTGGCAGTGGCCAAACCGGGAAAGTCTGTAATCAGGCTGTCAACGCCGAAGTCGGCGAGTCTGCGCATCAGTGCGGGCTCGTTGACTGTCCACACCGACACATGCAGCCCCTGTCGCTGCGCCTTCTGCAGGCGTTCCGGCGTGCACAGGGTCCAGTTCAGCGCCAGAATTTCGCAGCCGTAGCTTGCCGCGACCTTCAACGGGTCGAGCCAGGCGTATTCGGCCACCAGTCCCCTGGACACATCCGGCACCAGGTCTACGGCGGCTTTCAGCACTTCGCGCGAGCTCGAGGTGATGGTCACCTTGTCCAGCAAGCCATGCCGTTGCACCATTTCACGGATTGCCAGTACGGTGGTCGCAGCGCGGGTGCGTGAAGCGCTTTTGACTTCCAGTTGCCAGTGATCGAAATCGCATTTTTCGAACAGTTCTTCCAGCGTTGGAATCGGGCAAGGCTTGATCCAGCCGGGCCCGCCCTTGCGTGCGTCGTAGGTCACCAGTTCGGCCGCGGTATGTTCCACCACCTTGCCGCGCCGGTCGGTGGTGCGCTTGAGCGTCGGGTCGTGAATGACCATCAGCTCGCCATCACTGGACAGGTGCAGATCGAGTTCACAGCGGCGTACGCCGTGCTTGAGACATTCCTGAAAACCGGTCAGGGTGTTTTCCGGTGCTTCGCCCTTGGCGCCGCGGTGGCCGTAGATGAGGGTCACGGTTCTTCCTTAAATTAATTGCCTGATTCGAGTAGTTCGCGGGCCTGGCGTCGATCCTGGGCCTGCTTCTGCAAAATATGACGGGCCAGCAACTGCCGCTGGGCATCGGTCAGGTGCTCGAACTCGGTGCCGACGTCGTAACCATCGCCCTTGCGGTCGCAATGGGTGACGCGGGCGCGCAGCAGCAGGCCCAGCGCTTGCGGCATCAGCACCAGCTTGACTGACAGGCGTGCGCCGGCGGCAATCGGGGTGGGGTGCTGAAACTCGATGCCACCCTCGGAGATGATCACCGGCTGCGGCTCGCCGATCTGCCCGAGCACGGTGAGGGCGATCACCTGGCTCAGCAAATCGATGCGCTTGTTCTGGGATTTCAGGAACGCCGAGAGGGTTCGGTCGCGCTCGCTGATCTGGCGCAACAGGTGTTGCGACTCGAATTCGCTCAGGTGCAATTCGCTGAGCACATTGAAGAGTGGGGAAGCATCCTGCAACACTTCCTGGCCTGCGGCTTCGAGAGCGGACAGGGGCCGAATTTCCAGTGCGATCGTGTCCTCGATACGGTAGTATTCGCGGCGATCTTCTTCATCTAATGTCGACATGGCGAACCCATGGTAGCGGCGGTGGTCTGAGTGTAAAGCTGGTTATCGACCCCCGCCACAAGGACGTTCCTTTTCCCTCCGAACAAGCCCCGACATGTTCAGACCTCTCTTCGTATTTATCGGCACGCGTTATACCCGTGCAAAGCGTCGCAATCATTTTGTGTCATTCATTTCCCTGACTTCGATGATCGGTCTCGCCCTTGGCGTGGTCGTGATGATCGTGGTGCTGTCGGTCATGAACGGCTTCGATCATGAGATGCGTACCCGCGTGCTGGGCATGGTGCCCCACGCGACTATCGAAGCCGGTGAGCCGATCAGCGATTGGCAAGGCCTGGCCACCAAGGTCAAGCAGAACCCGCAGGTGACGGCGGTGGCGCCGTTCACCCAGATGCAGGGTTTGCTGACCAACAATGGCAAAGTTTCCAAAGTCCTGCTCAATGCCATCGACCCGGCGCTGGAGCGCCAGGTGTCGATCATCGATAAGTTCATGCAGCAGGGCCAACTCGACGACCTGAAGCCCGGCGAGTTCGGCATCGTCATCGGCGACAAGGCGGCGGCCAAGCTCGGCGCGGCGGTCGGTGACAAGCTGACATTCGTGGCACCGGAAGTCACCGTGACCCCGGCCGGGATGTTCCCGCGCATGAAACGCTTCACCGTGGTCGGCATCTTCCATGTCGGCGCCGGCGAAATCGACGGCTACCTGGGCATCACCAATCTTCAGGATCTGGCGCGGTTGCATCGCTGGAAGCCGGATCAGGTCCAGGGCATTCGCCTGAAGTTCGACGATCTGTTCCAGGCGCCGCGCACCGCGTGGAGCATCGCCCGGGAGCTGGGTGAGGATCACTATTACGCCCGCGACTGGACCCGCACCCACGGCAACCTGTACCAGGCGATCCGCATGGAAAAAGCCATGATCGGCCTGCTCTTGCTGCTGATCGTCGCAGTCGCCGCGTTCAACATCATTTCCACGCTGGTGATGGTGGTGAACGACAAGAAGGGCGACATCGCGATCCTGCGCACCCTCGGCGCCACGCCGGGCACCATCATGCGCACATTCATGGTGCAGGGTACGGTCATCGGCGTGGTCGGTACGGCCATCGGCGCGGTGGTCGGGATCTTCGCCGCGCTGAACGTCAGCGCCGCGATCTCGGCGCTGGAAGGCCTGATCGGGCACAAGTTCCTCAACGCCGACGTGTACTTCATTGATTACCTGCCGTCGCAGGTGCAGAGCCAGGACGTCGTGATGGTCTGCTCCGCGGCGTTGGTCCTGAGTTTCCTCGCCACCCTGTATCCAGCCTGGCGTGCCGCGCGCACCCAGCCTGCGGAGGCGCTACGTTATGAGTGAGTCGGGCATGAGTGATAAAGCAATCTTGAGCTGCCGCAACCTGGGCAAATCCTACGAGGAAGGCCCGGAATCGGTGGAGGTACTGGCCGATTTGCAGCTGGAGCTGCACCCGGGTGAGCGTGTGGCGATTGTCGGCAAGTCGGGTTCGGGCAAAAGTACCTTGCTCAATCTGCTCGGCGGCCTCGATACGCCAACCAAGGGCAGCGTCTGGCTCGACGGCGAAGAACTTTCGGCGCTGAGCGAAAAGAATCGCGGCCTGCTGCGTAACCGTGCCTTGGGCTTCGTGTATCAGTTCCACCACCTGTTGCCCGAGTTCACTGCACTGGAAAACGTCTGCATGCCGTTGTTGATCGGCAAGACCGCGATTCCGGAGGCTCGCAAGCGTGCTACCGCATTGCTGGAGCGAGTGGGGCTGGGGCATCGCCTGGAGCACAAGCCGGCGGAACTGTCCGGTGGTGAACGCCAGCGCGTGGCCATCGCCCGCGCCCTGGTGAACAATCCGGGCCTGGTGATGCTCGATGAGCCGACCGGCAACCTCGACTCCCACACCGCTGAAGGCATTCAGGATTTGATGCTGGAACTCAGTACTTCGATGCGCACGGCGTTCCTGGTGGTGACCCATGACATGAACCTGGCCCGCCAGATGGATCGCGTCCTGCACCTGCAGGAAGGTTGCCTGACCCCTATCTGATTGGTCGAAACCCGACGCCTGAGAAGGTGTCGGGTCTTTTATTTTTATACGGTGCCCCAGCGAATGTTCAGACCGTTATCGATCTTTATCGGCACGCGCTATACCCGCGCCAAGCGCCGCAATCGCTTTGTTTCCTTCATCTCGATGACCTCGATGATCGGCCTCGCCCTGGGCGTGCTGGCGATGATCGTGGTGCTGTCGGTGATGAACGGTTTTCAGCGTGAAATGAGTTCGCGCATCCTCGGCATGGTGCCGCACGCGACCATTGTCGGCGTCAACCCGATTGACGACTGGCAACCGGTGGCCGCCGCCGCGATGAAAAACCCGGAAGTCACCGCGGCCGTGCCGTTCACCGAGATGGAAGGCATGCTGTCTTACAAAGGCACCATGCAGCCGATCCAAGTCAGTGGCGTCGATCCGGCGCTGGAAGGGCAGGTATCGATTGTCGCCAAGCACATCGTCCAGGGGCGGCTGGATGCCTTGAAACCGGGTGAGTTTGGTGTGGTGATTGGCGAAATCACAGCGCGACGCTTTCGCTTGAACGTCGGCGACAAGATCACCCTGATCGTGCCGGAAGTCAGCACGGCACCGGGCGGTATCACCCCGCGCATGCAGCGTCTGAACGTGGTCGGTGTGTTCAAGGTCGGTGCCGAACTGGACGGTTCGATGGCGTTGATCCACGTCGCCGACGCCGCGCAAATGCAGCACTGGAAACCGAATCAGGTGCAGAGCGTGCGTCTGGCGGTAAAGGACCTGTACTCCGCACCACAGGTGTCGAGTACCGTCGCCACTGGTTTGGGTACGGCCTACAAGGCTGACGACTGGACCCACACCCAGGGCAGCCTGTTCAGTGCGATGAAAATGGAAAAAACCATGATCGGCCTGTTGTTGCTGATGATCGTTGCCGTTGCTGCGTTCAACATCATCGCAACCCTGATCATGGTGGTGAACGACAAGGGCGCGGACATCGCGATCCTGCGCACCATTGGCGCCACGCCGCGGCAGATCATGGCGATCTTCATGGTGCAGGGCACGGTGATCGGAATTGTCGGCACTCTGATCGGTGGTGTGCTTGGCGTCATCGCAGCGCTGAACGTAAGTGAGCTGGTGGGCTGGATCGAGCGGGTCAGCGGCCAGCACATCTTCAGTTCCGATGTGTATTTCGTCAGCAACTTGCCGTCTGAATTGCAGGGTGGGGATGTGCTGTTGATCTGCTCGGCGGGGTTCATCATGAGCTTTCTGGCCACCGTTTACCCTGCCTGGCGGGCGGCGAAGATCGAGCCGGCTACCGCGTTGCGCTATTCGTAATCTTCAAGACCGCGATGAGGCCGAACCTGCCGGCCTCAATCCCCCTTCGGTAACTCAATCAAAAACCGCGTCCACCCCTGATCCGATTCACAACGAATCTGCCCACCATGTGCCCGGATGATCGACTGGGTAATCGCCAATCCCAACCCCGCATGCTCACTGCTGCCTTCATGACGCGCCGGATCGGCCCGGTAAAAACGGTCAAACAGACGCGGCAGCAAGTCTTCGGAAATCCCGTCACCGCTATTTTCGACTATCAGGCTCAAGCCCTTGGGCTGATCGTCGATTCGAATCAGTATCTCGCCATCGACCGGGGTAAACCGCAACGCATTGTCCAGCAAATTGGACAGCGCCCGCCGCAGCATGCTGCGGTCGCCCTCGATGCGGGCATTGCCGTCACGGCTCAATTTCACCTGGGCGTCTTCGGCCAGCGGCGCGAAAAACTCCAGCAAAACGTCCACTTCCTCCGCCAGATCCAGCGGTTCGCACTTGGGCATCAACAGGCCATGATCCGCTTTCGCCAGATAAAGCATGTCGTTGACCAGTTGCGCCATCCATTGCAGCTCTTCCAGGTTGCTATGCAGCGCTTCGCGATAGTCCTCGATGGGGCGCGGGCGGGTGAGGGTGACCTGGGTGTGGGTCAGCAGGTTCGACAGCGGTGTGCGCAACTCATGGGCAATGTCGGCGGAGAACGCCGACAGACGCTGAAAAGAATCGTCAAGACGTCCGAGCATGGCGTTGAAATGGTTGGCCATTTCCGCCAATTCCGGCGGCATGTTTTTTTCCGGCAAGCGTGCGTTGAGCGATTGCGCCGAAACACCGCTGGCGACAGCGCTCATGCGTCGCAACGGCCGCAAGCCGCTGCGGGCTGCCCAGGCACCGAGCAGCGCGGTGGCCAGGGCGGACAAGCCCACCGTCAACCAGATCAAATGCTGCATGCGTTGCAAGAAATGCTGGTGATGCGTGATGTCCAGCAGCAGGGTCAATTGCGGCGAATCAGGCTTGTCGGTAAACAACGGTGCATTGAGGACACGGTAATCGGTACCGTCGTTGTTGAACGTCGACAGCCCGGGTTTTTGCGGGAGTTTGTCGGGCAGATTCGCCGAGCTGTCATACCAGTGCTTGCCATCGCTGCCGGTGATGCGCAGCGATAGATCGGCTTGCCGGCTCAACTCATCGGCCAGTCTGACGTTGCTGTCACTCGATTGAATGTCGTGAAGCGCACGCCGCAAACCAATCAACTTGGCATCCAATAGTTGCTGATCGAGTTCAATGAAGTGCACTTCGCTGGCGCGGCTGAACAGCACCCCGGCGAACAGCGACACCACCGCCGTACACGCTGCAAACAGCAACGCCAACCGACTGCTCAGCGAAAGTCGACGCATCAGGCGGGGCGCTCTTCCAGTACGTAACCCATGCCGCGTACGGTGTGGATCAGTTTGTTGGGGAATTCATCGTCGATTTTCAGGCGTAAACGGCGAATGGCGACTTCGATGACATTGGTGTCGCTGTCGAAATTCATGTCCCACACCTGGGACGCAATCAGCGATTTTGGCAGCACTTCGCCCTGACGGCGCAGGAGCATTTCCAGCAGGGTGAACTCCTTGGCGGTCAGGTCGATGCGCCGGCCGCTGCGCTCCACTCGACGGCGGATCAAGTCCAGACGCAAGTCGGCCAGTTGCAGGCTGGTTTCCTGGGTCGCGGCACTGCCACGGCGCAACAGGCTACGCACCCGGGCCAGCAGTTCGGAAAAGGCGAAGGGCTTGACCAGGTAATCGTCGGCGCCGAGTTCCAGGCCGTGAACCCGATCCTCCACGGCATCCCGTGCGGTCAGAAACAGGACCGGCGTGTCCAGACCGGCGCCGCGCACCGCTTGCAGAATCTGCCAGCCGTCGCGACCGGGCAGCATCACATCGAGAATCAGCAGGGCGTATTCGCCGCTGAGCGCCAGTTGCTGGCCGGTGTTGCCATCGGCGACCAGCTCGGTATTGAAACCGGCTTCGGTAAGGCCCTGGCGCAGGTAGTGGCCGGTTTTCGGTTGGTCTTCGACGATCAGCAGTTTCATGGGACTCAGGCTTCTTGATGGAACGAAAGCTTTATACCGTGGGCGACGACGGTGCAGGCCAACCTGACAAAGTTGTAATCCGGCTGTCAGGTTGCGGGCAGTGGTGGCAGTTTAGAGTTTTCCACAGGCTGAACCTTATTTTGTTGGAGTAAGACGATGTTTTTGCGCAAATCCGTGGCGCTGGCGGCCTGTATGTTGGCATTGAGTTCGCCGGTGTGGGCGTCAGGAGTGCATACCTATGACTTCGGTCAACCTCGGCGGCCAAGGCGAGCCGCAGTGTCGAAGTGGTGATGGGCGATATGTCGTTCACCCCCAAGGCCATTGACATCAAGGCCGGAGAGACCGTGCGTTTCGTGCTGGTGAATAAAGGTCAGTTGTTGCACGAATTCAACCTCGGTGACGTGGCGATGCATGCCAAGCACCAGCAGGAAATGCTGCAAATGCAGCAAAGCGGCATGCTCACGCCTACAGGCGTGAAGGCGATGGACCACAGCGCCATGGGGCATGGCATGAAGCATGATGACCCCAATAGCGTGCTGGTGGAACCGGGTAAAACCGCTGAGCTGACCTGGACTTTCAGCAAGGCCACCCACCTGGAGTTTGCCTGCAACATCCCCGGTCATTACCAGGCCGGCATGGTCGGCAAACTGACAGTCAGTCAGTAAGCACTCAAAGGCGGGAGCAAAGGCTGTTAGAATCCGCTGATTCTTCAGTCAGGTTTCCGCCATGCATCCCGCAGCCGAACACTCGCCGCTGGGCAAATCCAGCGAATACATCGCCACTTACACACCGTCCTTGCTGTTCCCGATCCCGCGTACCGCAAAGTGGGCCGAGCTGGGCCTGACGGCTGAAACCCTGCCGTACAAGGGCGTGGATTTCTGGAACTGCTTCGAACTGTCGTGGCTGTTGCCGTCGGGCAAGCCAGTGGTGGCGATCGGCGAGTTCAGTATCCCGGCGGATTCACCGAACATCATCGAATCGAAGTCGTTCAAGCTGTACCTCAACTCGCTGAACCAGACGCCGTTTGCCGACACAGCGAGCCTTGAGGCGACGCTGGTCAAGGACCTGTCAGCGGCAGCCGGCAAACCGGTTGGCGTGCGTGTTCGCAGCCTGAAGGATGTCGAAGCCGAAGGCGTCGTGGCGTTGCCGGGCGTGTGCATTGATGATTTGGATATCAGCGTCAGCAACTACGAGCATCCGCGTCCGGAGCTGCTGCGTTGCGACGAATCGCGCATTGTCGGAGAGAGCGTGCACAGCCATTTGCTCAAATCCAATTGCCCGGTGACCAGTCAGCCGGACTGGGGCAGCGTGGTGGTGGAGTACCGCGGCGCGGCGCTGGATCACGCCAGTCTGCTGGAGTACATCGTCAGCTTCCGTCAGCACTCGGACTTCCACGAACAGTGCGTGGAGCGGATCTTTCTCGATCTGCAGCGTTTGCTGAAACCGGAGAAATTGACGGTGTATGCGCGCTATGTGCGGCGTGGCGGGCTGGATATCAATCCGTATCGCAGTACTGAAGAAATGCAGTTGCCGAACCATCGCCTGGTCCGTCAGTAAAGATTTTCTGTAGGAGCGAGCAAGCTCGCTCCTACATTGCATCCGGTGGATTCAGATCCCCATACTGTGCAGGGCCTGGCCAATCTGTCGCAGGGTGCCGGCAAGGGTCGGGTGTTCGAGTTCGAAGCGTTCGACGGCCAGGTTGACGTTATCGGCGAGGTTGACGTCCTTGGTCTTGGTTTCGAGATCAAGCTCAAGTTTAATCTTTTGCATCAGTGCATCCAGGTCTTCGCGCTCGGCTTCTGTCAGCGGAGGATTCTGTTCCAATTGCTCGCGCAGGGCATTGAGCTGGTCTTGCAGTTCGCGGGCAGACATGGCGTTCTTCCTTTTATCGATAGGCACTGGCATAGACCGTGGCGGCGCACTAAAGATCTATGGCTTCCCTAAGATTAATCCACTCCTGCCCAACCTGCATGCCTTCATCGGTGTGAGGCGGCGATCAGGGCTTTTCGCCCTTGAGCCGACGCAGATTGATATCGGCCAGGCAGGTGTCGAGTTCACCCAGGTGATCGATCACCGAATGCACGCCCAGGCCGAAGAGCTGCATGGTTGCCTTGCCGCGCTTGATGTCCCGTTCCTGCGGGGACAATGCCTGCCATTGAGTGGGTGACAGCCCGCAGAGCGAGCCACAGGACGCCAAACCGATTGTCCACAGGCCGGCGTTGAGTCCCGATTGCAGCAAGCGCGGTTCACCGCTGACCAGTACGCAGCCATCCAGTCGCTCGACGTTCAGCGACATCAGCGCTTGCCAGCACGCATTCGGTGCCGGCCAAGGATTGATTGTTGCAAGTTGTTGCGATGGCGGCGAGGGTTTGATCCATTCCGGCAGCGCTACGGCCAGGGAATGGCTGAGGGCGGGGGATAATTCATCGAGCCAGGCGCAGGGAATCTGCTGGCGCTGCAAGCTGTACACGCTGTCGATCGCCCCAGGGGTGGCTTCGGCGTGTTCGACCGAATAGCCCTCAAGCAGGCGCGTACGCGCGCCGAAATCCACCAGGCAACCACTGAGACCGAAGAGCACGGCGGTCAGGTTTGGTGCGGTTTGAGGCGATGTTTCGGCGTGCGGCATGTCAACGTCCCTGAAATAGCCTCAAAGCTAGGGATCGTCGGTGACAGTTGCATGACATGGGTGTGAATCGCTCACAATCGACAGGCATCATGCTCAGGCGCGCGGCTGCGATGCTGCCTTAAACGGCGTTTACGTCTTATACTAGCGGTCTTTGCGTCGAGCCAAGCGCCCGGCGACTGTACAAATCCAAGGAGTTTTCTATGCGCTGGAGCAATCATCTAGCTCAACTTTGTGTGTGCGCCAGCGCGATGCTGGTTCCGTTCGTTGCCCAGGCAGCGTCGGAAGATGATCCTTGGGAAAGCATCAACCGTCCGATCTACAAGTTCAACGATGTACTCGATACTTATGCACTGAAGCCATTGGCCCAGGGCTATCAGTTCGTGACGCCGCAGTTCCTTGAAGATGGCATCCACAACATGTTCCGCAACGTCGGCGATGTGACCAACCTCGCCAACGATATCCTGCAGGCCAAACCCGCGGCAGCAGGTGTCGACACCGCACGATTGATCTTCAACACCACGTTCGGCCTGCTGGGTTTCTTCGATGTCGGCACCCAAATGGGCCTGCAACGCAATGACGAAGATTTCGGCCAGACCCTGGGTTACTGGGGTGTAGGCAGCGGTCCGTATGTGATGCTGCCGCTGCTTGGCCCTAGCACCTTGCGTGATGCGCCTTCGAAGCTCGTCGACAGTTACACCGGCCCATATCGCTACATGAACGATGTACCGGTGCGTAATTCGGTTTTCGCTCTGAACATTGTCGATACCCGGGCGAACTTGCTGTCCACCGAGAAATTGATCACTGGCGACAAGTACACCTTCATTCGTAACGCCTACCTGCAGAACCGCGAGTTCAAGGTAAAGGACGGCCAGGTCGAAGACGATTTCTGATCCTGACCGATATATCGAAAAAGGCAGCCTTCGGGCTGCCTTTTTTCGTCTGGAACGGGTCAGTTCATCTTCAGGATTGTAAGGCCAAGTTTCTGACCGCCCCCGTGCTGCTCCTTCACCCACACCACTTCGGTGTCGGCTTCGAGCCCTTTGAGCGCGGCGTGTTCGGATTCAATACGCACGCTAAGCCGGTCACCCGCCGTGAACAAACGCGGCGCCTGCAGCTGCATCCCGCTGCTGGAAAGGTCGATGCAGACGGCTGGTACCTCGTCCCCTTCATGAATCAGCGACACATCGGCATCGACCCGCATGCGGATGAAATCGCGCTTTTCGCTATAGTCCCGACTGGTTTGACTCATGGCCTTGATCCTTCCGTTGGGTTACGGTTTTGACGGTTTTTATAACTCCCGGTGCTTTGAAGAGTGTAGACGTCAAGCGACCATCGGCGTGAGCTTGAAACGCCTCGCGGATGGGAGTACCGTCTGCGCCTTAGAAGGGCACCTCTGGTGTACATGTGTGTAGGGCAAACGCTCGAAAACGGTGCGACAGAGAGGCTAGAAAGCGAATCCAGTAGTGTGAGCCGGGCCAAAATCCGAGCCGCTACGCCAACCTAATTCTGGCGCCGTTTGCCCACATGCCAAAAACCAGTGCCACGCTGCTGATAATCGATGATGACGAAGTAGTGCGCGCGAGCCTCGCCGCCTATTTGGAAGACAGTGGTTTCAGCGTCTTGCAGGCCAGTAATGGTCAGCAGGGTCTTCAGGTATTCGAGCAAGACAAGCCCGACTTGGTCATCTGCGATCTGCGCATGCCGCAGATGGGTGGACTCGAACTCATTCGCCAGGTTACCGAGCTGTCACCGCAAACGCCGGTGATCGTGGTGTCGGGTGCCGGCGTGATGAACGATGCGGTCGAGGCGCTGCGCCTGGGGGCGGCGGACTACCTGATCAAACCTCTCGAAGACTTGGCTGTGCTTGAGCATTCTGTGCGTCGGGCGTTGGATCGCGCACGCCTGCTGCTGGAAAACCAGCGTTACCGCGAAAAGCTGGAAAAGGCCAACCGCGAGCTCGCCGCCAGCCTGAACCTGCTCCAGGAAGACCAGAACGCCGGTCGCCAGGTGCAGATGAACATGCTGCCGGTCAGCCCTTGGGCCATTAACGAGTTCAAGTTTGCTCACCAGATCATCCCGTCGCTGTACCTGTCGGGTGATTTTGTCGACTATTTTCGGGTCGACGAGCGTCGGGTTGCGTTCTACCTGGCGGATGTTTCCGGTCATGGCGCCTCTTCAGCCTTCGTCACCGTGCTGCTGAAGTTCATGACCACGCGCCTGCTGTTCGAATCCAAGCGCAGCGGCACTTTGCCGGAATTCAAGCCTTCTGAGGTTCTTGGTCATATCAACCGGGGCCTGATCAGTTGTAAGCTGGGCAAACACGTCACAATGGTCGGTGGAGTCATCGACGAGGAGACAGGTTTGTTGACCTACAGCATCGGTGGTCATTTGCCGTTGCCTGTGTTGTACACCCCCGACAGTGTTTGTTATCTGGAAGGGCGTGGCCTGCCGGTGGGCCTCTTCAACGAAGCCACCTACGAAGACCACGTGCTGGAGTTGCCACCGACGTTCAGCCTGACGCTGATGTCTGATGGCATTCTGGACCTTTTGCCAGAACCCACACTCAAAGAAAAAGAAGCTGCGTTGCCCCAACGGGTCAAGGCAGCGGGCGGCAGCCTGGATGGTCTGCGGCAGGTTTTTGGATTGGCCACGCTAGGGGAGATGCCGGATGATATCGCCCTGTTGGTGTTGAGCAGGAATCTTTAATGAGTACCGGTAGAATCCAGTTCGCCGAGCAGGATGGCACTTTCGTCCTCAAGTTCATCGGTGAAGTTCGCCTGACCCTGTGTTCGGCGTTGGATGCGACTATTGAGAAAATCTTCACCGCGATGAATTTCAACGCGATCGTGATCGATTTGACCGAAACCCGCAGCATCGATAGCACCACGCTTGGCTTGTTGGCCAAGCTGTCGATCCTGTCGCGGCAAAAGGTCGGCCTGCTGCCGACCGTCGTCACCACCCACGAAGACATCACCCGTCTGTTGCAGTCCATGGGCTTCGAGCAGGTGTTCAACATCGTCGACAAGCCTGTGCCTTGTCCTGAGTGCCTGGACGACCTGCCGGATCAGGACCAGTCCGAAGAGGTGGTGCGGATCAAGGTGCTTGAAGCGCACAAGATCCTCATGGGCCTGAACGATTCCAATCGTGAAGCGTTTCATGATCTGGTGAATGCGCTGGAGCGGCATTGATCCGCTGACGTGATGTGGGCCGCAATTGCTCCTTCGCGAGCAGGTTCTTCGTTTGACCATTTAACCCGACAGCACTACAAATCCCCTGTGGGAGCGAGCCTGCTCGCGAAGGCGTCCTTTCAAACCACGCCTGTCAGCGCAAGGTCAGCGAGCTATCAATCGCGCAGAAAAAAGGGCGAACCCACCAGGGTTCGCCCTTTTTGCATTCCAACGGCTCAGATCACAGCTTGGCCTGCAGCAACGCCTCAAGCTTCTCCTGGTCACGAGCAAACTGACGAATCCCTTCAGCCAGCTTCTCGGTCGCCATGGCGTCCTCGTTGGACAACCAGCGGAACTGTGCTTCATTGAGGTTCAGGCGCGCTTCACCGGTATGACCCGGTGCCAGTTTGCGTTCCAGCTTGCCGGTATCCGTCGCCAGTTTGTCGATCAAGTCCGGGCTGATGGTCAACCGGTCACAACCGGCCAACTGCTCGATCTGGCTCAGGTTACGGAAGCTGGCGCCCATCACCACGGTTTTGTAATCGTTGGCCTTGTAGTAGTTGTAGATTCGTGTCACCGACTGCACGCCCGGATCGTCCGCGCCGGTGTACTCGTTGCCGGTGGCTTTCTTGTACCAATCATAGATACGGCCCACGAACGGCGAAATCAGGAACACCCCGGCGTCAGCGCAGGCTGCGGCCTGAGCGAAGGAGAACAACAGGGTCAGGTTGGTCTGGATGCCTTCCTTCTCCAGGATCTCCGCAGCGCGGATACCTTCCCAGGTCGAAGCGATCTTGATCAGCACGCGATCGCGACCGATGCCGGCTTTTTCATACAGCTCGATCAGACGGTGCGCACGCTTCAATACGGCGTCAGTGTCGAACGACAGGCGTGCATCCACTTCAGTGGAAATACGGCCAGGAATGACCTTGAGGATTTCCTGCCCCACCGCGACGCCAAAACGGTCGCTTGCCAGCCCGACATCGCCCTTGCAGTCGCTGACACAAGCATTCAGCAATTGGGCATAAGCGGGAATGGCCGCAGCCTTGAGCAGCAGGGAAGGGTTGGTGGTAGCGTCCACCGGTTTAACGCGAGCGATCGCTTCGAAGTCGCCGGTGTCGGCAACCACGGTGGTCATTTGTTTGAGTTGTTCCAGCTTGGAAGTCATGGGCGTGCTCTGTCCTGTGGGTCTGTTGACATTACCCGAGGGCTGACAGCCACTCAAGGGCGTGTACGTGTATCGACGGCCCCGGCGGCAACAACCTGAAAACGGTTGTTTGAAAGGTGGGGCGCGGTAATCGGTAAATACGATGCCAAAACGGCGCGCGGGTTCAACACAGCTGACCGTTGGCCCCACGGCAGACATCCAGGCCGAATGCTGTTCACTGTTATAAATCGTCAATCAAACGTCATGCAGGTGTTCAATGGAAGTCCGGGCAAGTGCATTCAAGCGAGGTAATTTATAACGTTAGAACATGTCCGATCATCAAGTCCGGATGACGTGTAGTGTAAAGCGGATATGCATCTGTGCTGGGCGGGAATATGACCTCACAAGGAAAACGGATGTCTGGCATTGTGAAGGCCTTCGATGATCTTATTCTCGGTTATACCTTAAAGAAACTCACCGGAGTTTTTGAAGAATTGTTGGCCGTTTCAAGGCAGCACTATCCGGACAATATGACGGGCGTGCTTGGCATGGCGCAGGTCAAAGCGGCGAAGAGCATTCCGGGCTGGTTGAAACGGGTGAAATGCAGTTCGCCCTTCGAAGTTACCCATGTGTTGATCGAGCAAATGAACCAGTCGCGAAAGTTTCAGCACGGCCTGCGCATCGAAGCACAGGCCGTTTTGTTGGAAGCATTGGTGGAAGCAGAGCTGGCGATGGATGAAGCAAGCTATTCAGAATTCGTTGACAGGAATTAGTTCGCTTCGATACAGCGTGATGGGCTATTTCGATTTCAAGATGACTTGTACGGCATTCGCCGCAGGCTTTGATTGACCGTCAGAGGTGTTCAAACCGAAATTTTTCTCCCGGTCGTTACTGCCTGAGTCGTTGTTCTTCCATTCATAAATTGACGTCAGTGCGATATCCAGTTGATGGGTCTCTTTAATGAAACTGGCCAATTTCGATGCTTGGCCCGTAGTGCCTCCGTTCATGAACAGTGACGCAACCCCCCACTCGGAAATGACGCCGGGCAAATGAAAGTTTTCGGATATGAATGTTTGAGCCCGACTGATTTCGGTGCTCGACATGCCATAGGGGTGATATGAAACGGCGCGGATGCACTGGGGATAATCCGTGACGATTTTGCTCAATGCCGCCGTGGATGCGGAACCCTTGGTGGGGGCACGGGCAAACCCGAACCCGATGACCGGGGTTGAGTGTTCTTGCTGTTGTAGGGCGTTGCAGACGGCGCTCATGAAGGGAACGAATGTGGTCTCGAAGTTCCCCGTGGGCCAGTAGGTCGGCAAGTCCGGTTCATTCCAGATCTCAATGGCGACCAGTTGTGTGCGATAGGTGTTTTCCAGGTCGATGATCGCGTTGGCGAATGTCTCGCCGGCAGTGGCCAGATCACTGCTACTGGTGGAATTGGCCAGCGCCTTCGTCGAGCGGATGGTCATCAGCACCGGAAGATCGGCGGATTTTGTGGCGGCAAAGGCCTCGCTGATCAGGGTTCGATACGCCGGGCTTGCCAGGCTGTTGGTCCAAACCCCGAAGCGCACGAACCCGAACCCCGCGTCCTTGATCTGTCGGGCGTCGGTGGCCGAGAAGTTTTGTATTTTTACCTGGACGCCTACTCGCTTGTCTTTTTCGAGGGCGGGGAACGATTCAACCGCATAAGCGTGGATGGACGTGCCGAGTGCTAAAAGTGTCGAAGTGGCCAGGCGTCTAAAACGCATGAGGGTCATGACAGAGTCTCCTGGTGGCAAGCGAATTAATCCTTTCTGTAGATGAAGGAAATACAGCCATATCACCACAGCGTTCGAAATTAAACCTGAAGTAACGAAATGTTATTTTTTGTCGGGGAAATTAGTTATTCCAAAAGATCGTTATTTTTAGTCCGGCTATTCCAGTAGGGCGTTTTTGTGTGTCGTGGTATTTAATATGCTTGCATTAATAGGATTGATCCATCTCTGAATGCGGGACCGACCCTGTCGGGGCGATACATTGGCCAAATCGACACAGTACGGGGAGCGTAGCCTTGTTCAGAAACATACTTATTGTCTGCGTCGGCAATATTTGTCGAAGTCCTACGGCCGAATTATTGCTGCGCAATGCGTTGGAACCCTCCGATATCGTAGTGACCTCCGCGGGCCTGAACGCGCGGGTGGGCGAGCCTATGGAAACCAATGCACGCCAGGTGCTTGAAGAACAGGGAGTCGCTGCCGAAGGATTTAAAGCGCGCCAGATTACCCCAGCCATTGTTAATGAATCCGATCTCATCCTCGTCATGGAAAAGGAACATATAAAGGAAGTGCTCGGTATTGCATCCCACGCAAGAGGCAAAGTGTTTCTTTTGGGCAAGTGGCAGAGTGAGCGAGAAATCAAGGATCCGTATCGTCAAGGAAAAGCTGCTTTCGTCCATGCCCATGCATTGATTAAAGATGCCGTTGGCTCATGGGCGCAGCGCCTCGGACGTTGATGGATGAATTTCAGATTAGTGATAATGGTAAAAGAATAGACATTATGCAGTTACCGTCAGTACTCAGCACCCGGGATAAAGATAGAGACGAGATTGATATTCTCGGCCTGGTAGGCACGTTGATTGATCATAAATGGTTGATTGGTGCCATCACCGGAGCGTTCATGGTCGCCGGTGCCGCCTATGCGGTCCTGGCACCGCCGGTGTATCTGGCTAATGCGTTAGTGCAGGTGGAGCCCAAAAAGAACGACATGCTGGGCTTCTCCGACATCAGCAGCATGCTCGGCGGGCAATCACCGGCGGCGACCGAGATCGGCATCATCAAGTCCCGGACGATCATCGGCAAAACGGTCGATGATCTGCATCTCGATATCGTGGTAACACCCAACACCTTCCCTGTAATCGGCGGCTTTATGGCCAGGCGTTACAAGGGAGATGATGCTGGCGGTGTCGCGCCTGCGCGCCTGGGGCTGAACGGCTATGCATGGGGGGGCGAACGTCTTGAGTTCGCAAAGCTCGATCTGCCGGATGAACTGCTGGGTAAAAAGCTGACGCTGGTTGCCGCCGAGCAGCAACGATTCAAACTGTTCGACGACGACGGCGCCTTGCTGCTGGACGGGGCGACGGGCGAAGAAATCGCACAAAATGGTGTAGCGGTGCACGTCGCAACCATGGCCGCCAATCCCGGCACCCGATTCGAAGTCGTGCGCAACCCTCGCATCGTCACCATTCAGGATTACCAGGACGACCTGGAAGTCTCCGAGCAGGGCAAAGAGTCGGGCATCATCAGCCTGGCACTGGCCAGCACCGACTACGCGTTGGCGGTGAAGATCCTGAACAAGGTCTCGACACTTTATGTGGAGCAGAACGTACAACGTACTTCTGCCGAGGCCGCCCAGAGCCTGGATTTCCTGCAAGCTCAATTGCCGCAAGTCAAAGAGGATCTGGCCAAGGCCAGCAACGCGCTCAATACGTATCAAACGGGTGGCAACACCGTCAACATTTCGCTCGAGACCAAATCCGTACTGGAACAGATCGTGGTGCTGGATACACGCATCTCCGATTTGAAACTCCAGCAGGCGGACATGGACCGCAAGTTCACCCGTGAGCACCCGGCCTATCGCGCCCTGATGACGCAGATGGGCGATTTGAATAGCCAGCGACGCGGTCTGGAGAAAAAAGTCCAGGGGCTTCCCGCGACACAACAAGAGCTGTTGAACCTCACCCGTGATGTAGAAGTGGCCACCCAGATCTACACCCAACTGCTGAACAAATCCCAGGAGCTGGACATCGTCAGGGCAGGGGCGGTCGGTAACGCGCGGCTGATAGATGTGGCCGACGTGGACAAGACCAACCCGATCAAGCCACGCAAGGCCTTGATCGTAGTGATTGCGACTTTCCTGGGCGGATTTGTCGGCGTTGCCCTGGTGCTGGTGCGCAAATCGCTCAGCCGGGGACTCGAAGGGCCGGAAGCCATTGAACAGCTGGGCCTGCCGGTCTATGCGTCTATTCCGTACAGCGCCCTGCAGCAGGAACAGGACACTAAAAAGACCCGGTCGAGCGATGATGCAAACCGCGAGTCCTTTTTGTTGGCGCTGCGCAACCCGACGGACCTGTCCATCGAGTCCATACGCAGCCTGCGCACCTGCCTGCATTTCGCCGGACTGGATGCCACCAACAACCGGATCATGATTTCGGGCCCAAGCCCGGAGGTCGGCAAGACCTTCGTGTCCTCGAACCTGGCCGCTGTCATTGCTCAAAGCGGGCAAAAGGTCGTTCTGATCGATGCCGATATGCGTAAAGGTCATCTGCACAAAACCCTGGCCACCTCGGTCGAGAATGGGTTGTCCGATCTATTGGCCAAGCGCTGCAACCTCGAGCAGGCGATCAATCAGCTCGAGATCGAAAACCTGCACTTCATCAGCCGTGGGCAAGTTCCGCCCAACCCCTCTGAACTGTTGATGCATGCCAACTTCAGAGCGCTCTTGGCAGAACTCAGCGAGCTGTATGACGTGGTCATCATCGACACGCCTCCGCTGCTGGCGGTGACCGATGCCGCGATCGTCGGCCGTGAAGCCGCCATCAATCTGATCGTGACGCGTTTTGGTGTGAACCCGGCCAAGGAAATCGAATTGACGATCCGCCGCTTTGCACAAAACGGCATCGAGTTGAAGGGCGCCATCTTCAACGGCGTGGAGAAGCGGGCATCCAGTTATTACGGTAATGGCGGCTACGGCTATTACAACTACGAATACGCCTCTGACAAATCGTGATGCAAGTCAGGTCGAGAGGGGACGTAGTGACCACTCTCGGTCTTTGATTACTGACGATCAGATTCATGGAGAAGGGTGGGTTGTGAAGAAAATTCTACACGTGGCAGAAACGATCAAGGGTGGCGTTGCGACAGTCATTCGCACGATATCGACACCTCCCGAGGGTGAAGATCAACAGTATGAACTGGTGTATCTGATCCCTCTCGATCAGAAACAGGAACTGCCCGGCATTGATGAGCGCCAGATCAGGACCTTTACGCGAAAGAAGAGGGACGTGCTCTCCCTCCTGCGATTTGCCTGGCAGCTGATCCGCGTCATGTTCAAGGAAAAGCCTGATGTCGTGCATTTGCACAGCACGTTCTCCGGCGTGATCGGACGCTGTGTCTGTCTGGTCATGCGTCCTTGGCGTTCACCCAAAGTCATTTATTGCCCGCACGCCTTTTCGTTCTTGATGGAGAGTTCTCCCGCCAAACAAAAAGTCTATTCGCTGATTGAGCGGCTTTTGCAGAAGGTGACGGACACCATTGTTTGTGTCAGTCAGTACGAGATGGATAAAGCGGCCGACTTCGGTATCGACCGTCATCGCATGAAGCTGATCTATAACGGCATTCCTTATAGGAAGGATGAGAGCAAGCCCGAAGCCGATCCGGATATCCATCTTTTGTTTGTCGGTCGATTGGATTACCAGAAGGGTTTTGATGTCCTGCTCAAGGCGTTCTCCCAAGTGGAGCGAGCCGATCTGAAGCTTACGATCGTGGGCAGCGCAGTCAATTCGGACTCTGTCGAATGCCCGGCCATTGATTCGGTTGTTTATCTGCCTTGGGTGAGCCCGAGCGAGGTGAATGACCTTTATAAAAAGGCCGATGTCTTGATCGTTCCGAGTCGCTGGGAAGGCTTCGCCATGGTGCCCCTCGAAGGCATGGCGATGGGTTTGCCGGTCATTGCCAGCGACTGTACTTCACTTCCTGAATTGGTGACGCATGACGTCACCGGCTACGTGTTCGGTTCCGGCGATCATCAGGCGCTGGCCAGCCTGCTGGTGAATATCAGCAAACATAAGTTGGCAGAACTCGGCGCCGAAGGTCGCAGGGTCGTGCGCGAGCGGTTCAGTGCGACGTTGATGATTCAGCAGACCTACGACGTGTATTGCGCTCAAACTCATTAAGTGAACTCAAGACAATGAACGTAACTATTTTGCATGGCTACAGTGCGTCCAATTCCGGAGATGGACTTCTTGTGGACTTGTCCATTGCCTTGGTACTGCGAAACTTTGGCGCCGACACCACGATCAACGTCGTTGCCTCAGACCCGAAATCATTCAGTTATCTTCCTTATAAACGCTATGGCGCACCGGTCATGGCGGCCAGGGGATTGAAGAGAGTAAAGGAGGCGATCTTCCTCAAGGAGTCTTATTCGGAGCTCGAGGATCTGTTGAGTACGACTGACTTGATTGTGGGCGTGGGCGGCGGCTACATGCGTTCGAAAAGCGCTTTGGAGCATCTCAAACTCAAGCTCGGTCATGCCAAGCAACTGGAAACGGCCATCCTCAGCAAAGTGCCGTCGGTTTACCTTCCACAGAACATCGGCCCCTTTCACGGCGAGAGCCGCCCTATCGTCGAGCACTACGCCAGTGCCGATGCGGTATTCGTGAGGGACAACAGTTCTTTGGCCCTGTTTGAGACCAATGAAAATGTTTATCGCGCGCCAGACCTGGCGGTCCAGGCGTTGGCGAGCAAGATTCTGGCACAACCAAAGTTCATCCATTGTGCCTCATCGCCTGGTGTGGTTTGCGTTGTACTGCGCAAGCCACCGCAATGGAGCAAAGAAAAGAAACGCGACTACGTTGCCAAGCTGAAGCTTCTGTTGAGGAGGCTGCGAGACAAAAGCAAGGTGGTGTGCGCTGTGCAAAGTTCTGTGCGTGGTAACGATGACGGGGCGTTTTACCGCGAGCTCGGTATCACTGAAGAACTGCTGCCTTTGAAAGCGACCCTGTCCAAATATCAACCTGACCTGGTGATTTCGGTGAGGCTGCACGGCGCCATCGAGTCGTTGCTCGCCGGTGTTCCAGCCTTTCACATTAGCTATGAGCGAAAAGGTTTCGGCGCCTATCAGGATATGGGTGTTGAAGACTGGGTGGTCAACGGTGGCGACATTGATGTCGATTACATCATTAACACTGTCTATGCCCCTGATGCGTTATCGCGTTTCGGCAAGAGGCTGACGGATACCTGTAAGGGCATCGAAGCTAAATCGGTAATGATGGACGATATCATCAAAGGGATTATTCGATGATATTTCGCTTGCTGCTTCGCGGAGGTGCGTTAGGCGCGAAGTTTTTGCTGGTACTGGCGGTCACGCGTTATCTGGGCTACGAAGCCGTGGGTTTTTACGGTGTCGTCATGGCTGCCGCGATCATTGCCTCGAAGTTCTACAGCGTAGGCTTCAGTTCTGAAATCAATCGACTGATCAGCATCGGGGGAAGTACACGGCTTGTCGTCGATAAGGTACTGCTGTTGTACCTGGCTGTGGGGTTGGTGTTATCGACGTTGACGGTTGCCCTTTACTCGCTCGTCAGTCATGTCGAGGCGAGTGCGGCGTTGATCGCCTGTGTCACGCTTCTGCTGTTGACTGAACACCTCTCCTTTGAAATCAACTCGTTTGTTTTTTCAGCGCAAAAAGCCAATTGGGGCGCCTTGCTGTTTTTTATAAAAACCGGACTTTGGGCGCTGGCTGCCGTTGGCGGGCTCATGGCAGGGGTGATTTCCACGATCGACAGTGTGCTATGGATGTGGGTGGTCACGAACGTCGTGGTGATGGTTGCCGGGTACCTCATTGTTGTTGACGTCCACCGCGGGCGAGTGGCCAGTGTCATTACCCCGTCTTCTGTCTGGAAAGCAGGGTTGCCGTTTTACCTGGGCGGCGGCCTGATGATATTGAGTCAGTACTTCGAGCGTTTCCTTATCGTCGAAATCGAACCTTATGCGAGCCTCGGCAAGTACGTGTATTCGTGGTCGGCCGCCAACACCCTGCAAGCGTTGTCGTATGCCGTGGTTGCGGTCGTTGGCATCCCGGTCCTTGCCAAGCGCTATAAGGACAATCCACAGGCGCTGACGGTTCGGCAACTGTTCCTGAACCAATGGGTGATGCGTTCCGTGGTGCTATGCGGCGCCGTCGCCGTGTTGATCTACGCCTTTTTCTACATTCTGCTCGATTATGTGGCGGTGGAAGTGCCGCGCCCGGATAACAAAATCCTGTCTGTTCTGATCTTTTCTTTTGCCCTGCGCGCCATCGGCGACATTGTTTGGGGAGGGCTGATTGCCTCGAAAAACAGTCGGGTTTCGGTGATCAGTGCAGCGGTTTGTTTGCTGGTTTCCTTGCCCGTGAGCTATGTGCTCATCAAGCATTTTTCAATTTATGGCGCAGCCTGGGGCAATGTGTTCTCGATTGTCGTGCAACTGGTCGTTATTGCGTTACTGACGCGATTTGCCCGGGAAAAGGGGATTTCGTAATGGCTTTATCTTTGCCGTCCATTGAGTTTCGTGGAAGCAAACTCGACTCATCCCTGTCGTTCCTCATCTTGTTCAGCGGCTTGTTTCTGTCCATTGCAATGCCGCTGCTGATGCACCGTGATCCTGGCCCCGATGCCATGACACTGTGGTCTTCCTACGCGCGTGCGGATAGCTGCAATTTCTGGAATCCCTTTTCTCCCGAGCGCTCTTCTTATGATTGCACGGCCTATGTGCTGCGTCCGACCGGAATCAATCTGGAAAACGCATGGGCCTACGGGATGCTGTGCAACCTGTTTTTGACTGCAATTCCCATCTTTATCTTCAGAAGAATGCCACTGACGATATTCCTGACCTTGTGTCTGTGGGGTGTTGTCAGGTCATTTTTCCTGGAGAACCTGACCAAGGAAATCATTGTTTCGGTGGCCATGATCGCCATCCTGTTGTTCTCATGTTCAAGAAAATACCGCGCCGGATTTTTCTTTTCGGCGTTGTTCTACGGCATCCTGGTCCGACCTTACTGGATACTGTTTTCGCTGGTCTGGGTCGGCGTCTGCATCATGAAAAAACACCTATCGCGGTTCAGTTTTTTCCTGATGTTGTTCGCGTTCTATCTGGCGATTGCAACGGCGATTCAACTGCTGGTGGGCTACTCGGTATCGTCCATCCGAGCCAATAGCAATGAACAACGTACCTTGGGCGAGGAAGGCTCGAAGTCATTGATCATATCGTGGATAAACGGCGGAGACTTTGTGTCACAGGCCCTGGATTCCATGATTATTTTTTTCCGGCTGTCATTCCCTGTGGAACTGATCCTCCTGTCCGGTCTGGGGCAGATCATCTTCGTGGTCCTGATGATGATGACCTCGATGCTGATGTTCAAGATCATGACTTCCCGTGACTACAAGGGCTTGAGCATCGAACCGAAAGTCAAAGAACTGATCGCGATTCCCCTGTCTTTCCTGTTGGTGCAAGGCCTGTTCGAGCCGGACTTCGGCTCCTTTGCACGACATTTCGCCATGGTGGTGCCCGTTCTGTTTGTGGGGCTGGGGCTGCAATTGCGTGCAAAGAAGCCTGAGTTAATTGAAACCAGAATATTGAACTGAGGTTCGTGTTCCATGCAAAGCAAGAACAAGTCGTTGGAAATAGAAACCCTTCGTGGGCTGGCGTGCCTGCTGCTGGTGCTCTATCACGTGATAGGACCGTTGGACGGTGGATTGAAAATAGACTTGGGGTCGCCATTTCGAGTGATTGCAGATTCGATGGTTTACGTCAGGATGCCACTGTTCACCTTTATATCCGGCTACATCTATTCCATTTACAAAGTAAGGGGTAACGATTTTTCCGCTTACTGTGTCGGTAAGGTCAGAAGGTTGATCGTACCGCTGTTTTTTGTCGGCATTCCCTTCTCGCTCCTGCAGGCCGTGGGGCCGGGAGTTAACAAGGACGTGAGCCTGCTCGATGCCTTGTTGTCGTTTTATCTACCGGTCAACCACTTCTGGTTCTTGCAGGCGGTTTTCATCATTTTCATGTTGGTCGGTTTTCTCCAGTGGCGCGGGCTGTTGCGCACACCCTTGCACCTGTATCTGTTGTTTGTGTTTTCGGCGGTGGTGTTCTTGATGCCGGCCTTTCCAGTTGATGCGTTTGGTATCAATGGGGCTGTTTATCTATTGCCTTTCTTTGTGACGGGGATGATCTGCCAGGAAAACGTGGGTGCCTTGAAGCGTTCGCTCAAAGGCATCGGGCCCGTTGTGTTTATCCTGATATCGATAGCCTTGCTCTACATTGCCACGGTGGATCGCGAGCTGATTGTTGATCGCAGAAGCCTCGTCGGATTGCTTGTGGGCTGTGTGTCCTGTGTCGCCCTGTTGTCGACGGACATGCGCTCGCGATTGCTGATCTGGCTTGGCGGGTATTCCTACGCCATCTTCCTTTTCCATGTGCTGTTTGCCGCCACGTCACGTTTTGCGCTGGGTCGTTTGGGTGTCACCGATGAGAGTGTGCTGGTCTTGGGCGGGTTGCTGAGCGGATTGATCGGGCCCGTGCTGCTGGCCAATGTGTTCAGCCGGTTCAGCCTGACTTCGGTGCTGTTTCTGGGTGAGCGCGCGGCTCGTAAATCCACCCCGGAAGCCGGATTGAAGGTGTCTCAATCCTGAGTGCCGATAGAGGAGGGAATCCATGATGGATGTCCCTGCGGTACCTCCCGTTCCGGTTCCCGTGATCGAAGTCAAAAGTGTTCGCCAACGGCTTGCGCAACTGGGTGAAGTCAAAGGGAAGGTGTTGGCGATCTCGGTGATCGGTGACAGCTACAGCGCGGGCCAGGACTTTTATCTCAATCAGCTCACTCAACGATTGGCGAAGGACTTCGGCTTCGCCGGGCCCGGCTATGTCGGATTCAATCATGGCGCGGCACTGGGCGGTACGAACTACAAGTACACCCGCAGCAACCAGCAGTACTTCGGCGGTGAGTGGGATGTTTCCGCGCTCGGGCAGGCGAGTCCCGACAGTCGCACCCTCACCGGGCAGGCGGGGGCCTATCTTGAGGTCGATGCCAGGCAAACCGCTGCCATCAACACGTCCATTGCCCAGGCCAGGTTATTTTACCTGGGCAACGGCAACGTCAATGAACTGCGGTATCGGTGGGGGGCGGGGGATGGCTGGCACCCGTTGCGCCTTGCCGGTTCGGGTGTCCAGGCTGTGGAACTGGCCGGCGTTCCAGCCAGCCCTGATTGGGCACTCAGGATCGAGGTAGTCAGAGGTGCGCCAACGCTGTTCGGCCTGTGGATGGCCAACGACAGTGGCGGCGTCAGGGTCTCCAAACTCGCCGCGTCCGGTGCCGCGTCGGCTGATTTCTATCACCCCGACAGCCAATGGCAGGCGCAGTGGAAGGCGGTCGTTGCAAAGATACCGGCAGACGTTTACCTGATCATGCTGGGCGGCAACGACCAAGGGTTTGGCGTAAAGCCCCAAGCGTATCTGGAGAACATAAAGGGGTTGGTGGGGATGATCCGCGACGTTCATCCGGCGGCGAGCATCCAACTGATCCTGCGCGAGGACACGACGCGATCCAGTGCCTATCCGATGTCGGATTATGCCCAGGTCCTGGAGCCCTGGGCGCGTTCACAGCACCTGGTGTATGCAAGTCTGCAATGCACGTTTGGTCCGGACTTCAAGCGCTATGCCAGCAACGGCCCAACGCCCATGATCGGTCCCGACAAGATCCATCCCATCCCCGGCACAGGAGGGCGGCTTATCGCAGACTTTTTCTATCGTTTGATCGTGGACGGGGTCGAAGCGGTATCGCCCCAGGGTGAGTGTGGCGCAGCGTTGAAATAATCATTCACTGCCCAGGGCAACTCATCCTGTGCTCGAAGCGTTCCAGATGGCCCAGCAGTTCCGCGGTTTTCAGCGGCATCAGATCGGGATCGCGGCGTGTCTCGACATTGATGACGATCGCCGCATCGCCCCGGGGAATGTGAACCCGAAAGCGCCAGTCGACGAAAATCACTTTGAGGCCGTCACGCTCGTCGACATCCAGGGCTTGGTGCGCATAGAAGTTCTTCAGGTAAGCCAGGAGAGGGCGCGGGTCGTTGATTCTTCGGTGGATATCGCCCGATGAGGGGAACACGCCGATGCGCTCCACCAGCAGGGGCGTGTCGGTGCCGATCCTCGCGGTCGAAGCAAACGACGGGTTGTTTGACAGCCACGCCATCGCTCCGAAGTTGCCCGTTTTCAGTTCGATCTCTACCGAGCTTTTTACTGTGTTCATAGTGGTCCGCCTGGATGAAAGAATGGGAACGACAGCTCCGGAGCGGGAGCGATGTGGGGGCTGGTTAAAGGCCCTTGAGATACAGCTGCTCATAACAGAAGTTGGTCGCGTCGATGTAGCCTTCCGCGCTACCGCAATCAAAGCGCAGGCCGTCGAACTTGTAGGCCAGTACGCAACCGTTTTTCGCCTGCTTCATGAGCGCATCGGTGATCTGGATTTCGCCGCCCTTGCCGGGTTGAGTGTCCGCGATCAAGTCAAAAATATCGGGGGTCAGAATGTAGCGCCCGATGATCGCCATGTTGGACGGCGCGTCCTCGGGAGCCGGCTTTTCCACCATGGTGTTGACCCGGTAGATGCCCTCTGAAATCAGGTCCCCGGCGATCACTCCGTATTTATGCGTCTGATCGCGAGGCACTTCCTGGATCGCCACGATCGAGCAGCGGAATTTTTTGTAGAGCTTGATCATCTGCGCCAGGACACCGTCGCCGTGCAGGTTCAGGCACAGGTCGTCGGCCAGCACCACGGCAAAGGGTTCATCACCGATCAACGGTCGACCACTGAGAATGGCATGGCCCAGGCCCTTCATTTCGACCTGGCGGGTGTAGGCAAAGGTGCAGGTTTCGATCAGCTCCCGGGTACTGGCGAGAAACTTTTCTTTTTCGGTGCCGCGAATCTGATGTTCCAGTTCATAACTGATGTCGAAATGATCTTCCAGCGCCCGCTTACCCCGACCGGTCACGATCGCCATGTTCTGAAGGCCGGCATCCCGTGCTTCTTCAACGGCATATTGAATCAAGGGCTTGTTGACGATCGGCAGCATTTCCTTGGGCATTGCTTTTGTTGCAGGCAGGAAACGCGTGCCGTAGCCAGCGGCGGGGAACAAGCATTTACGAATCATAGTGAGTTCCTGGGAAGTCATTGTTCACGACCCGCTGGGATATGACGTAACTTGGGTCGTGAGTTGCGATGTATTGCCAAGTTTACTTAATACATGAGGCGATTGTGGGTGGCAATTGTTAGAGGGTGGGCAGTGGGTAATTGTTATTAGTTGTCGGTATGAATGTTATTTAGTTAGTTTTAGTCGGTATGTGTTCGTGGTGTCGGGTTCTGCAAGGTGCTAATTAAGCAGGATGTTTAATTGCGGTGAGTGAGTGTTTTAAACACGGCGCTTGCCAGTTAGCCCTTCAAATATCCCCATTATGGACCGTTTTATGAAAATACTCGTAACGGGTGGGACCGGTTATATCGGTTCGCACACTGCACTTGCGCTGCTTGAGTCGGGCGCTGAAGTGGTTGTGCTGGATAACCTGAGTAATAGTTCCGCTGCCGCCTTGCATGCGGTGGAGGCCATCTGCGGTAAAACCGCATTAATGATTCAAGGGGATGTCTGCGACCGGGCCTTGCTGGACCGGATTTTCCAAGAGCATTCCATTGATGCCGTGTTGCATTTCGCCGGGCTCAAGGCGGTCGGCGAAAGCGTGCGCAAACCGCTTGAGTATTACCAGGCCAACGTCAGTGGCAGCGTCACGCTCTGCCAGGCGATGGCGGCGGCCGGCGTATTCCGCCTGGTGTTCAGTTCATCGGCCACGGTTTACGGCGCCCCTGAGCAGATGCCGATCCGTGAAGATTTCCCCACCGGTTCCCCCACGAACCCTTACGGGCAGTCCAAGTTGATCGTGGAGAACGTGTTGCAGGATCTGTGTGCGACGGACCCGCGCTGGAGCGTTGCATTACTGCGTTATTTCAATCCGGTCGGGGCGCACCCCAGTGGGCTCATGGGGGAGGATCCCCGCGGTATTCCGAACAACCTGGTGCCCTATATCAGCCAGGTTGCCGTGGGTAGCCTGCAAGAACTGTCGGTTTTCGGTGACGATTACCCCACGGTCGATGGCACCGGTGTGCGCGACTACATTCATGTGGTGGACCTGGCGGACGGACATCTCAAGGCATTGCAGGCGATCTCGGGGCGCACCGGCATCAACATCTGGAACCTGGGCACGGGTGACGGCTACAGCGTCCTGCAAGTGCTGCAGGCATTCGAACAGGCTTCGGGCCGACCAGTGCCTTATCGCGTGATGCCGCGCCGCCCGGGCGACGTCGCCGAGTGTTGGGCCGATCCCTCCAAGGCGGCGCAGGAGCTGGGCTGGAAGGCCACCCGGGATTTGCGGCAGATGATGATGGACACCTGGCGCTGGCAATCCGGGCATCCCGGGGGGTACCAGGGGTAAGGTTTTTTGCGCGAATGTTATTTCCGGTGGAAACGTTAAGGATCGTCGGAAAAATTGACTGGTCATGGGGGCGGTAAGCCCGTACATATAAAGACTGCCGTTCAACGTGTGTCAGTCATGCGGTGTTGGCGACGAATAACGGATTCGATTCGACACCCTGCGGCTTGATCATGTTCTGTAATTAACCGGACACCTGGTATCAATCCAAAGGGGCGAGTATCAGGGAGGAGTTTGATATGCAAAGAATGATGGTAATAGCCCTGTTATCCCTGACCAGCAGTTGGGCGCTCGCCGCAGAAGAACCGCTGACTACGGACACGGCAGTTGTCGGTAGCGTAACCTCTACGGAGGCCGTCCTGGCCGGCACGGCATTGGTTGCAGCGGGAGTTGCAGCGTCCAACAGTGGTGGAAGTTCCAATGGCGGAACCACCGGCACCACCGGCACCACTGGCACTACCGGGACCACCGGTACAAGTAACTGAAAAATCCCGCAGGTTTAAATACAAGATCGCCCGGTTAATCCCGGGTGATCTTGTTTTGGTTTGCCCTTGAATAGCGTAGTGCCATTATGAATCGTCGTTTTCCTTTTTTAATGCTGGCAAGTATTGCTTTGCAAGGTTGCATGTTTTCGCCGGGTCAACATCTAAGTACCAGTGATATCACTCGTGAAGGGTCCAGCGAAAGCAGTCGGGTCGAGCTGATTCCGATCACCCCAAAGCTGATTGCCATGGAAAGAGCCACACCTGCGCGCGATTCACTGCCTGCGGAATTGCTGGCGGCACCGGCCGAGTACCTCATCGGCAATAACGATGTCTTGTACATCACGGTTTGGGATCACCCCGAACTCACCGCGCCTTCGGGGGCGCAGCAGCAGATCGATGCGAACGGACGCCTGGTCCGATCCGACGGCACGCTCTATTACCCTTACATCAAAGAAATCCGGGCCGCTGGCAAGACCATCCAGCAACTGCGATCCGATATCGCCGAGAAGTTGTCGACGTTCATTTCCGATCCGCAAGTGGATGTCGCCGTGTTGCGCTTTGCCAGCCAGAAAGTCGTGGTGTCGGGCGCTGTGCTGAAGGCCGGTCCGCAGCCGATTTCGACCAACCCGCTCAGCGTTGTCGAAGCCTTGGGTTCCGCGGGTATCGATCCGTTGAATGCCGATCTGTCCGGGTTGCTGTTGACGCGCAACGGTCGGGTCTATCCGCTGAACCTCGATGCGCTCAATCAACAGGACTCCGAGTTGCAGAAGGTCTACCTGCGAGGCGGTGACCAGTTGTACCTGCCGTACAACGACAACAAAAAGATTTATGTGATGGGTGAGGTCAATCAGCCGCGCGCGTTGACGTTCAAGACCCGCACCATGAACCTGTCCGACGTTATCGGTTCGGTGGGCGGGTTGAATCAGACCACGTCCAACGGCAACGCCGTGTATGTCATCAGGGGTGTGGAAAACCTGGATGTGGAACCGGCGAAAATCTTTCAGCTGCAAGCCGAATCGCCTACCGCCATGGCCCTCGCCACGCACTTTGATGTCCACCCCAAGGACATTGTTTACGTTGGACCTGCCAACGTCACCCGCTGGAACCGCTTCATCAGTCAATTGGTGCCATCGGCTTCGATTATCGGCATCGGCGCAGCCGCGCAAAACAACATGAGCGAAGCCAACAACCGATAAGGCCTGATCCAACTGTGAGAACGTTGAATGTTAGCGTCTGCTTGATGGCGGCCTTGCTGTTGTGTGGATGTAATCCCCTGATGACGGCCACGTTGACCAACCTGAAAGGGGCGGTCACCGGGCCCGATGAACTGGACGTGACACCGGCCCAGGTGGCCGCGATTCGTTATCCCCAACTCAAACTGACCACCCCTTCCGGCGAGGGGGTGTTGGCGATGGTGCGCCAGCGAGATGACTTGCAGTACTGGGTAGCGTCCGGCAAGCAAGTGCTGTTGCTGCGCGACGGTTTGGCGGTGCGCAGCGTTGGCCTTGGTCTGGAGGGCGATCTGGACGGCACTCGTCTGGCCGACACCTCGCCTTTCAAGCAAGGCCTTCATCGCGTGCCCGATGGCTACAGCAGTCAACGCTGGATCGATCTTTATCACGGCTATGAAACGGGTGTGGCGTTGAACAGCCGTTTTGCGCGACAGCCCATGGAAACCATCAGGATTCTGGACAAGGAATACGCTGTGCTGCGTGTCGATGAGCAGATTGATGCACCGGCGATTGGCCTGCATGCGACCAATCACTATTGGGTCGATCCGGACAACGGTTTCATCCTGCAGAGTGAGCAGCAGCTGACGAAGCAATTGCGGGTGAAGATCGTTCGACTGACCTCTGAACGCGAGGTTGTCCGTTGAAGTTTTCCTCCCTGTTATGGACATGCCTGCTGCTGGTCACCAGCGGTGTGAGCGTGGCGGCGGTGACCGTCAGTGGCGATGTACGCAATCCGGGGCCGGTCGACCTGCCTGCCGGCGCGCGCGTACTGGACGTGATCCGCTCTGCGCAACCCAACCCTGAGGGCTACTGGCTGGCCGCCGCCTGGTTGCGCCAGCCGTTGCTCGACGAGCAGACGCGCCTGAAAGCCGGTGTCCTGTTCGATTTGAAAGTCTTGCAACGTACCGCGTTGCTCTTCGAGCAAACCGGTCGCGCTGCGTTAGCGATGCAATTGCATGAGCAAGTCAGCCGTTGGCCGGTCACGGGACGTCAGGTTGCCATACTGGACCCGATCGCTGTGGAGGTCGGGTTTGCTCGCAACTTCCGTCTCGATGACGGCGACAGCCTGGTCTACCCCATGCGTTCGAACGTGGTTGAAGTGCTGGGCGCCGTCGCGCAGCCGTGCCGGTTCGAGCATCGCGCCATGCTGCAGGCCCGTGATTACCTGCAGGCGTGCGCGCCCCTTGCCGATGCCGACCCCGATTACCTGTGGCTCATCCAGCCCGATGGCGTGACCCGCCGCGTCGGCATTGCGCCGTGGAATCGCGAGAGCGGCCAGGTGCCTGCCGCCGGCAGCAAAATCCTGGTTCCCGTGAGAACCGACGATCTAAATCCGCCCATACCTGAACTGAATCAGCAGTTGGCTGAATTTCTTGCCACACAAACGGCTGAGGTGGTTCCTTGAGTTTACGTTTTGCAGCCGTGTTGTTATTGCCTTGTGGATTGGCCCATGCCGAACCGCGATGGACTCAGAATGATTTTGGCGGGGTCGGGTTGTTGCAGACCCCCACGGCCCGAATGGCGCCTGCGGGCGAGTTGAGCGTCAATGCCAATCGCACCCGTCCGTACAGTCGCTACAGTGTTTCATTGCAGCCATTCGAATGGCTTGAAGGTTCGTTCCGCTACACCGCGATCACCAACCGTCCCTACGGCCCGGAGTCGCTCAGTGGCGACCAGAGCTATAAAGACAAGGCCGTGGACGTCAAGCTGCGCCTGTGGCAGGAAAGCCACTGGGCGCCCGAGCTGGCCCTGGGGTTTCGCGACGTGGGGGGCACCGGGTTGTTCTCCAGCGAATTTCTGGTGGCTAACAAACGCTACGACGACTTCGATTTCAGCGCCGGCATTGCCTGGGGATACCTGGGTAATCGGGGTGACTTCGATAACCCGGCGGGCTGGATCGACGATCGCTTCAAGACCCGGCCTGAGGGCGAGGGCGCCGGTGACGTCAATACCAATGCCTATTTTCGTGGAAGGCCCTCGTTCTTCGGTGGCGTGAGCTACCAGACGCCCTGGGATCCTCTCAGCCTGAAGCTCGAATACGAAGGCAACGACTACAAGAACGAGCCCAAGGACAACGCCATCAAGCAGGACTCGCCGATCAACATTGGCGCGGTGTTCAAGCTGACGGATTCGGTGGATCTCAGCGCCGCCTGGGAGCGCGGCAACACCGCGATGTTCGGCATCACGTTGCACACCAATTTCGTCAGCCGCAAGGCGCCGGCCAAGGCCTACGACCCGCCGGCTGAACGCCTGCCTGCGCAAGCACCGACCACCGCACCGGATCAGGTCAACTGGGCCGACGTGTCCCAACGCCTGCAGAAAAATGCCGGTTACAAGGTCGAACGCATCACTCAGCGGGGGCCGGAACTGTTCGTGTACGGCGAGCAGACGAATTACTTCCATTCGGCAAAAGCCGTTGGCCGTGCCAGCCGTATCCTGGACAACAGCGTCAACGACGACATCGACTGGTTCACCCTGGTGAACAAGCGCTATGACATGCCGCTGGAAGAAACCAGCGTGCCTCGTCAAACGTTCCGCGAAGTGGTCAACAATGAAGAGCCGCTGCAAAGTCTGCATCGCACCACCGAGGTCAACGGGGCGATGCCGCACGCGGAGACGACGCTTTATACCCAGGCGCGTGATCCCTTCAACTACGGTGTCGGCCTGGGCTACAAACAGAACGTCGGTGGTCCTGACGGGTTGCTTTATCAGGTGACGGCCGATGTGGATGCCGAGTACCGCTTCACCCGCAATACCTGGTGGAGCGGTCTGCTCAGCGTGAATCTGCTGAACAACTACGACCACTTTACCTACGATGCACCGAGTGGATTGCCACGGGTGCGCACGGATCTGCGCCAGTACCTGACGACCTCCGACGTCACCATGCCCACCTTCCAGTTCAACCACGCCAAGCAGTTGGATAAGGACCTGTATGGCATGGTTTACGGTGGCTATCTGGAGTCGATGTTTGCCGGCGTCGGTGGTGAGGTGCTGTTTCGTCCGGCAGGTGAGCGCTGGTCGGTCGGCGCGGACCTGAACTATGTTCGCCAGCGTGATTTCGACCAGGGCTTTGGCCTGCGTGACTACTCGACCGTTACCGGCCACGTCACCGGTTATACCGACTTGCCATTCGATGCCCAGGCAGCCGTCAGTGTCGGACGTTACCTGGCGCGGGACTGGGGGGCCACGGTCGACCTGTCGCGCGAATTCTCCAACGGTGTGCGCTTCGGTGCCTGGGCCACCATCACCACCGCGACTAGTGCGGAGTACGGTGAAGGCAGCTTCGACAAGGGCATTTACCTGTCCATTCCTTTCGACGAAATGATGAGCATGTCGACCATGCGCCGCGCCAATATCGTCTGGTCGCCATTGACCCGGGACGGCGGTGCCCGGCTCAACCGCAGCTACTCGCTGCATGCCATGACCGATAGCCGTGACAGTGACCTGTTCTACCGTAACTTCGAGAAAATCACTGAGTGATGGCGGGCGATCTACAGGGCGACAAGCCTTGTAGATCGCAGAGCCCACACGCGAAAGGGAAGACCGTGGCCGGTCCGTACCCTGAGCCTCCAGCGCGGCGCTCGCTGCGTTTCCGACCCCCTATGAAACATCCCTTGGACAGACTGTGCCGGGAACGGGCACGCGTCGCTGATCCTGCGGTTTCGTTTGGCTGGCGCGGCAACTCAATGCAGCCAGCGGAACTCAATCCTTACCCATGAAAAAGGGGACTTGCGTCCCCTTGATGTGTTGCCTGTGCCCGACTATCCGCCCATCAATAGATGTCCTTGGAGAGCAAGGTGAAAGGGGTCTTCACCAGGATTTTCAGGTCCAGCCACAACGACCAGTTGTTGATGTACTTGAGGTCGATCTCGACGCGCTGCTGCATCTTGTCGAGGGTGTCGGTCTCGCCGCGGCATCCACTGATTTGAGCCAGGCCGGTGATGCCCGGTTTGATTCGGTGGCGAGCCATGTAGGCGAGAATTTTGCCGGAGTAGTAGTCATTGTGAGCAACGGCATGCGGACGCGGCCCGACAAGGGCCATGTGGCCTTGCAAGACATTGAACAACTGCGGCAACTCATCGAGCGAGGTACGACGGATGAAGCGTCCGACCGGTGTAATCCGCGAATCGTTACGGCTGGCCTGTTTCACCTCGTGATCGTCATGGACGCGCATCGAGCGAAACTTCCAGACCTTGATCACCTTGCCGTTCCAGCCATGACGGTCCTGTTTGAAGAAGACCGGACCCTGGGAGGTGAGTTTGACCGCCAGGCCAATGGCCAACAGCAGCGGGCTCAGAACGACGATAGCCATCAGTGCCACGCTCTTGTCGAGCAGGCTCTTGCTTAGCGCGGCGGTGGGTTGGCTGGTGAGCGGGCTTTCATTCAAATGGATCGCCGGAAGGCCATCCACATCACTCACCGAGTGATTGAGCAGGGTCAGGCTATTCAGGTCCGGCACCCAGACAACATCGACGTGTGCATCGAGCAAGTCGCCGTACATGGCTTCGATCTGTGCCGCCTCGCTCAGGGGCAACGTGATGTACAGGCGTCGGATCTCGTGGGCCTTGATCAGGTCCAGCAGCGCTTCTTGCGGGCCAACGACAGGAGGTGCATCCGCCTCCAGCAGAGGCGTGGAGTCGGAACTGACCAGGCCAACCAGCGGGAAGTGCTCAAGTGTTCGAAGTTTGCTGGCCAAGCCCAAAGCCAGCTCGCCAGTCCCCACGATGAGCGTTTTGCGCTCACGTTGAAGCGAGCGTTGGTAGTACTTCGAGAAACCCTGCAATGGGACATACAGCAGTGCCTGCCCGACATAACTGCCGATTGCCCAGACCAGAATGATTTGACGGGAAAACAGTTCATTGGCCTTGCACAGGAAGGCCACAATAGCCAACGCCGCCAAAGTCATTGCCCAACCCATCAATAATCGGATCAACCCTTCCAGGTAATTATCCTTCTTGGCATAAACACCACACCATGTATAGGCGGGCACCGATGCCAGTACCGTCAGTGTTGCGCACACACGATAATAAAACTCTACCGTTCCCGTCTGGTTATAAACCAATAGAAGTAACAGGGTGACAACAAAACCCTGACCCAATGCCCACTGTCCCCAGAAGGTCAATCCTTTGAGAGTGGTATTTCGATTGATACGAAGATTGTTAACCATGCGATATCCCCAAAATACGTCCATACGCGAGTCGACAGACAAGAACCAAAGTTGATCTGGCAAGTGTTATTGTTTTTATAAGAGGGCCATCCGTTGACGAACTGAAACGCCAAAGGGCGGCGCTGTCGTCAGTAAACAGATTAAGTTATTGCCGTGAGGGGTGTCTGACGACTTCTAACGGGGCGTTAGTGTGGGTGGCCGATATATCAGGGTGGCAGGGGCGTTATAAATAGTCGATGTTGTAGCAGGGTGATGTGGGTTTTTATCGAAGGAGAGGCCAGGGTGAGAGAGAAGCAGGTCGGTGTGCATTATTGTTATTGTAGTGCACGGCCAGTGGATGTTTTATTTGTTTAGATCAGGCTTTTTCCACGTACGATTTTTTGTATCAGGCAATACCCGCGATTTCTGACTGCACGAAAAAGACGCTCGCCATTGCTGGCATTCTTGAACTTCTCCTGCAGTCGACTCAGGCACATTTCGAGACCTCGATAGTGTTCGGGCTCTCTACCGATACTACGGATAAGGTCATCCTTGCTGACGACACGATCATCATGATGCAGCATTTTCTTGAGCAGTGTGGCCTCCAGGCCAGTCAAGACAATCTCGATATCATCCTTGATCAAAGCGCCGTTGCCATTGCTTAATCGCCAGGTTTCGGCGGCCGAATGAGCGAGGCGATCCCGCGTGTCATCCTTGGCTTCAACTGTAATGGATGCGATGTTATTGCGCTGAGTAGCGGACTGGGCCGCTTGCCACTCGGACTTGAATGTCGAAAGAATGCGCTGTGTATCATGCTTGATAACAGGTGAGACCATTCTTTCCACGTGGGGGTAAATAAACTCCATGAGTTTAGGGGCGGAGGAGGGTGGGGTCACGCCTTCAACAAACATTTTTGCCTGTGAGGTACCGAACGCGTTATAGCGCTTGCTCGATAACAGTGCCTCCAGCTCAAGTTGAAGTGCGGGGCTATGGGTGACTACGACAAAGTATTTTCTCGGGAGGTTTGTGCTGCTTTCCATGTCTCTCTCCTGAATTGCACGCCTGGACGTTGGTTTAAAGGTTGTCGGCAGGGGAGTAATGGCTCCCTTGAAAGTAATCAAAGGGCAACGCTCGCGCCAGTACATGGCTAGCAGCATGCTCGACGCTGTCCGCTATAAAGCAGACTTTGGTGTTATGAGCCTGCAGGGTCATACGCTCATAAAGTCGATTGAAGAGTTCCGGGTTGCTCGTAAGCTTGAGGCTCAAGTCTAGGGATGAAATAGATATCTTGATATAGTCGAATAGATTCAAGGTTGTAAATATCTCGATACTTTCATCGTAGATATTGAAACCGTCGAATGCGATTTCAATGCCGTGATCTTTCAATTGATACACGTTGTGGAGGATTTTCTTTTTATCGGTGAAGCTGACCGCCGGCAGGGGCAGTTCGTTTAGTGCGACCACCAGTGTCTGGCCGAAACCACGCAGGGCGTCACTGCACTGGATCAGCTCCTCGGTGAGGGCGGCATGGGCGAGCGCTGACTGCTCCACGCAGACAAAACGACGGCTCAGGTATTTGTTTTGGCTAGACAGGTTGCGATCTTTCAATGAGAAAGCGATCAGACGGGTCTGCATCAGTGCTTCACTGTAGATGCCATTCATCTGATGTGTCGCCGGTGCGTAGGATGCAAGGGCGGACAGGACCTGACTGTCGTCAGATTTTATTTTGATCTCGCTGCCAAATGGGCAGTCATCGCGTGTAAGAATCAATTGCCGAGACAAGTAATGATTCGCACGCTCGAAGCGAGGCACGCATTCGGTTGCGTTCATGATGCAAAAACTCCATTGCATATTGGTCATCAGGTGGTAGAAATAAAACCCCTGATCAGGCGATATCCATGCCCGCGAATACTTTGAATGGCGTTGGTGCCATACAGATCTTTAATTTTGCCGCGAAGGCGGCTGATCGATTTTTCCAAGGCTCTTGGGTCATAAAAATTGATATTAAGGCCCATGACGTTGGCGATTTCGTCATGACTTAATATGTGGCTTTTCGTCTGAGAGAACGCTTCAAGAATCCGCATTTCTGCAAACGATACATCAAGCTTTTTATCGTCCCCGATCAGGCACATGCGCGTGGGGTCCAAAAGCAGAAGGTCTTTTTTCTGCCATTCCGGACTGCTGAAGATCCCGGAAAATACCTCGGTGTTTTCCTCGGGCATATTGTTGAATTTCATGCAGTAATCGGCGCCGGCAAGATAGTATTTCATCTTGTTGTAGGTGCCCGACCCGGTGATCGCTGCAAAAATGATCGACCCGATATTGTCTGAGCGAAGATCTTCAATCAGGGCAATGCTGTCAGTAATCGCCTGTGGGCTATCAATGATCACAAAAATCCCGCGGTACAACTCCAGGTGCTTGTTTCTATTGAACGAGTTGCTGTAGCACGTTGCTACTACTGGCATATCGGAACCAGCGTGCCTGGTGACTAATTCCTTGAAATTCTCCGCCAGCATGTGGGTCCGCCCAATGGTGAGAATCCCTGTCTGCTCCTTTGCCTGGTTGTGATATGAAGTCGTTGTATTTCCTGTAAGCATCATGCTTTGATCCGGCTGGGTGCTGACATCTGGATGTTAAAGCACCGATTCTCATTTGTGACTGACAATTGGTAACATTTCATCGAAATTTGAAGTGGTCGGCTGGTTTTTTTAACGTTGCGGGTGAATCTGGCGTGATCGTTGGCGTTCTTGAGGTTTGGATGGAGAACTCTACAGCTAAATTGCCCACGTCAAAGCAAACATAGCACTATGCCATCCTTTTCTCGATCTCCCGATTTTCCGGCGCCATAAGCTTGACGCACGGCTGAGTGTTGGTATCGATTCTAAATTGCTATCGAAAATTAATATCCACTGAAATTTTGTGTGTTTTGGCATTAGCTGATGCTGTCTCCGTTAGAGGTGTTTCGTACGAATGAGGGATATATAACTTTTCTTTCGTTAGTTCTGGCGGTGGACATTTGATAACAAACGGTTTTATTGCACGGCTTGATGCGTTTTACTCTCGCGTTCGCCAAGTAGTCATTGTCAGGTCTTGATTGGGGTCAGGCTCGATTCGTTCTTTTCGAGTGGATCCTGTTGCAATGAACTTCAGGCGTTTAAATTGGCAGCAGGCCCTTCATGGAATGTTCATGAGGGTCTAACGGGGGATTGATGGATCTTTGGACCACTGTATCGGTGTTGATTCTGGGATTGGTTGAAGGGCTCACCGAGTTTTTGCCCATCTCCAGCACCGGGCACCAGATTATCGTTGCAGACTTGCTCGACTTCGGCGGTGAGCGGGCAATGGCCTTTAATATCATTATTCAACTGGGCGCCATCCTTGCGGTCGTCTGGGAGTTTCGACACAAGATCCTCGAAATCGTCAGCGGTTTACCCACCCAACGCAATGCACAGCGTTTTACCTTGAACCTGTTGATCGGTTTCATGCCGGCAGTTGTCCTGGGGGTATTGTTCGCCGACAAGATTCACGAATACCTGTTCAACCCGATCACCGTGGCGATGGCCTTGGTGGTGGGGGGGATCGTCATGTTGTGGGCCGAGGAGCGCAACCATGTGGTGTACGTCGATCATGTCGATGATATGCGCTGGCCAGATGCTCTCAAGGTCGGTTTCGCACAATGCCTGGCGATGATTCCCGGCACCTCGCGCTCCGGATCGACCATTATCGGTGGACTGTTGTTTGGCCTGTCACGCAAGGCAGCGACCGAGTTCTCGTTCTTCCTGGCCATGCCGACCATGGTCGGCGCCGCCGTCTATTCCGGCTACAAGTACCGGGATCTGTTCCAGGCCGGCGACTTGCCCGTATTTGCCCTGGGCTTCGTGACGGCGTTCCTGTTCGCCATGATCGCCGTTCGAGGCTTGCTCAAGTTCATCGCCAACCACAGTTACGCGGCATTCGCCTGGTACCGGATCGTATTCGGTCTACTGATCCTGGCCACATGGATATTCGGTTGGGTCAACTGGACGGAAGCAGCGGCGCTCTGAATGTGTGCACTCGGCCGTGGTGTCCCACGGCCGAGTCACGCTTAACGTCCCTCGAGCAACTGCGCCGCCTGATCCAGCAACGCCAACGGTTCCTTGGCCTTGTGAATGTCCACCGACAACAACTGCCGAAACTTGCGCGCCCCCGGAAACCCGGTGCCCAGCCCCAACACATGTCGAGTGATGTGGTGCATCGAACCGCCGGCATCGATGTGCGCAGCGATGTAAGGCCGCAACTGCGCCAGCGCTTCGGCTCGCGTGATCACCGGGGCGGTGCTGCCGAACAGCTGCTGATCCACCTCAGCCATCACATAAGGATTGTGATACGCCTCACGACCCAGCATCACCCCGTCGAAGGTCTGCAAATGCTCGTGGCAGGCTTCCAGCGTCTTGATCCCGCCGTTGAGAATAATCTCCAACTCCGGAAAGTCCGCCTTCAACCGCGCCGCCACGTCATAACGCAAGGGCGGAATGTCCCGGTTCTCCTTCGGCGACAACCCCTCCAGAATCGCAATCCGCGCATGCACGGTAAAACTCGTGCACCCGGCCTCGCGAACCGTGCCGACGAAATCGCACAACTCCTCATAACTGTCGCGGCCGTTAATGCCGATGCGATGCTTCACCGTCACCGGTATCGACACCGCATCGCGCATCGCCTTCACACAATCAGCCACCAACTGCGGATGCCCCATCAGGCACGCGCCAATCATATTGTTCTGCACCCGATCACTCGGGCAGCCGACATTCAAATTCACCTCGTCGTAACCGTGATCCTGGGCCATGCGCGCGCACGCCGCGAGATCCAGCGGCACACTGCCGCCCAACTGCAACGCGAGCGGGTGCTCGGCTTCGTTATGACGCAGGAAACGTTCGTGATCACCGTTGAGGAGCGCACCGGTGGTGACCATTTCGGTGTAGAGCAGGGCGTTTTTCGACAGCAGGCGCAGGAAGAAGCCGCAACTGCGCCAGCGCTGCGGCTCGCGTGATCACCGGGGCGGTGCTGCCGAACAGCTGCTGATCCACCTCAGCCATCACATAAGGATTGTGATACGCCTCACGACCCAGC
>NZ_SCOO01000034.1:0-72305 GCF_005502415.1 Pseudomonas sp. G(2018) | reverse complement strand
CGGTCATGGCGACTATTGGTTCCGCCCTTACGGCGAGTCACTTGGAAAAGCGTCAAGTAACCAAGCGCTCTTGCCCCACCACTCGGTGCCTCGCCCAGGCTCGGCATGCCCTCACTCCGGCATTGCTCCGTGGGCCGCCGCGATGGGCCATCCTTGGCCCAGCGCGGCTAACCCGGCGTCCTGCCGGGTTACCCACGGAGCAATGCCTGCGTTCGGCCATCGTGGTTTAACGGGGCGCCTGGATCAAAAGCAAACGCGAGGCGGCCTGACAGCCGACCTGGCTTTGGCAGATGTGCTCGCTCCCACATTTGGATCGCGGACAGCTTTGCAATGAGGTCGGCTTTAAGGCCGCCTCGCTTTGGCTTTGGCTTTGGCTTTTGATCTTCTTGCCACCTCGAGAGGCCGAGTGGAGGTTCTGCGCAGTGGGCAACCCGGCATGGATGCCGGGTTAGCCGCCCCCGGCCATGGATGGCCGATGGCGGCGGGCCCACGGAGCAGGACCGAAGCGAGGGCATGCCGAGCCAGGGTGAGGCACCGAACGAAAGGGGCAAGAGCGCTTGGTTACTTGGCGCTTTTCCAAGTGACTCGCCGTAAGGGCGAAACCGCCAGCCGCCGTTACTGAAACAACGGATATGTACACCGTCTCGCCCCATCACAACAGCACTACACCTGAGGTGTGAAACCCACTCACACCCCAAGTGACCACGCCATCAATGCGCGATACACACCGACTTCAGCTCGGTATAAGCCTCGATCACTGCACGCCCGAACTCGCGGCCCATGCCCGATTGCTTGACGCCACCGAACGGCATCGCCGGGTCGAGCAACACGTGGGCGTTGACCCACACCGTGCCGGCTTCGATGCGCGGCACCAGGTTCATCGCCTTGCCCAGGTCGTTGGTCCACAGGCTGGCAGCCAGGCCATAGCGGTTGTCGTTGGCCAGGGCGATAACCGCGTCTTCATCATCGAACGGCATCACACCCAGCACCGGGCCGAACACTTCTTCCCGGGCCACGGCCATGCGGTGGTCGATGTCGGCGAGGATCGTTGGCTGTACGAAGAAGCCCTCACCTTCCAGCAACTCTCCACCAGCCACCACCCGCGCGCCTTCACGACGAGCCAGTTCGATGTGCTTGAGTACGCTTTGTTGCTGCTTGCGCGACACCAGCGGGTTGATCGCCGCGTCGCAGTTCATGCCAGCGCCGATCGGCATGGCCGATACCGCTGCCGCCAGCGCTTCCACAAACTTGTCGTGGATCGAACGGTGCACATAGAAACGCGATGCTGCGGCGCATACCTGACCGTTGTTCAGCAGGCCGCCGAGAATTGCGCCTTGCACAGCCTTTTCGATGTCGGCATCGGCGAGCACGATCATCGGGTTCTTGCCGCCCAGTTCCAGGGAGAAGCGCGTCATGTTTTCCATGCACGCCACGCCGACACTCTTGCCCACGGCGGTGGAGCCGGTAAACGACACTTTGCTCACCAGCGGATGCGAAGTCAGCACGCCACCGACCGAAGCCCCGCCACCGGTGACCACGTTGAACACGCCCGCCGGGATGCCCGCTTCCAGTGCCAGTTCTGCCAGGCGCATGGCGGTCAGCGGCGTTTCCATCGCCGGTTTGATGATCACCGTGCAACCGGTGGCCAGCGCCGGCATCAGCTTCCAGGCGGCGATCAGCAGCGGAAAGTTCCACGGCACGATGCCGACCACCACGCCGACCGGTTCACGCTGGGTGAATGCGGTGAACTTGGCACCCGGCGGCAGCGGGATCGACACATCGAAGGTCTGGCCTTCGATCTTGGTCGCCCAGCCGGACATGTAGCGCATGAACTCCACGGTGGCGTTCAGATCCAGCGCGCGGGCCATGTTGATCGACTTGCCCTGGCTCAGGGTTTCCAGTTGCGCCAGCTCTTCGGCGTGTTCTTCCACCAGCCGGGTGAAGTTGAGCAGGATGCGTTCACGGTCGGCCGGACGCAGCGAAGACCAGACACCGGACTTGAAGGCCTTGTGCGAAGACTGCACCGCTTGTTCAACGATCTCCAGCGGTGCATCCAGGGTCTCACACAGGGTTTGCCCGGTGGCCGGGTTGACCACGGCAATGCGCTCGCCTTCGGCAAACACCCACTGACCATCAATAAAGCAGCCATGACGGCGGTCGAGGAATGCAGCCACCTGCGGCAGGATTTCAACGTTGCTCATAAATCACCTTCATTCAAATGTGGGAGCGAGCCTGCTCGCGAAAGCGCCCTTAAAGGCGGTGCAAGATTCAAGGCAAGCCAACTCCTGCGGGGTTTCGATAAGCCAGATAACCGGCCGCTTAGTGTTGTTCTTTGAGGTAGCACACCACCGCCTGACGATCGTCGGCAGAGGCCAGGCCCATGTAAGGCATGTAGGTTCCTGGCACGAAAGCCTGGGGTTGAGTGATCAGTTGCTCGATGTTCTCGGCCTGCCAGTCGATGTTTTTGCTGCGCATCGCCTGGGAATAGTTGAAGCCCTCCAGCGAACCGGACTTGCGCCCCATCACACCCGCCAGATTCGGCCCCATCATCCCGGCCATGCCCTTGCTCACCGAATGGCAGACGCCGCATTCATTGGCGAACACCTCGGCGCCACGCTTCTGCACCGGCGAGCAATCGGCAGCCGACACGGCTTGCGCCAGGGTGAAAGACAACAAACCGATGAGGGGCAAACGCAGGGCGGTAAACATAAGAAACGACCTTGAAAATCCACGCGCTCGTCACGCAGACGAACGCCAACACAGAAAGCGCCGGGGCAACGGAGCCCCGGCAGGTTGGCAAGGATTGTCGATGGTCAGGCAAACGCAGGGTTTGCCCTGCGTGCCAGTTGTGTTGGCGGGGCTGCCAGATCGCTCTCCCCCTGTGGGAGCGAGCCTGCTCGCGATGGACGTCAACGATAACGCGCACAGTCTGAATGACCGCGTTGCCGGGCCTTTTTTCTCGAGCAGGCTCGCTCCTACAGGTCATCGTCAGTTTGTGATATCAAGCCGTAAAACAATAGAACTTCGTCAACTTCAGCTTTTGAAAGCCTTGTTTTTTTTTGCTCATTTATTGCCAACAACAGCGGTGAATCCTGCGTTCTTGATATCTCGCCCCTTGAAATCACAAAACCATCAACAGGAAGATTGAGTATCTCGAACTTGTGTGGATATAACTTCATGACAATCCTTTCCATGACTGTTCTGTTCAATGCCAGAACAACCCTGCCGAATGGGCGTTGAATCCCTGCCCGCATCCCTGAAACCTTCGACTCCAGGCGGACAAGCACTGATTTCCAACTCATCGTCGTAATTGAAAAAGCTGTCACGCGAAAAGTCATTCGTCATTGCTGAATACCCGTCGATTAGAAAAGTTGTCGAAACTATGGTTATTATTTTTCGCACGAAGTTACAAGCAGGTATTTTTTCAAACGTAGGAAATTTCACTCAAAACCAATAGATAGTTCTCACAAGAAAACAGGAAGTGCTATTCACCTAAAACCGTGACACAGGTTACTTGTCGAATCAGGCAACTGTGGGAAGCAGTAAGAACTTTCCTTCACCATCAAAAAAGCGCTCCGTCCTAACCGACTTTCCTCTCAATAAAAAACGACGAACGGTAATTTCAACAGCACCACGATTTCCCTGTAGGAGCTGCAGAAGGCTGCGATCTTTTGATCTTGATCTTCAGGGCCGTCAGGCCACCAAAAGATCGCAGCCTTCGGCAGCTCCTACAGAGATCGCAGCTCGACGAACCTCTGTGCCATCACCCTGCCATGCAATCTGGCATGCACAACCAACTAATTGGCAAACAGGCAAAAGGCCAAAAAAAACGCGGCCCTTAGTATCTAAAAAGACCGCAACCCTGCGCCTAAGAACAAGAACGGATGTCATGCCATGCTCAAGTTTCCCTTGCTTCGACTTTCCACGCTCGCGCTGATGATCAGTGCCGGGCAGGCCGGAGCTTATGAACTCTATGCCGATGACGACAGTCACCTGAACGCCACCCTGGAAGCGGTTTTCGGCATTTTCCATAGCCAGGAAAACTACGCCCTGTCGGGTCGTCTCGACGAAGGTTCGTCCTCGTGGCGCGAGGGTTATATCAAGTACGGCCTGGCGTTCGACCAGGGCCTGGGCGGTGTCGGTACTGCTTACGGTGCGGCGAACATGCTCAGCTCCGGCACTTGGGGCGACGGCGATGCCGCCGGTTTCAGCGACGGTTCGGAACGCACCACCAAGTTCGAAGATGCCTACCTCGGCTGGCGTTCGGCCGATCTGTTCCCGGTGCTGGGCAGCGACGGGATCGACCTGTCCTTTGGCCGCCAGTACATCTTGATCGGTGACGGTTTCCTGATTAATGGCGACGCGCTGAACCTGGGCAAAGGCATTGCCGACGGTGAGTTCAACCGGGGCGGCGCTTACTGGCTGGCCGCGCGCAAGGCGTTCGACGAGACCGCCGTGTTGCGTATCGGCGGCAAGGAAGGCTGGCGCAGCGACCTGATGTGGCTCAAGTCCAACAACCGCTCCCAGGCCAAGACCGAAATGTACGTCGGCACCCTGGAACACGTGTCCGAAGCCGGCACCGTCGGCCTGACCTACATCGACACCACCGACATCGACGAGCAATACGCCTCGCCGATCCAGCTTGAACGCGACGGCATGAAGACCTACAGCCTGCGCGCCACCGGCAATGCCGGGGTCAAAGACCTGTTCCTGTCCGGCGAATACGCCAAGCAGGACAAGCCCCACTCCTCCGACGAAGACGGCTGGTACCTGGAAGCCGGCTGGACCTTCTCCGACGTGACCTGGGCGCCCTATGTCAGCTACCGCTACAGCCGTTTCTCGGAAAACTACGACACCCTGTTCTACGGTTTCAGCCGTGGTTTCGGTACCTGGTTCCAGGGTGAAGTGGCGGGCAACTATGCCGGGCCGTTCAACAGCAACTCGCGCATCCAACAAGTGAAGTTCAGCGTCTCGCCGCTGGAGAACCTGAGCGTGGGCGTGATGCATTTCAACTTCGACACCATCGACCGCAACCTGGGCAATACCGACGGCCGCGAAACGGACCTGTATGCCGAATGGCACGTCAACGATCACCTGAGCATCATGCCGCTGATCGGCCTGTTCCAGCCGGACAAGAGCGCTGACCAGGGCGGCACGCAGCTGGGCAACAACGACAAGAACCTCTACAGCCAGGTGATTTTCGCCAGCACTTTCTAAGCCCGATCGGGGCAGTGGCGCATCCGCTGCCCCCATGGAAAAAGGCCTTTCCAATGCAGAAAAAATTCCTGACGATCCAGAGCAAGATCGCCCTGCTTGCCGGCCTCTGCCTGTTGTTGGTGGTGGGTTTGCTGATGGGCCTGTCGCTTTACCAGACCCACAAAAGCAGCCGGCAAGTAGCCGAGGCCAGCAGCGAAATGCTCGCCGATGCGGCCAAGGAACACATGCAGGCCCTGGGCAAAGTGCAGGCCATGCAGGTGCAGCGCACCTTCATGCAGACCCATGAATTTGGCCAGGGGCTGTCGCGATACTTACTCTATCTGCGGCAACTCCAGCACCAGGGGACGCTGACCCGCCCACAACTGCGCCAGGCGTTGAGTACCCAGCTTCACCAGGCCCTCATCGACAAGCCCGACCTGCTCGGGCTTTACGTCATTTTTGAACCCGACGCGCTGGACGGTGCCGACGCCGGTTTCGTCGGCAAGGCGGATCTGGGCAGCAACGAAACCGGGCGTTTCTCGCTGTACTGGGTGCAGAGCAAGCCCGGCGAGCTGCAAGCGGTGATCGGTGATGAAGGCCTGCTCGCCAACACCGAACCGGGGCCGAGCGGCGCACCCTACAACGCCTTCTACACCTGCGCCCGCGACACCCGTCAGGCCTGCGTGCTGGAACCCTACTTCGACGAGGCGTCCGGCAGTCGCAAACTGGTCACCAGCGTAGCCTTCCCGCTGCTGGAAAACGGCAAGGTCATTGCCGTGGTCGGCCTCGACATCAACCTCGCCGCGCTGCAAAAGAACAGCGAAGCCAGCGCCCTGCAACTGTTCGATGGCCATGGCCAGATCAGCATCGTCAGCCCTCGTGGCGTGATCTCCGCCAACAGCCAGGACGTCAGTCGCCTGGGTCAACCGATGGACAGTGCCGAGGTGATGGACGCCTTGCGCCAGGGCCAGCCAAAAGTCTTTGTCGACCCGCAGCAGATCAAGGTGCTCGAACCGCTGGCACCAATTGCCGGTGCCGCGCCCTGGAGCGTGCTGGTGGGCGTTGCGCAGGACGTGCTGCTGGCACCGGTCACCTCCCTGCAAAAGCAACTCGACGCCCAAGGCGTGCAAAGCACCGCGCTGGAACTGCTGCTCGGCGGCGGCTCGGCCCTGCTCGGCCTGCTGTTGATCTGGTACACCGCGCAGCGCATCACCCGACCACTGCAAGTGTTGACGCGGGTCATGGAGGATATTTCCCTCGGCGAAGGCGACCTGACCCGGCGTCTGCAAGTGCAATCGCGGGATGAAATCGGTCAGCTGGCGACGGCGTTCAACCGGTTTGTCGAGCGTATCCATCAGTCGATTCGCGAAGTGTCCTCGGCGGCTCTCGGCGTCAACGAAGGGGCTCGTCGCGTGCTGGAAGCGTCCAATTCATCGCTGAGCAACTTCGACGATCAATCGACCCGCACCAACAGCGTGGCGGCTGCGATCAATCAATTGGGCGCCGCCGCCCAGGAGATTGCCCATAACGCCAGCGATGCTTCGCACCAGGCATCCAACGCCCGGCAACAGGCGGAAGACGGGCGTCAGGTGGTGCAGCGCACGATCGAGGTGATGAACGAGCTGTCCGGGAAAATCAGGGCATCGTGCGCCAACATCGAAGTACTCAACGACAAGACCGTGAACATCGGGCAGATCCTCGAAGTGATCAAGGGTATCTCCCAGCAGACCAACCTGCTGGCGCTCAACGCCGCCATCGAAGCGGCCCGCGCCGGTGAAGCCGGGCGCGGTTTTGCCGTGGTGGCCGATGAAGTGCGCAGCCTGGCCGGACGCACCCAGACCTCGGCGCTGGAGATCCAGCAGATGATCGAGGAACTGCAAGTGGGCGCCCGGGACTCGGTCACCACCATGACCGAGAGCCAGCAGCACAGCGAGGAAAGCGTCAACATCGCCAACCTCGCCGGCACCCGCCTGGGCAGCGTGACCCAGCGCATCGGCGAGATCGACAACGTCAACCAGTCCGTCGCCGCCGCCACCGAAGAACAGACCGCCGTGGTCGAGGCCCTGAACGTCGACATCACGCAAATCAACACCCTCAACCAGCAAGGCGTGGAAAACCTGCAATCGACCTTGCGTGCCTGTACCGAGCTGGAACAGCAGGCGGCGCGGTTGAATCAGTTGGTGGGGAGTTTTCGGATCTGACAATGGCGGTGCCTGGTACACCGCCTTCGCGAGCAGGCTCGCTCCCACAGTTGATCATCGTCGTACACAAATTCCGTGAGTACCGAAGATCCCTGTGGGAGCGGGCTTGCCCGCTCCCACAAGATGCTGTCTTCAGCAAACAGCCCCTGCATGCTCCAACCGATGAAACAACCGGTTGAAGTACACCAGACTATCGCCCTGCTCCCGCACGCCGACCTTCTCCAGTTCCACGAACATCACCGAATGCGACCCCACCTCCTTGCACTCGCTGATCCGCCCTTCCAGCTGCACCAAGGCGTCGCGCAGCACCGGCACGTCGGCGGCGCCGTCGTCCCACAGGTCCCAGGCGAAGCGCTCGGCCATCGGCACCTTGGTCATGCCGGCGAAGTGGCGGGCCAGTTCTTCCTGCTCGCCACACAGCACGTTGACGCACAGCCGGCCGTTGGTGCGGAACACGTCGTGGGTGGCGCTGTTGCGGTTGACGCAGACCAGCACGGTGGGCGGCGAATCGGTCACCGAGCACACGGCGCTGGCGGTGATGCCGCAACGACCGCCAGGGCCGTTGGTGGTGATGATGTTCACCGCCGCAGGCAACTGCGCCATGGCGTTGCGAAAGTCGATTTGCTGCTGGCTCAGGTCGGCCATGTCGATGCCCCTTCCTTCAGGAGGACCGCTTTGAGGCGGCCCGTAGGTGATGGAACAAGACTAAGGCCGGGCGCTGCGCCCAACCATTCTGACGATCCCCACGTAGAGGTAGGCTTTCCGCTAGTCGACTAGGTGGTTTCTTTATCGCAAGGGCCGGCCACAGTGGGTATTCTGCTACTTGGCTCCAAAAAGATGAGCCAATGTCCGCCGCGCGTGCACGCGAGCGAAAACAATAAATAGAAAATTTTCGTGGCAGCCCCTGATGCAAACCCGCAAACCGATTGTTTACATCGTTGACGACGACAAGGACCTGCGCACCTCGCTGGCCTGGTTGCTGGAGTCGGTCAGTGTGCAGGCGCAGTGCTTTGCCGGTGCCGAAGAATTCCTCAGCCAGTACGACCCCAAGCAACCGGCCTGCCTGGTGCTGGACGTGCGTATGCCGGAAACCAGCGGTTTCCAGCTGCAGGAAATCCTCAACCAGCGCGGCAGCACCTTGCCGACCATTTTCGTCTCGGCCCATGGCGATATTCCGATGTCGGTGACGGCGATGAAGAACGGCGCGCTGGACTTCGTCGAGAAGCCCTACAACCCGCAGCAGATGATCGACCGCATCCAGGCCGCGCTGAAGACCGCCGTACACGCCCAGGCCGACCAGGAGCAGCGCCAGAACCTGCAAGGCAAACTGGCACTGTTGACCAGCCGCGAGCGCGAGGTGCTGATGCTGGTGATCGATGGCAAGGCCAGCAAGGTGATTGCCCGGGAGCTGAACATCAGCGTGAAAACCGTTGATGTTCACCGCACCAAGATCAAGGAAAAGATGGGCGTGACCAGCATCGCGATGCTGGTGCGCGAGGTGCTGCACTTGCCGGCGGAGGAGCCGGCGCGGCATTGAGGGATCTGCGGCGGTCATGAGGCCGCCATCGCGGGCAAGCCCGCTCCCACAGTGATTGGTGTCGTACACAAAATTTGTGAACACCATCAATGCCTGTGGGAGCGGGCTTGCCCGCGATGGGGCCAGCCCATCCAGCGTCAATTCTGGTTATAGCGCTTGCGATAGGCACCCGGCGACACACCAAAGCGCGATTTGAACGCCGAGGAAAAGTAGCTGGAATCGGAAAAGCCCCAGGCATAACACAGTGCCGACAGCTTCTGCTCGACATCACTGCGACGCAGGTTTTCCGCGCAGAAATCCAGGCGCCGGTGCTTGATGTATTGCGCCACCACCAGCCCGCGCTTGGAGAACATCCGGTACAACCCGCGCACCGACACCCCCACCTCCCGGGCAATCAGTTCGGGGCAGAGCGCTTCGTCGCTGATGTGTTCGTCGATAAAAGCGATGATCTTGCGGAACTGCCGCTCATGCATATCGCCATTGCTGTCGCGGGCGCTGACTCCCGGTAGCAGCAGGCTGACCAGGGCGTCGAGCACAGCCTCGCTTTCCTGCATGTCCAGACCTTCCTGCTGGCGAGTCTCCAGCACCAGGCGGTTGGCCATGGCCGCCAGAGGATTATTGGCCGCGATGCGCGTGGCGCAATTGACCGCCGTGAAGTGCGAGCCGCGCTCGACCACCTGGCGCGGCAGGATCAGCGACAGCTGTCGGGAGTCGTCGTTGTAGGTCATGTCGCTCGGGCGGCTGGCGTCGATCAGGGCGATGTCGCCACAACCCAGTTGCGCACGGTTGTCGCCCTGCTCGAGGTGCGAACTGCCGCGCATCTGGAACACCGCGTAGTAGTGACCGTCGCTGCTGGTGCTGACATCCTTGCTGCTGCGGTACAGGTGCACGTGCGCCATGTCGACCACGCTGAGCTTGATCGCGCCGCTGCGAAACTCCGCCAGCTCGCCATAGAAATCGGTGTCCAGCGCGCGGGCGTCGAAACGCCCGCAAGCCTGGTTAACCTGGCTCAGCCAACTTTCGAACGCCTCATTGCGCACCGCCGATGCTGTAATCATGTCCGCAAAGCCTCACGTTTTTGTTGTTATTTTTCGGCCGCTTCGTCGAGCGGCTCGCTAAAAATCTTTCGTACTCCAGCCATCACCTCCCTCGATGGCCGCCGGGCACCCATTCAACAGGCTCCGGCGTCGGCTTTCCGGCGTGGAAAGCGTTTAAATGTCCAATACCAGACGAGCGGAAAGCGCCCGTGAAACGCAGGCGCAAATCTGCTTGTTGGACGCCTTTTCCTTGTTGGAAAGGCAGTTGTCGCGATGCTCCGGCACGCCGTCCAGCACCTCGACAATACAGGTGCCGCAGATGCCTTCGCGGCACTCGGTGTCGATGTCGCAACCGTGGGCCTGCAACACATCCACCAGGCTGCTGTCAGCCGGTACATGCAGCACCACGCCGGAGCTGGCCAGTTCCACTTCGAAACCACCGCTCGGGCCGCTGTTGGCTGCAGGATCGGCGGCGAAGTGTTCCAGGTGAATGGCATCGTCCGAACGGCTGCGCGCGGCCACTTCCACCACCTTGTTCATGAACGGCGCGGGGCCGCAGGTGTAGACATGAGCATCGCTGCCGGCACGTTCCAGGCACGCGCTTAATGCGGCGTCCAGATCGCCCGGTTCGACGCCGTAGTGAAACTCGACGTGATCGGCAAAATTTGCCGCCAGCAGTTCGGTGAACGCCGCGTACTCTGCCGAGCGGGCGAAGTAATGCAGGCGATACGGCTGGCCACTTTCCGCCAGTCGATAGGCCATGCTCAGCAGCGGCGTCACACCGATGCCGGCGGCGAACAGCACGTGTTCGCGGGCAGCCGGGTCCAGGCGGAACAGGTTGCGTGGCGCGCCCATTTCCAGCTCCATGCCCTCTTCCACCTGCTCATGCAACGCCAGCGAGCCACCGCGCGACTGCGCTTCTTTCTTCACGGCCACCAGGTAGGCGCGGCGATCCTGGGGCGGGCTGCACAGGGAGTATTGGCGGGTTACACCGGTCGGGCCGGTAAGGTCGACGTGGGCACCCGGCTCATAGGTGTCGAGCGGCTGGCCGTCACTGCGCACGAGGCGAAAGGAACGGATATCCAGCGCTTCGTCGACGATCCTTTCGATCTTCACCTTCATCATTGCATCACCTGAATACTGTTGTTTCGGTTTAACGGTATGGCTTTGGTTGATCCCCTGTAGGAGCGAGCTTGCTCGCGATGAACCTGAGGCCGCCACGGGGTGCCAGGTTTCCAGCGTCATCGTTGACGACCATCGCGAGCAAGCTCGCTCCTACAAGGGGCATGTTCCTGCCATTGAATCGGGGCGCGTTTAGCGCATGAACAGGCCGCCGTTGATATCCAGGCACGCGCCCGTCACGGAGGTCGCATGCTCGGCAATCAGCAGCAAAACGCTGTCGGCGATGAACCCAGGGTCACCCAGGGTGCCGGCCGGGATCATTTTCAGAATCTGCTCCAGACGCTCCGGGGTCACGGTTTCGCGTACTACCGGTAACTCCAGCGGACCCGGCGAGATGCTGTTGACCGTCACGCCACGGGGCGCCAGCTCACGGGCAAAGACCTTGGTCAATGTCGCCACGCCGCCCTTGGCCGCTGCGTAATGCGCGCCCGTCGCAGTGCCGCCGTTCTGTCCGGCGAGCGAGGCGATATTGACGATGCGCCCGAAGCCACGCTCGGCAAAGTGCGCACCGAACACCTGGCACGCTACGAAAGTGCCGCGCAGGTTGATGGCCATCGATTCGTCGAATTCTTCCGGCGTGATGTCCATCAACGCCGCGACTTTCGACACCCCGGCGTTGTTCACCAGAATGTCGGTGCCACCCCAGTGCGCGGCGAGCAGGTCGCGGGCGCGCTGGAAATCGGCCTTGCTGCGCACATCCAGCTCGATGGCGACGGCCGTGGAGCCGCTGCCATCGAGCTCGGCGGCCAGTTGTCGCACGCCATCGAGACGCACATCCGCCAGGCCGACGCGATAACCCGCTGCGTGCAGACGACGGGCGATGCACTCGCCCAGTCCGCGCGAAGCACCTGTTACCAGGGCTACTCGACTCATGATGTTGCCCTCACAGAAGGAAGCCGAGCGCGCTCAGGCTGTCGGTGGAATTGATCAGGCGCACCACTTTGCGCTCCAGGGTCGGCACGCCATCGGTGAAGCGGATGCGGTGATTGAGGTCGGCCACGAACGGCGTGTGCACGCCGCGCTTGTAGGCGTACAGCAACTGCGCCGAGTTGACTTCGACGATGTCGCCGGCCGCTTCCACCAGGCGGAAACGCGAGACCGTGCGGATGGTTTTCGCCGCGTCCACCGCCGATGGCGAGTAGCCGGCGGTCAGGCGTTCGATGCGCAGGTCACGCATGCGCGCGTCGTCGTAGGCGTAGTTCAGCGTCGCCTCGAAATCTTCGGTGTCCGGGTCGATCGGCACGATGTACTTGCCGCTTTCGCTCCACAAGGTCGCCCACTCGGCGTAGTTCTTGTGGTCCAGCAGCTCGGCTTCGCGCCAGATGAATTCGATGGCCTGGGCCAACGGGCCGGAAAAACCGTTCAGGGTGTCGTGATTGCTCATTGGCTCATCATCCTTTTCCACATGTCGTAGGCACCGCGCATGCCGCCTTCGTCGGTGGCGTGGCTGACTTTGTCGCCGTTTTCAGCGGTGATTTCGCGGTTCAGGCCGCGGTTGACCAGGATCGGCGCGTCGACCCCGGCATAGGAGCCGCGCTGCACGCGGTCCCAGGCTTCGGCGTCATCGGGGCTGCCGAAACCGAACGGGCCCTGGAAGTGTTCGTGAATGCGCATCCGCTCGCGGTTGGCGATTTCCGGGCCGCCGTCCATGCCCAGGGCCACGTGACGGATTTCCGTTTCGGTGACCGACACCGGCCGCAGCACGCGGAAGAACGACATCGACATGGCCACGTTGGGGAACAGGTTCAGGTTGAACCCGGCGCCGTGCAGCGAGCGCACAATGCGGCGTACCTGCTCGGGCGGCATGGTCTTCGACAGTTCTTCGGTGACGTGGGCGAAGCGCTCTTGCAGTTGTTCGGTGCCGTCGTCGTGATCGAGGTCGACATGCTCCGGTACCATCACCATCACGCTGTGGCCGTTGCCCAGCGAATGAGTGACGGCTTGCTCGTCGGTCATGAACGAGAGCATTTCCGAGGTTTCTTCATCCACCGACGACATGAACGACTTGTGCACGATCGGGAAGTGGTAACCGTCGGTGGTGTTTTCCAGCTGGATCTTCCAGTTGCCCTTGAAGCTGAACTTGTGTTCGCCCTGGGTCTTGATCGGGTAGCCGGCGCCCTGCTTCATGAACAGGTCCATCCAGTGCCTGGCACCGCCGAGGAAGTCTTCCAGCGGCTCGATCTCGTCGTTGTAGCTGGCGAAGACCATGCCGGCGTAGCTCTCGACCCGCAGGCTGGTCAGCGGCAACTCGGACTTTTCCAGAATGCCCTCGTAGCCGTCCGGGTACGGCAGCGCCCGCAGCTTGCCGTCCAGGCCGTAGGACCAACTGTGGTACGGGCAGGTGAAACCGGTGGCATTACCCTTGTGCTTCTCGCACACGGTAGCGCCACGGTGACGGCAACGGTTTTCCAGGACGTTGATGTTGTTCTTCTTGTCGCGCACGACAATCACCGGACGACGGCCGATGGTGGCGGTCTTGAAGTCGCCGCTGTTGCGCACTTCGCTTTCGTGGGCGACCCACACCCAGGTGCGGTAGAAAATCTTTTCCAGTTCGGCTTCGAACAGCGCCGGATCGTTGTACAGCGAGACGTCGACGCGGTCGTGCTGGACCAGGTCTTCGGGGCTTTTCGACGTTGCGATCAGCCGGTATTCATGAGTGCTCATGCGGTTCTCCTCATGGCTTCTTTTTATGATTTCGTTTTAGAGACTGCTGGCGATTAACCGGCCATGCTCTGTTGCAGTTGCGCACCAAAGGCGCAGACCAGCTCGTCCTGGCCTTTACGGCCGACGATTTGCAGGCCGACTTTCAGCCCGCCGCAATCGAGTTCCACCGGTACCGTCAGCGCCGGATGGCCGCTGAGGTTGAAGGGCCGTACCAGCGGGGTCATGCCGGCCACCGCCTTGCTGCCGCTGCGCGCTTCGCTCAGGGTCGGCGGCAGGCTGGGCATGGTTGGCAGCAACAGCACGGCGAAGTCTTCCAGCGCCGCATCCACCTGTTGAGTGAAACGGCTGCGCACCGCTTCGGCCTGGGCCAGTTCTTCGCGGGTGGTGCGGCTGGCGGCCAGCAGGCGCTGTTCGACATCGGCACCGATCAGGCCTTTGCCCGTGAGATGACCGAAGGCCGCCCAGTTTTCGAAATTGATCACGGTCAGGCCGGCGGCGAACGCGGCTTCGAACTCACTCAGGTGCAGGCTGCTGCGCTGCCAACCGGCACGGTCGGCAGCGGCACCCAGACTGGCTTGCAGATGCGCTTCGCACGCCACTTCAAGAAAGCCGACTTTGGCGCCGTCGCCGGGCCCTCCATGAACGTCGAAGCCCGGGCAAATCACCTGCATGGCCGCGATCAGGTCGTCCATCGTCCTGGCGAACGGCCCGACGCAATCGAGGCTGGAGGCCAACGGATGCGCGCCGACCCGACTGACTCGACCGTAAGTCGGTTTGAGTCCGGCAATCCCGCAGCACGCCGCTGGCACGCGCACCGAACCACCGGTGTCGGTGCCGATGGCGATGTCCGCCAGCCCTGCGGCGACCGCCGAAGCTGAACCGCTGGAGGAACCGCCCGGCACCCGGTCCGGCGCTTGCGGATTCACAGGCGTACCGGTCCAGTCGTTGATGCCGGTGACGCCAAAGGCCAGTTCATGCAGGTTGGTCTTGCCGACGATCTGCCAGCCGGCTTTGATAATCGCGTCGACCACTTCGGCGTTTTCAGTCGCTGCCGGAGCGTCAGCGAAAGCACGGCTGCCGGAGCGGGTCGGGTAACCGGCGATGTCGATGGAATCCTTGATGGCAACGCGTTTGCCACTGCCGCCGAGGATAAATTCGCTGATGAAGGTACTCATGCGCTCAGCTCCTGCTTTGATAAATGAGAGCTGAACAAGCGTTGCGTGCGCAAATGCGCGATCAGCCAGGTGCCGTCGACGCAGCAAAAATCGATGTTCAAGCGCGTGCCGAACAACTCGCTGCGGCCATCCGCGTAGGTGGAAATCTGCTGCATGATCCACTGCCCCTGCGCCTTGTTGCCGTCGACCACGATCGACTCGCTGGTGAGGTAGTGCAGGTTCAGCTGAAAGTGGTCCGACGGCGGCAAGTAACCTCCGACAAACGCCGCGACGGCCTCGCGCCCACGGTGTTGACCGAAGGTCTGTACGGTCTCGCGACCAATGCCTTCCCAGATCGCGTCGATGCAGAACAGCGCTGCCAGTTCGCTGACATGGGTCGGCGCCCGGGGCACGTCGCACAGGTCCATGTAGCGCGCCATCAAGCGACGCACTGCGCTTTCCCCTTCGAGCGTCGCCAGACGCTGCAGCAAGGCCTCGTTCATGGCCTACACCTTGGCCGCATCAGGGATGGTCAGTGGGCGACCGATGCGCGCTTCGACCTTGGCGTAGCGCCACAGGCTGTATTCGTTCACCGGCGTGGTGCGGAACAGGTTGCAGGCGTCGATCACCGACTGGTGGCAGTCGACGTCGGCCATGATGTATACGGTCCAGGGCGAGGTGGTGGACGGGCCGACCATCAGCCGGTCGTCATCCATCGCGCCAAGCACGGTGATGCCGGGCATCGCGCCGAGGGAGCCCATCATCTGGCTGAAGCCCTTCCACACGCTCAGGCCTTCGCCGGTGGGCAGGTCGAAAAAGTTCTGGGTGATGCCGATGCAGAAGACGACGCGCAACGGTTCCTGGGTAGCTTGGGACATGTGTTTGATCCTTGAGCTTAAGTATAAAAATCGGGATGGAATTCAGATGTAGCCAGGGAACGGCGGCACGCCGAGGAACACCGAGCCTGCGCCGTCGTACAGCCCTTCGCTGAGGAAGGCGTGCTGGGTCACCACCATCGAGTCGCGCAGGTAGCGTTGCAGCGGATGGCGCAGGTAAATGGCGGTGGTCCCGGCCAGGCTGTAGGCGCTCTGCACCACGGCGGCACCGGCCTGGGACACGTGGATCGCGGACAGGCGCAGCAGGCTGGTTTGCTCCGGCGTGACCGGGTTGCCGGCCAGGATCGAGTTCCACACCTGCTCGGTGGCGTTGTAGAAGAAACCGCGGGCGGCGCTGAGTTTGGCTTCGGCCTTGGCGATCTCGATGCGCACATAAGCGCGGTCAGCCATTTTCGGCGCGCCGGTGATGCCACCGCCGCCAGCCATGCGGCTGACTTCGTCGAGGGCGGCACGGGCCAGGCCGAGGTTGACGACCGCCAGCACTTGCGCGGCGTAGGCAATCGAGGGGTAGCGGAACAGCGGTTCGTCGATGGTCGCGGCCCCACCGCGGATAAAGGTCCAGCGTTCATCGATGTGTTTGTTGGTCACGCGCAGGTCATGGCTGCCGGTGCCCTTGAGGCCGACCACGTCCCAGTTTTCGACGATCTCGACCTGATTCGGGCGGAATACTGCTGTACGAGGCTTGCCGCCCGCCGCGCCGATCCCCACGCCCAACAAGTCGGCGCCCTTGCAGCCGCTGGCAAATTTCCAGGTGCCGTTGACTTGCCAGCCTCCTTCTACGGCTTCGGCGGGTTGCAGCGGAAACAGGCCGCCGGCGAATACCAGATCGGGACTGTCAGCATAGATTTCGGCCAGGGTTTCTGGCGGCAAAGCGGCGAGATAGACGCCGGCGCTGCCGAAACTGGCGACCCAGCCGGCGGAGCCGTCGGCTTCGGAAATACGCTCGATCATTTGCAGGAACAGTGCAGGTGCCAGAGCATCACCGCCGTAGCATTTCGGCGTGGCGGCGCGGTAGATGCCCACCTGCTTGAAGCGCTCGATCATGTCCCGTGGCACGTGGGAGACGCTGTCGAATTCGTCGCGACGCCGGCGCACTTCATCCAGCATTTGCTGGAATGCCTGGCTATCGACGACAGGCTCGTCAACGCCGATCAGGGCGTCTTGTTGCGCGACCGCTGAACGCAGCATGGGCTTTCTCCGTTTTGCTTATTGTTAGTGGGGCGACACGATGCTGACTCTTGTAGGAGCGAGCTTGCTCGCGATGGTGGTTCAGGCACCGCGGGCAATCAGGCAGCTCGCGTTATCGTTGACGCCCATCGCGAGCGAGCTCGCTCCTACAGGGATCGGCGTGGCTACCCTTGCATTGCGGTCCAGTGTAAAAACCACATCCCGGCGCAACTATTGGTGCGTGCAGCCCCCCGGCTAAAGAAAACCCCTAGACCGCCCCCGGTTACCTCTGAGCGCATCCCCAGGCGCGAGCCGGTATAAAAAGCCATACTTCCGGTTCCACCGGTCACAACCTCCTGCCGCCAAGGGCTGCGCGATGTACTTGCCAAAACAGAACGACTTTTTCACGCTGATCGAAGCCATGCCGCTGTGCATCATTCTTCACGATGCCCACAGCAAGGAGATTCTCTGGGCCAATGCCGCGGCCCTGTCGGCGCTGGGGTTTACCCTCGAAGAACTGACACCGCTCAAAGCCCCGGACATGACCCGCGATGCGCCCAAGTACCGGCGTTCGGTGGGGCTGCGTTGGCTGGAAGGCGCTGCGCGCACGGGCCAGCGCGCCATCGAATGGTGCTATCGCTCCAAGCAAGGGGTGGAGATACTGTCCGAGGCGGTGGCGACGCTGGTGCACCTGGAAGGTCGCGATGTGTTGATGGTGCAGTTCCGCGACATTTCCAGGGAGGACAAGGTCAAGCGCGACCTCAAGCGCTTCGAAAGCCGGCTCAAGGCGTTCATGCAGGACCTGGCCGAAGGCGTGGCGGTGCTGGGGCCAGAGGGCGAGATTCGCTTTATCAGCGACTCCGGTGCGCATCTGCTCAACAGCAAAGAGCATCAGTTGATCGGCAAGAACTTTCTCGACTGGTGCGACGACGCCTCGCGCCAGCGCCTGTTGCAGCAGCTGTCCAACGAGACACCCGAGCACTTACCGTTCGGTGTGCATTACAAAGTGCAACGCCGTGACGGCGAGTGGCGCTGGCACGACGCGACCTGTCGCTTTATCGAAATCGAAGACGATCTGGTCGGCCATTTATTGCTGTTCCGCGACGTCACAGAACAAGTGCACGCCGAAGAAGCCCGGCGCGTCAGCGAACAAAAACTCGAGTACCTGGCGCGCTACAACGCCATGGGTGAAATGGCCGTGGCGATTGCCCACGAACTGAGCCAACCGCTGGCCGCCACCCGCAACTTCATCGAAGGCGCAGTGATTCGCCTCGGCAACGCGACCGACGCCGACCAAGGCGTCGCCTGGGGCTTGCAGAACGCCGTGCGGCAGATCGAGCATGCCTCCGTGATCATCAAGAGCGTGCGCGACTACGTGGTCAAGCTGGAGCAGAGCGAAGAGCTGGTCGACCTTAACGAACTGCTGCGCGAAACCCGCTACTTCATCAGTCTGCGGGCCGATCCGAGCCTGATACGCGTCGAAATCGTCACCGCCCCCGAGCCGTTGCGGGTGAGTTGCGAGAAAGTGTTGATCGGCCAGGTGATCCTCAACCTGGCCTTCAACGCCATCGAAGAAATGGCCGACCTGCCCCTCGAACGTCGTGTGCTGCGCATTCATGCCAGCGCCGAGGACGACGTAGCGCTGGTGCGCATCGAAGACCGTGGACGCGGGATTCAGGCCGAGGCGCAGGAGAAGCTGTTCGATGGCTTCTTTTCGTCCAAGGTCAGCGGCAACGGTATTGGCCTGGCGCTGTGCAAGAACATCATCGGCCGCCATCGCGGCGATATCTGGGCGCAGAACCTGGAGCCGTGTGGCGCTGTTTTCAGCTTTTCCCTTCCCCTCGCCATTCCCACCTGACGCACACAAACCTGTGGCGAGGGGATTTAGCGAATCGTCGCACCGTCCCGTTCGGCTGCGCAGCAGTCGTAAATCCAGACGATAGGGTCTAACTGGAGGACCGCCGGGGGCCGCTTCGCGACCCAACGGGGATGAATCCCCTCGCCACAATCTATCGCTGGAGTGCTCGTCACCGTGACACAAAAACCGCGCAGTCGATTTTCGGAAGTAGGAAAACGCCCCTAAATCTCGTAGGACGCGTTAAGAAAATTGTCAGCAGGTAAGGAAAACGAAATGCTGGTTATCCGATGGATGTAGGACCGGAGCAAAGCTACAACGCCTTGCGTCGCTGCCTACAACTACGCCAGAATCCGCCGGCTTGTGCGCCTTGGCCCTGGTCTTTATCGTTTCCGCGTCGCTGCCAATTCAGCGACCGGGTTTCGCAGCCTGGGTCAATCAAGGCGCTCAGCGCCACCGTTTCCTTTCAGTTGGCGCTTTTATTCGTCTGTTGAAATGCGTTATGGCGGCTGTGCGCGGGAGACTTTCGAGTCTGCCGGGTTCCTTGATTCCCGGTCTGCGAACCTGCGTACAGCTGCCACCTTCTTCGTTTCGCAGCGAACTGTGGCGGCTCCATCAATCAAGGAGCATTTCCATGGTCAAGCCTTCTCCCAATCCCCCAGAATCCTCAACCGAAAACCCCACTCGCGAACTCCACCTCAAACCCGCCATCCTGAAATCCACCGCCCCGCACAACCCCAGCACAATGTTCTCTATCACGGCAGATATTCGCACCGAAGACCTGCTCGCCCACGCCTGCGAATCCCTAGCCTCGGCCAGCGTCATGGCCAGCGATTTCGCGACCTTTCTGGACGGGCCGCAGCGCAGCACGATGCTGGGCATTCAACAAGTAATCATGCTGGCGGATCTGGCGGTGAATCGGGCGCTGGATAACCTTGAGCCTACGGAGTGACCACTGAGCTGTGATGCGGGGATTGCTCAGCGCTAGAACGATAAAAGCCGCGCCCCTCCCAAGGGTCGCGGCTTTTTTATACCCCACGATTATTGCGGTGACTTGGCTGACTGTTTGGGGGAGTCACCAGGAACCGTATGGGATCCCGAACTTCTCGATATAGGCTTTCGACGTTTCCGACAAAGGCCTATGCCGACCATTGGACGCCCCTCCATAAGGTCCCAGCTTCACGACAGTACCCTCCACCCGCGCCACGTCAAACGGCTCTAAGCAGGCCCCTAAAACCCAAACGCGTGCGATACCTCCGGGGGCTAGGCCTACTGTCAATACATCTCGATAACCGGTGATCCATTTGCCGTCAAACCTGCAATAGGTCCTTTCACCTTTGAGCATCGCTTGGCGAGTGGCTTCGGGGATCGGGATAAAAGCCTCGTAGGTCTGAGGTTCAACCAGCGATTGCCAGCGCACATAGATCAGTCGTGGGAGGTCAGCGCCCAGTACATGCTTGCCCGCGCCACCCCCTGGGTGATTCGGCCAACCCTGCGGCTTACCTTTGAGGCTTTTCGGCGTATTGATGGCAGCCACACCACTCATCGCGCGGCCGAACACACGGTCGTGGATATCCACCGCGTCGGCGGTTTCGATCCAGACTTCCATATAGTTCGGAGCAAACAACCCCAAATACCAGGCGTCGTAAGGCAGACGGTTGGCGCAGCCGGACAGCGTCAGAATCAGGCCCAATAGCACCAGTCTTCCAAGAATATTAATTGGGGGATCACCAGGAACCATACGGGATGCCGTACTTTTCGATGTAAGCTTTGGATGAAGGTTTCAGTGGCAATGCGTACTGACCACCGCTACGACCGCTGTCAGGCCCTAATTTCACGACAGTGCCCTCCACCCTTGCCACGTCAAAAGGCTTCAAGCAGGCCCCCCTGACCCAGACCCGTGCGATACCTCCGGGGGCAAGACCTACAATTACCATGTCGCGATAGTCGGTGATCCATTTTCCATCCGCAGCACAATAGGTCCTCTCGCTCTTGAGCATCGCCTGCCGAGTAGCTTCGGGGATCGGGATGTAAGCCTCGTAGGTCTGCGGCTCCACCAGCGATTGCCAGCGTACATAGATCAGGCGTGGCAGGTCGGCACCCAGTACAAGCTTGCCCGCGCCTGCACCGGGACTGTCAGGCCAACCACGAGGATTGCCTTTCAGGTTCTTTGAAGTATTGATCGAGGCGACACCACTCATGGCGCGACGGAAGACGCGGTCGTGGACATCTACCGCGTCGGCAGTTTCGATCCAGACCTCCATGTAACTGGGCGCGAACAAGCCTAGATACCAGGCGTCGTAAGGCAGTCGGTTGACGCAGCCGGACAGCGACACAATCATCCCGACGACTAACAGCACTCTGCGCCTATTCATTCGGGTGCTCCCGTCGCTGACTTCCGTCAGCGGGGCGGTTGATGAACAACACCCCCAGATCGCTATTGTTCCATCCCTTGGCTGCATTCCAGTTGGCCGAAAGATGGATGTAACGACGGCGCAAAAGCGAGTGTTCCTCGGACGTCAAAGACGCATAAGGCTCACCCAATGCGAAAGCCCGTAACTTGGCGGCGATAGGTTGCAGTTCGGTCGGCACAGCGAACGCTGAAGTAGTGGGCGCGGCATCAAACGCGACCCCGGCACGAACCGCCAATTCGCGCATGATGCGCAGGTACACCAGTGACAATTCCCCGCGTACCTGACGCTGGCTGGCAATGGCCGCATACACCCGTTTTTCCGCCGCAGTGTCGCGGCCGCGGTGTTGGGTGTCCACCGACCAGGTGACAATGCTCAGCCCCTCCGGCGGGACATAGTCCAGCCAGCGGCTCGATTCACGCGCCATGCGCTGGTGGGTGCGCCAATAGGCGTCACTGCGTTCATTGGCGATGTGGGCATACTCAATGCTGCTATCGGGCTTGCTCAGTAACAGCTTTTCCGTGGCCAACGGCAGGTAGCCACCACCCAAGTCTGAATGACTGCCGGGCAATTCGATCTCTTGGTCGGTCTGGTTCAGGGAGAAGTTGTGGCGATACTCATTGCCCGCGGTCAAGTGAATCACCTTGTTTGCGATACCTGGCGCCAGACGCAGATTGAGCCCGGGGTTTGCGGCATTGTGGGGGGTGAAGTCAGCGTCGAAGGGCGAAACGATGCCGGCCACGGTGTCGAACAGGCCGATGAAGTTGAGGATGAAGTCGGTTCGGTGGTTCCAGTTGAAGTCAACACTGAGTATGGGGGAGCCAGTTGGTAGAGCCTGTGCCAATAGACTGCCTTTACCCTTGAGCAGGTCGTTGGCGCAATGCCGCGCGGCTGCCGCCCCTCGACTGAAACCGAAGAGGTCGATCTCTATTCGACGGATCTGAAGGTCGGGATTGTTGTTTTGCAGCAATCGCAATTTATTCATCACCTGCGCCGGCATCTGCTCAACTCTTGCAATTACACCGGTACCTCCTGTGCCAGTGCCCTGGCTATAAATTGAGTCTTCCTGGCCGCTAGTGGTGCCAATGCCTTCGAGGTAAGCCTTGCTGTAGACCTCTTCGGCCTTTGGTGACAGGCGCACACCTGCCTGATCCGGATACAAATCATGCAACCGCGCCACATTGGTGAACTCATTGCCATAACTGTTATCCGGCACACCACCCAGACCGTCATAACCAAACGCTGCACAATGCTGGCGAATGTCCTCGGCCACCTGTGACGGCATGCCAAGGTTCACCGCGTAACACCCTGCTGCCGCCTCGCTATTAGCCAGATTGTTGCCCGTTCCGTCGAAAAACAGCCCCAAACGCAGGGTAATGCCTGGCGTCAGTTCCTCTTCTTCCTCCTCTTCTTCGAGTATTTCCGCTGTCGCCTGCGAAGCAGGCCGAACAGGTGCAGACGCAAATTTGCTGGTAAACCCGCCGGGCGCTGCGGGCTGAGCAACAACGCCACCGTGATCGGACCGAGCAGAGCGCGACGGCCCCTCGAGTGGCGCAATCAACCGGTTTGTGCCTTCTGGGCAGCCACAGTGGACCCGCGCCCCGTCCAGCACGGTTGGAATGTCATCCCACTTCATGGCGGGCAGGCTCTCGACGATGACACCTTCTTTTCCGCACTTCTTACACGGGGTGGTTTTATCCCCCAGCCTCAGTACCCCACGCTCCCCTTGTCTTGCTTGAGGCAAGCTGGCGATGCATACCGCACCCGTGGTAGTCAGGTCACCGTCCAGCCCCTGACCAAGGCCGTCAACGTCCATGCGAGCCATGGCTCAGCCCTCCACGCAAAACTGGAAATACTCAGCCACCGCAATGTTTGGCGACATGCTGAGAATCCGGACTTTGTTCACGGGAGGGTGGCTTTTGTTTGAATCGAAAAGTGCAGAAGTGGTTGGGTCAATTAACGACAGAGTGAATGGCGTGTTCAATTTCCATAATCCTTGGAAGTTGTTGACCGGCATCCTTGTCACCGCAGCAGACGCATTGCACGAACAGCCGCAGGCGTGACAATCGCCGGAGGGCGTTACCGTGGAATTCTTGTCATTTTTGGTAAATAGGACGCTTCCTTAAATCATGTAGGACGTGTCGCGAAAATTGGGCTGCTTCGCAGCCCAGAAGAAGCAAGCTCCCTCGCCACGGTGACACTGGCACAGATACACAAACACTTGGCAGGCAGGGCAATTCCCGGGTTGGACGGGCAAGGCACTATTCACTGGTCAGAATCTGCCCACTCACCCGCGATCCGCGTTACCAACAATTCAGGAAGTTCCCCTTATGCGAACAAACAGGATCTCCGTACAGTCAGCGCTAGGCCTGAGCCTGCTTGTACTCGGCTTGAACAGTGCCCGCGCGGACCTGCCCGCCGACACCGGCATCGGCCAGACCACCCTGGCATTCCCCGCTGAACCGCACCGCGCGTTCGTCGTCGATGTCGAGTTCGAAAGCTTCGTCGCCGGCCGTGTCACCGTGGTCGATCCCGACCAGAAACGCGTGCTGGGCATGGTACCGACCGGTTTTGCCGCTCCTTCCGCCCTAAGCCATGACAAAAAGACCCTCTACGCCGCCGACATCTGGTACTCCCGTGGCACCCGTGGCACCCGCACCGACGTGCTGACCGCCTGGGACACCTCGACCCTGTCGCCGGCCTGGGAAGTGTTGATCCCGAACAAGCGCGCCGAGTCGCTGACCCAGCGTTACGGCCTGAAGACCAGCGGCGATGACCGCTTCGTCTACGTCTACAACTTCACCCCGTCGACTTCGGTAACCGTGGTCGATACCCAGACCAAAGCGGTGGCCACGGAAATCGCCATTCCCGGTTGCGTGCTCAACTACCCCGTGGGCAAGCGCCGTTTCGCCTCGCTGTGCGGCGATGGCAGCCTGCAGGTCGTGACGATCAACGACCAGGGCCAGGAAACCGCACGCAGCCGCACGCCGTTCTTCGACCCGAACGCGGAGAAGCTGGTGGAGCGTGCGGTCAACGTCGGCGACACCTACTACTTCACGACCACCACCGGCACCGTGCGCGCCGTGGACTTCAGCGGCGACGCGCCGAAGATTCTGCCGAACTGGTCGCTGACCACCGACGAAGAGAAGAAGGCCGGGTGGGCACCGGGCGGCTGGCAGCTGATGGCGGTCGCGCCGAAGCTCAACCGCTTGTACGTGCTGATGCACGACGCCCACGAACCGATGAAGTGGGAAGACCCGAGCACCCTGATCTGGGCTTTTGATCTCAAGACCGGCAAGAAAATCGCCACCCTGGAAGCCCCGGCTCCGATCTGGAGCATGCAGGCCACCGGCGATGACAAGCCGCTGTTGCTGGGCACCGACGTCGAGGGCGGCTTGCAGATCTTCGACCTCAAGACCAACAAGCACACCGGCAGCATGGCCAAGGTCGCAAAAACCGCGACTCAGGTCATGAGCTACTAAACGAGATCCGGCCATGCAATCAGATCCGATCTTCATCATTGCCAGCGCCATCGCCATTGCGGTGCTGCTGGCCAGCGCCGCGACCCACAAGGTGCGGGCGCCGGCGCGCTTTGCCAAACAGCTTGCCGATTATCAACTGCTGCCCGCGGCGCTGGTGCGCCCGAGCGCACGCTCGATCCCGCTGCTGGAACTGGCCATCGCGTTCGCGTTGCTGGTGCCGGTCAGCCGGCACTGGGCGGCGTTGAGCGCGGCCGGCCTGTTGGCGCTGTACGCCGCCGCCATCGGCATCAACCTGTGGCGCGGCCGTCGCGACATCGACTGCGGCTGTGCCGGCCCGGACCAGACGCAGCCGCTGCGCCCGGTCCTGCTGCTGCGCAACAGCGTGCTGGTGGCCCTGGCGCTGCTGGCCAGCGTGGCACCGGTGGTCCGCGACATGACTGTGTTCGATGGCTTCGTGACCCTGGCTTCGGCCGCCGTCGCGCTGCTCATCTACGCCGCGGCCGATGGCCTGCTGGCGAACTCCCCTCTTCTGCTCAAATTGATTGGTAGGTAATCAAAATGGAAGGCTTGATCGTTTCCAATGTTCTGCTCTGGGTACTGCTGGCGGCCGTGGCGTTCGTCGTCATGGGCCTGGTCCGTCAGATTGGTGTGTTGCACGGCCGCCTGGCCCCGGCTGGCGCGTTGATGGTCGACAAAGGCGTGGCCGTCAACGAAGCCGCCCCGCAAATCACCGCCGCCGACCGTAAGGGTCGCCCGGTGAACTTCGGCTATGCCGGCGAGAAATCGCAACTGCTGTTCTTCCTCTCGCCGACTTGCCCGATCTGCAAGTCGCTGCTGCCGGCGATCAAATCCATCGCCAGGGAACAAGCCAATACCCTCGACGTGGTGTTCGTCAGCGACGGCGACATGGACGCCCAGCAAGCGCTGATCCGCGAACACAAACTGGAAGACGCCACCTACGTGGTCGGTCCGGAAGTGGGCATGACTTACCAGATCGGCAAGCTGCCGTACGCCGCGCTGATCGACCAGTCCGGCACCCTGCGCGCCAAAGGCCTGGTGAACTCCCGCGAGCACCTGGACAGCCTGTTCGAAGTCGAGCATCTGAAGCACGCCACTTTGCAGCAGTACCTCAATGCTCAGCCTCACGAGCTTACTCACAATCATGCTCATGACCACAGCCACGGCCATAGCCACTGATAAGGCAGGGAGACCTTCATGAAACTGCTGGATCTGTTGTTCGAGCGCTCCTCGCGCCGTGTCGCCGACACTACTTCGCGCCGCAAACTGCTGGCCCGCATGGGCTCGCTGATCGTTGCCGGTGCCGCTCTTCCCGTGCTGCTGCCGCTGGACCGTACCAGCAAGGCGCTGGCCGCCACTGACCCGAAAGCCGGCGACCCCGGTGATCCGAACAGCTGCGACTACTGGCGCTACTGCTCCATCGACGGTTTTCTGTGCAGCTGCTGCGGTGGCTCGGTGACCTCCTGCCCACCGGGCACCGAGGCCTCGCAAGTTACCTGGATCGGCACCTGCCGCAACCCGGCCGACGGCAAGGACTACATCATTTCGTACAACGACTGCTGCGGTAAGCAAAGCTGCGCCCAGTGCGCCTGCACTCGAAACGACAGTGAAGAACCGGCCTACCGCCCGTTCAACAACAACGATGTGAACTGGTGCCTGGCCGCCAAATCCCACATCTATCACTGCACCGTTTCGATCATTCGTGGCGTGGCGGTTTAACGCGTTTTACCGCCGGTTGCTTCGGGAACCGGCTTTTTTCTTTTGTAGGAGCGAGCTCTGCTCGCGATGGACGTGAACGATGACGCGTTCTCCCTGGAGCCCGTGTCGTCCTTGAGTTTTTCGCGAGCAAGCTCGCTCCTACACAAAATCGCCAGCAGAGGTTTTTTTATGCGCAGGTTGCTGATTGTTGGTCTTGTCTGCCTCATGACCACTCCACTCGCTCAAGCCCGGGCCATTCCCAATCCCAACCAAGGTCATGCACCCGGCAACGAAGCGCCGCAAAAAGCCATCAGCGATGCCGGCTACAGCGTCGGCGTGAATTACCAGTTGCAATGCGCCGGTTGCCATTTGGGCGACGGCACGGGTTCAGCGGCCAACGACACGCCGCGGATGAAAGGTTTTGTCGGTAACTTTCTGAAAGTCCCTGGCGGCCGCGAATTCCTGGTGCGCGTGCCGGGCATGTCGCAGTCGGCGCTGAACAATGCGCAGCTTGCGGACCTGCTTAACTGGCTGATGCGCGAAGACGGTATGGCGGGCGCAAGCATGCCTGCGCATTACCAACCCTACAGCGCCGAAGAAGTCGCGGCGCTGCGCGCCGAAACCATGCTCAACCTGCCCGACACCCGCGCCGATTTGATCAAGGCCATGCGTGCGCAAGGCATCGCCATCGACGACGGCATGAACTACTGAGCGATCGTCAACCTGAGTTGGCGGTACGCATCCACCAGTTGATCAAGGGTAAAGGCGCGATTGCGTCCGCTCGGGTTGGGCAGCACCCACACCGCGGCATGGCCGAAAGTCCTGGCCTGTAATCCCCACGCCACATCTCGCTGCCCCGACAGTGCCGCATACGCTGCCTTGCCAAGAAACGCCACAAAGCGTGGCGCATGACGGGCGATCTTGCCTTCGAACTCCGCTGCCGCTGCGATGAATTCATGCTGCGACAGTTGGTTGGCCCGCGCGGTCGGCCGCTCCACCACGGTGGTCAGGCCGCACTGATATTGCAGGATCGTCCGGTCCTGTTCCGGGCGCATTTCCTCCGGGGTGAATCCGGCCAGATGCAAGGTGCGCCAGAAACGATTGCCCCGCCCCCCGAAATGATGCCCTTGGGCGGCGGCCATCACCCCTGGATTGATCCCGCAAAAAACCACCGCAAGCCGTTCAGCCAGAATGTCTTCGAGTCCCTCGCTCACATCGACCTCAGCCGCCGCAGATCACGTTGACCGCGTTGCGCGCAAGCCCGGTCAACTCGTCCCTGGATTTGCCCGCTCGCGCCCGGATCGAGATGCTGTGCAGCAGGGATGAGGCGAGTACCGCCAGCGCCGGCGCGTCAACATCACCTTTCAACTCGCCGGTTTCGATGGCCGTGCGCAGGCGCACTTCCAGATCGGCATCGAGCCAGCTGAGCCGGTCTGACAGCACTTCGCGTATCTGCGGATCCTCGACTGCCTCGGTGGTCGCGGTGCCGATGGCAAAACAGCCGCGCGGCTGGCCTTCGCCCGAAAAGTAAATCGCCAACTGCCCCTCATAAAAACGCATCAATGCGTCATGCAGTGATAACTCGGTATCGGTCAGCGCGGCCCGCATATCGGCGGCGGCCGTTTCCCAGTACTGCTCGAGCGCCTTGATGTACAGCGCATGTTTGTCGCCGAAGGCCGCATAGTGGCTGGGGCGATTCATGCCGGCCGCCGTGGCCCGAAAGCTCTGTGGGGTGGCATTTGCCCTGATGAAAAATCAGAGCAAATACCTGTCAGCCTGAGAGTTCAGGGTTGCCGGGCAACATAGAATCTCCGACATTTGGATCGCAGATAGGCCCGCAACCAGGTCGGCTATCAGGCCGCCGCGCTTTTGATCTTGATCTGCCCCGTCGGAAGGCCGAGTGGAGGTTCTGCGCAGTGGGCAACCCGGCATGGATGCCGGGTTAGCCGCGCTGGGCCAGGGATGGCCCATCGCGGCGGGCCCACGGAGCAGGACCGGAGCGAGGGTATGCCGAGCATTAGCGAGGCACCGTACGTCAGGGGATAAAGCGCTTGGTTACTTGGCGCTTTTCCAAGTAACCCGCCGTAAGGGCGGAACCAATAGTGGCCACAACCGAAGAAATGGATATGTACTTGCGCTCTATGCCCGAGAAACGTTTTTCAAGTTAGACAGCAAGGGATCCGCCACCACCGACGTCGGCACAAACACACTCTCACCCTGCACCACCTCCGACTTCTCCTCCACCACCTCCCCATTCAACGCCTTGTGCATCTTCACCGTATCCAACGCCCCCACCCACTTGGCAATCGCCATGGTGCCAACACCATTGCCGATGGTATTGGTGATCGCCCGAGCCTCCGACATGAACCGGTCAACACCCAGCAGCAACACCATGCCCGCCACCGGAATCGTACCGAGGGACGACAGCGTGGCCGCCAGAATGATGAAGCCGGAACCGGTGACGCCCGCCGAGCCCTTGGAGGTGAACATCAGCACCGCCAGCACGATCAATTGATCGGTCAGGGTCAGTGGCGTGTTGGTCGCCTGGGCAATGAAAATCGCCGCGATGGTGTAGTAGATCGCCTGCCCGTCCGGGTTGAAGGTCAAGCCGGAGGGAATGATCATCCCGGCGACGGGTTTGGAGACGCCGGCCTTTTCCATCTTGGAAATCATCTGCGGCAGCACCGATTCCGAAGAGCTGGTGCCCAGCACGGTGAACAGTTCTTCCTTGATGAACTTGAGGAATTTCCACAGGCTGAAACCGCTGTAGCGGCAGATCGGACCGAGTACAAAAATCACAAACACCGCACAGGTCAGGTACACGCAAGCCATCAGCTTGCCCAGGGAGAACAGCGAACCAAAACCGTACTTGCCGATGGTGAACGCAATGGCACCGAATGCGCCGATCGGGGCCAGGCGCATGACCATATTGACGATGCGGAACATGCCCTGCATCAGGCTGTCCAGAGTGTCGACGAACGCTTTGCCGCGCGGTCCGACATGGGCCAGGGCGATGCCCAGCAGAATGGAAAACAGCAGGATTTGCAGGACGTTACCCTTGGCGAAGGCATCGACAATGGTGTCGGGGATGATGTTCATGACGAAGTCCATGAACGAGGCATGCTTGCCTGCCGTAGTGTACGTGGCGATGCTGGCGGTATCGAGCGTGGCGACATCGATGTTCATGCCGGCACCGGGCTTGAACACATCGACCACCACCAGCCCGACCACCAGCGCCAGAGTCGACACCACTTCGAAATACAGCAGCGCGCGAAAGCCGACCCGGCCCAGTTCCTTCATGTTATCCATGCGTGCGATGCCCGTGACCACCGTCAGGAAAATCACCGGTGCGAGGAGCATCTTGATCAGTTTGATGAAGGCGTCGCCCAAGGGTTTGAGCGCGGTTCCGGTTTCGGGTACGAAGACCCCGACGATGGCACCGAGGATCACGGCGAGGAGTACTTGTACGTAGAGTTTGCCGAATATTCTTTTCATGACAGGGCCCTGATTTTTTATTGTTGTCAGGAAATGCCCTGGGGTCGGACACGCATGTCCGCCCCCGGGCGTTGTGCCGCAGTACTACTTTGAATCGCTGGGAATGATCAGCGGTTGATCAACGCAATCACCGCGTCGGTGATCTGCCGTGTGGTGGCGTTGCCGCCCAGGTCCGGGGTGTGCAAACCGCTTTCGGTGACGGCCTCGATGGCCGACATCAGGTGCTTCGCCGCAGCGGCTTCGCCCAGGTGTTCGAGCATCATGGCCGCAGTCCAGAAGGTCGCTATCGGGTTGGCCACGCCTTTGCCGGTGATGTCGAAGGCCGAGCCGTGGATCGGCTCGAACATTGACGGGAATTTTCGCGAAGGGTTGAGGTTGGCGGTCGGCGCTATGCCCAAGCTGCCGGACAGCGCGGCGGCCAGATCCGAGAGGATATCGGCGTGCAGGTTGGTGGCGACGATCACGTCCAGAGTCGACGGCTTGAGCACCATGCGCGTGGTCACGGCGTCGACCAGCTCCTTGTCGATCTTCACGTCCGGGAAGTCTTTGGCCACTTCGTAGAAAATCTCGTCCCACAGCACCATGCCATGGCGCTGGGCGTTGGACTTGGTGACCATGGTCAGGTGTTTGCGCGGGCGGCTTTGCGCCAGTTCGAAGGCGAAGCGGTGAATGCGCTCGACCCCGGCCCGGGTGAACACCGAGACTTCGGTGGCGACTTCTTCCGGCAGGCCACGGTGCACGCGGCCGCCGTTGCCGGAGTACTCGCCTTCGGAGTTTTCCCGCACCACCACCCAGTCGATCTGGTTACCGTTGTGCAGCGGGCTCTTCACCCCCGGCAAGACACGGGCTGGACGCACATTGGCGTATTGGTCGAAGCCCTGGCAGATCGGCAGGCGCAGGCCCCACAGCGAAATGTGGTCCGGGACGTTGAGCGCACCGACCGCACCGAAGAAAATCGCGTCGAAGGTTTTCAGTTCTTCCAGGCCACCTTCGGGAATGTAGTAGCCGTTTTTCAGGTAGTTATCGGAGTTCCAGTCGAAGTGTTTGAAATCCAGTTCAAAGCCGGATTTTCTCGACAGGGCCTGCAGCACCTCGACGCCTGCGGCGATCACTTCCACACCGATACCGTCACCTGGCACTGCAGCGATTTTGTATGCGTTCATTGTTGACTCCACTCTCGTCGATTTCTTGTTGTTCCCGTCGAACCGGACTGTTCAGGCGGGGTGTGAGCGGAGTATATGTAGTGAACAAATAGGTGTGAGTTACTCCAAATCACTACATAAATAACTTTGAGTTACGAATGAGCCAAACCCTGGATTTGTCGTTTTTCTACCTGTTGGCCAACAAAGGCAGCCTCGCGGCGACCGCCCGGGAGTTGGGCATCACGCCTCCGGCGGTGAGCAAGCGCCTGACGGCATTGGAAGCGCGATTGGGCATCCGCCTGGTCAACCGCACCACGCGCTCGATGAGCCTGACCTCCGAAGGCGAGCTGTATTTCTCCCAGGCGGCGCGCATCCTCACCCAGATCAATGAACTTGAGCAGTTGGTCAGCAGCAGCCGCGCGACACCCAAGGGCCTGATTCGGGTCAATGCTTCCCTCGGCTTTGGCCGCCGCCACATCGGCCCTGCCCTCGCCGCGTTCTACGCGCAATACCCGGAAGTGGAAATTCAGCTGGAGATCAGCGACCACCCGCTGGACCTGGCCACCCACGGCTTCGATTTGGGCATTCGCTTCGGCACCCTGCCCGACGCGGCTTTCCATGCACGCAAGATCGCCTCCAACCGCCGCTTGCTGTGTGCTTCGCCGCTGTACCTGGACAAATTCGGCACTCCGCAGAAGCTCAGCGACCTACAAAATCACAACTGCATTTTCATCCGGCAGAACGAGTCGCCCTATGGCGTCTGGAGCTTCACCAACGGCGGGCACACCGACAACATCAAGGTGCATGGCGCCCTGGGTTGCAACGATGGCGAGGTGGCCCTGAACTGGGCGCTGGAGGGGTTCGGGATTTTGCTGCGGGCCGAATGGGACATCGCCCGCTATGTGCGCAGTGGCCGCTTGCGCCTGGTGCTGGAAGACCAGACGCCGACCCGCGCCGACGTGTATGCGGTGTACCCGCAACAGCTGCATTTATCGGCGCGGGTGCGCAGCCTGATCGACTTTCTGATCGAACGCTTCAAGCACATCGACAACGTCGAGGACAGCTAATGGGCTGACACCAGTTTGAGCCCGATGACCCCGGCCAGAATCACGCCGATGCAGAGTATCCGCAGCGGCGCCGTGGAGTCGCCCAGCAACGCCATACCGACAATCGCGGTACCCGCCGCGCCGATGCCGGTCCACACCGCATAAGCCGTCCCCACCGGCAAGGTGCGCAACGAGAGTGAAAGCAGAAAGACGCTCGACAGGCCGGTGACGACCGTCAGGACGCCGGGGACCAGCCGTGTGAAACCTTCAGAGCCCTTCATGTAGAAGGCGAAGGCGATTTCCAGAATGCCAGCGATGCCAAGCATTGCCCAGGCCATATTCAACAACTCCTTCTTGGGGCTCGCCGGGCATCCAAGCCGGGCGAGCGAGACTGAGGGTCAGGCTTTTTCAGCAGCCGCCGGTTTCGAACGGAACGCCACGCCGAACCGATTGAAGGCGTTCATCAAGCCGATGGCATAGGTAAGGTCCGCCAGTTCCTTTTCGCTGAACACCGCCGCCACGGCGGCATAGTCGGCATCGGCCACGCCGGTATCAGCGACTTGCGTGACGCATTCCGCCCAGGCCAGGGCCACGCGTTCGCGGTAGGTGAATACATCCCCGGCGTCGCGCCATACCGGCACCAGCACCATTTTTTCAACGGCAACGCCAAGCTTGATCAAATCCCGCGAATGCATGTCGATGCAGAACGCGCAGCCGTTGATTTGCGAAACCCGCAGGTAAACCAGGTCGATCAGCTCGGTGGGCAAGCCGGTCTTGAGCAGGTAGCCGTACACGTTGCCGAAAGCCTTGTAACCTTCAGGGGCAGCGCTGGCGTAGTCGATACGTTGAGTCATGATCAATCCTCGGATTTGCTGTTTGGAGGACTGCATCGTGGGCCTGCTTGGCCCATTGGAAAAGATCCATATTCCAGCTAATGTCCTGGGCCATGATTGCTTTTTTCCAGAGCCAGCCCATGACAAACCCCGCCCTCACAAACCTTTCCCCTCTCGATCCCACGTCGACCGAGCCGATTTACCGGCAAATCTACTGGCGGTTCCGCAGAGCGATTTCCGAGGGTGTACTCGTGCCAGGCGAGCGCATTCCTGCGGCCCGGGCACTGGCCATAGAGCTTGGGCTGGCACGCGGCACGATCGATACCGCGTACTCGTTGCTGGCGGCTGAAGGTTACATTCAATCCCGTGGCCAGGCCGGCACGGTGGTGGCCGCGGGGGTGAATGTCAGGACTGGTAGTGTTCGCACCGAACAGCCTTCGAACTCACCCACCGCTGCGTCGATCCGGCACAAGGCGCCCGTGCTGCCCTTTCAAATGGCGCTGCCCGCGCTGGATGCGTTTCCGCGAAAAATCTGGGCGCAGATCGGCGCGCGATGCGTGCGTGCCACACAGATTCCGGACATGGCTACCCCGTCGGCCAAGGGGCTGGAATCGTTGCGCAATGCGATTGCCACCTACCTGCAGGTGGCGCGCGGCATCACCTGCCAGCCTTCGCAAGTGTTCGTGACCACGGGCTATCGCAACACCCTGGGGTTGATCGTTCACGCGCTGCTCAATCCGGGCGACCAGATCCTCGTCGAGGATCCGGGTTACCCCCCTACTCGCCAGTTACTGGAACATTTGCACCTCCAGCTTGCCCCGGTTCCGGTGGACCAGGACGGCATGCAGGTCGTGCAGGGCGTGAGCCAAACACCGAACGCACGCGCCGCCGTGGTCACACCGGCCCATCAGAGCCCGCTGTGTGTGTCGCTATCACTGCCGCGACGCCTGGAGCTGCTTGAATGGGCGGCCCGCCGGCAAGCGTGGATCATCGAGGACGACTACGATGGCGAATACCGCTATGTCAGCCGACCGCTGCCCGCGCTCAAGAGCCTGGATCGCGATGGCCGCGTACTCTATGCCGGCACCTTCAGCAAAGTGCTGTTTCCCGGCATCCGCCTCGCCTATCTGGTGGTGCCACCCGGGCAGGTCGAACGCTTCGAACGGATCAGCCAGACCCTCTTCGGAGGCTGCCCGGAACTGACCCAGGCCATCGTCGCGACGTTCATGACCGACGGCCATTTCGCCCGGCACATCCAGCGTATGCGCAAACTCTACGGCGAACGCCGCGAAGCGACGGTGAGAGGGTTGAAGAAAGTCTTGGGCGACCACATTCACATCGATGCCCAACCCGGCGGTATGCACCTGAATCTGCGGCTTGCGCAACCTCAGTCAGATCTTGAGCTGGTCGAACGCCTGCTGCAGGCGGGTATTTACGCCGAACCCCTGAGTGAATGCAGCATCGCTTCGCCAACACTTTGCGGGCTGATGCTGGGTTTCGCCAACATCGACTCGCAAGCCGCCGCCGAACAGCTGGGGAAACGCATTCTGGCGTTGATCTGAGCGCGCCCGTGCAAAAATCATGGCCTGGTCACGCAGGCAATTCTTGGCTCTTTGTCGCTGGTCCAAGCGGCCACATCATGCAGGCCCTGCCTCCACCAACAGCGAAGGGTCCCATGAAAATACTGCGCGTGATTTGCAGCCCGCGAGGGACAGCCTCCGAGAGCTATCGGCTCTCGCAAACCCTCATCAAGCACCTGATCGACAGCCATCGCGTCAGCGATTTCATCATCACCGAGCGCGGCGTCACCGGGCTTGCGCATATCGATGCCGACTATGCCGAAGCGGTGAGCAAACGCCGCGACCCGTCCAGCACCATGGCCACCAGCGGCGCCCTGTGGCAGTCCGAGCAATTGATTCGCGAGCTGGAAAACGCCGACTGCGTAGTGATTGCCACCCCCATGCACAACCTGATGGTGCCTTCGGCGTTGAAGGCCTGGCTCGACCATGTGATCCAGGCAGACCGAACCTTTCGCATCACCGCAGAAGGCAAGGTCGGCGCCCTGCGCGATCGGCCGGTGTTTATCGCTGTCGCCTCAGGCAGTACTTTCACCGGCGTCGATGCCCAGCAACCGGACTTCTTGCGGCCCTGGCTGACGACCGTACTGGCGAGCATCGGCTTGCGCGACCTGAGGTTTTTCACCGTGGAGGGGACCGGGCAAAAACCGGAAATTTTGAACGCCACCCGGGAAAAAACCGAGCGCGAAGCCGCACGTTATTTCTCCAGTCTCGCGCCAGTACCGGCCTGAACCCGCCTCCACCAGGAAAAACTCGATGACCAACGCTTCTACCCTGCGCAGCATTGCCGTGTTCTGCGGTTCCAACGACGGCTTCAATCCCGATTATGTCGAAGGCGCCCGCGCCCTGGGCCGGGAAATCGCCCGGCGCGGTTTGCGCCTGGTGTATGGCGGCACCCGCAAGGGCTTGATGGGTGTCATCGCCGATAGCGTGCTCGCCGAGGGCGGTCAGGTCATCGGCATCATCACGCGCCTGCTGTTCGAACTCGGGCATGTGCACGAAGGGCTGGCCCGCTTTGAAGTGACACAGGACATGCGCAGCCGCAAGGCGCGCATGAGCGAATGCGCCGATGCCTTCATTGCCTTGCCGGGCGGGCTGGGAACCTTTGAGGAGTTGTTTGAAGCGGCGACGCTGACGCAACTGGGTGAACACCGAAAAGCTGTTGCGTGCCTGAACATCGGTGGATTTTTCAATCCGGTGCGCAGCCTGCTCGATCACGCGGTGAAGGAAGGCTTCATGAAGGCCGAACACAGCGAGATGCTGATGTTCGACACCGACCCTTCGGCCCTGCTTGATGCCCTTGAACGGTGGCAGGCGCCGACCGTAACGAAGTGGATTGGCCCGGGCCCCATTTGATCTCGACGCTTTCAGGTCCTGGCGATGCTGCTCCCAACATCTGTCGCCAGGACCCTTTTTACATCAGCGCCAACGAGTCAGGCTCGGGTGCCTTACAGGCTTAGTGCGCGGCTGCATTTGTCCACTGCGGCGTGGTGAGACTGTTCTGGCGCTTGGCCCGCTGAGTCAGTGCCAGCATCGCCAGGAAGCCCAGCACGATCAGCACCGGATACGCCATCAACAGTTCGGAGAGTGAATACTTCCAGGCCAAGGGACGCCCGACACCGAGCATGGCGGCATACATCCAGGACACCGCCGACAGCGAGCCACAAAACAGCGCCAGCATCCGTGCACTCAATCCGAGTTCAAGCAAGGAGCCTGCCTTTTGCAGTGCGGGCAATACCAGGTTGTGCAGCAGGACGCCGTTGTAGGTCAGCAGCACGACAATGATCACCTTGGCGTGAAGCTTCGGATTCATGAAGTATTCCGTGCCTTTGCCCAGGTAATCGATGCCAATGATGGCGGCGCCTGTCACCCAGAGACCGATCAATGCCCAGACGACAGATCGCTGAAGGCTTTCCATGTGCGCAAGATCATGTTCAGTGAAGGCCTTGCGTTTCCACAGGTCCCTGACCATTGCGATATCACTGGTCAGCACTAAACCAATTGCCACGCAGCAGGCGACCAGATGAACGTAAACAACGCCCAGCCGCAATAACTCCATGAATTCTTTATGTTCGATCAGGCTCATAATTGTATTTATCGCCACGGGTATGTTCTCCACCTTATTCGATAGTACAGATCGGCCAATCAACAGAGCATTGCTTTTAAATAACCCTGCAAGACCTTGCTCATACAAGAAAGCAAGCAATAGATTTATTATCCAAATCCTATTGATGCGGTAAGTGAATCGATGACAGCTTAGTTAGAACCTCTCAAATTTCAGGTAAAAACCCCCCATTTGCATAACTGCATATGAGGTTCGGGTTTCACTTCCTTATTTCGACTTCAAGAGCAGGTCATGGGAGTGACGTGCTGCAGAATCTGAGGGCCTAAGCCCAGGTTTGTTCACTTTTCAGGCTTATCACCGACAAACGGTCGCTGACTTGAGGGTCAACGAAAACGGTACTAACGCCTCAACTTTGCCGTCGATGCCCATTCCAACTGAGCTGCTTGGTTTTACATGACTACCGTCATTGCTCATTGGATCCACTAGTTGCCACACAGGCCAACTAGACGAGCAACAAGCGAACTCCTGTCACTTACACCCCTTGAACTAAAACAGTCATACTATTTTCGAGCGCGCTGAACGCCCAAGAGGCCTCGATGAAAAACAAATGCAAGCGCCTTCAACCGGGCAAACCAAATTAGTTACCAGGTAGTATGCGAGAGAGTTTGAATAAGAGTCGACAAAAGCTCACCACTCATCCCTGGAAGTGTTCAGGTCTCGGCAACACGGATTGCGAAAGCTGTCGCCAAGACCTCTTTTATTTCAACTCAGACGAGCTTGACCACCACGTTGATGTTGTTGCGCGTGGCTTTCGAATACGGGCAGTACTTGTGCCCGGTATCGACGAGTTTCTGCGCGGTTTCACGATCCAGTCCCGGCAGGCTGACATTGAGCCGGGCTTGCAGCAGGTAGCCACCTTCATTGGTGCCCAGGTCGACTTCGGTATCGACGGCCACATCCTTGGGCAGCGCCACCTTCAACTCTTTGGCCGCCACACCCATCGCGCCGATAAAGCAGGCTGACCAACCGGCGGCGAACAGTTGCTCCGGATTGGTCCCCCCGCCGTTGGTGCCCGGTGACGACAGCTTCACATCGAGAATGCCGTCGGAGCTTCTGGACGCGCCGTCCCGACCGCCGGTGGTATGGGTTTTGGCGGTGTACAGTACTTTGTCGAGCTGGGTCATGATGATCTCCTGATTGAAATGAGGTTTATGCACTTTCAGGTGAATCAGAAATTCGGTGTTCCGGGCTGATGCCGGTCATTCAATATAGACGTCGCTGCTCAACCGGGTGCTCGATCCGACAAAGATCATCCTGTAGGAGATCACACTGTGGGAGCTCGCTCCCACAAGGGAATTAGCATATCTGCCAAAGCCAGGTCGGCTATCAGGCCGCCTCGCTTTTGTTTTTGATTTAGGCGCCCCGTTAAACCACGATGGCCGAACGCAGGCATTGATCCGTGGGTAAACCGGCAGGACGCCGGTTTAGCCGCGCTGGGCCATGGATGGCCCAGCGCGGCGACCCACGGAGCAATGCCGGAGTGAGGGCATGCCGAGCCTGGGCGAGGCACCGAGTGGTGGGGCAAGAGCCCTTGGTTACTTGGGGCTCTTCCAAGTGACTCGCTGTAAGAGCGAAACCGCAGGTGGCCATTACCAAAGAAACGGATATGCCCCCGATTAAAAGATCCTGCCAAAATCACTTACGCGCCAACTTATACCTCACACAATCCTCATAAAAACTCTCCCGAACCGCCGCCGGCTTGATCCTTGTCGGACTGTCGTAAGTTTGCTCGGTAATCCCCATCGCCATCATCCGCATCCACGATTTGGAAAACTTGTAAGACTGAATTTTCTGCCGCGCCGCATACAAGGAAACCCCGGATAACTTGAGTTCCTGTGCTCTAGCCGCCGTCCCCGCCCCCCAACTGCACATGTAACGATCATTGGGCTTCAGTTCTTTGGCCTGGGCAATCACTGCAAAACCCGCGACGCCAACCGAGATCAGCGCGATCCATATATTGCGCATTCACTTCCCACCCTAACCGCCTGAAATTGCAGCGATTCTGGCGACAAGCGAGCCACCTGGGGGCCAGCATAATGCCTTATCGGGAAAACACTGATCCGGGTCAGTAAACAAAAGTCATTTTCTTGCGACATTTCAAACCTTTGCTATAGCTATGAGTCTCTTCTGCCAACTAATGGGGCAATGGAATGTCAGTCGCGAAGAAAATGAGTGTGGGGCAACTGACAATGTTGACTGCCGTCAACATGTTGGGCTCAGGCATAGTGCTACTACCGTCGAAACTTGCGGAAGTCGGCGCCATTTCCATCCTTTCCTGGCTGGTGACAGCCACCGGATCCCTCGCACTGGCCTATGCCTTTGCCCGTTGCGGGATGCTCAGCCGAAAAACCGGCGGCATGGGCGGTTACGCCGAATACACCTTCGGCAAGGGCGGAAACTACATCACCAACTACACCTATGGCCTGTCGCTGTTGATTGCCAACGTGGCGATCAGCATCACGGCGGTCGGCTATATCCAGGAGCTGTTCCACATCGAGTTGGGTTCGCTGCAAGTGGGTCTGGCAACCATCGCGCTGTTGTGGGTCACCACCTTCTCCAACTTCGGTGGCGCACGCATTACCGGCCGGATCGGTTCAATCACGGTATGGGGAGTGATTGCGCCGGTGGTGCTGGTATCGACCATTGGCTGGTTCTGGTTTGACAGCAGTGTCTACGCCGCGGGCTGGAACCCGCACAATATGAGCTGGTTTGAAGCCGCAGGGGCGTCGGTGGCAATCACGTTGTGGGCGTTTCTCGGCCTGGAATCGGCGTGCGCCAACACCGACGCGGTGGAAAACCCCGAGAAGAACGTACCGATTGCGGTACTGGGCGGCACCCTTGGCGCGGCGGTGATCTACATCGTCTCGACCAACGTCATCGCCGGTATCGTCGATAACCCGGAACTGGCCGCCTCCACCGCGCCGTTCGGCCTGGTCTTCGCCAAGATGTTCACTCCGATGGTCGGTAACATCGTGATGGCGGCGATGGTACTCGCCTGCATCGGTTCGCTGCTGGGTTGGCAGTTCACCATTGCCCAGGTCTATAAAAGCTCGGCGGACACCGGTTACTTCCTGCCGATTTTCGCCAAGGCCAACAAGGCCGGCACGCCCATCGTCGGCATGCTGGTGCTGCTGGCCGCGCAGACGGCGCTGGCCCTTCTGACCATCAGCCCGGACCTGAGCAAGCAGTTCGACACCCTGGTCAACCTCGCGGTGGTCACCAACCTGGTGCCGTACATCCTCTCGATGGCCGCTTTGATGACCATGCAGAAGGTTTCCAACGTGCCGGAAAGCAAGGCGCTCGCCACCAACATCATTGCCTTGATTGCGGCGGCATACAGCTACCTCGCGCTGTACAGCTCGGGCGAGCAGGCGCTGATGCTCGGCGGCGTGGCAACCATTTTCGGCTACACGCTGTTCGGCTTCGTCAACAACCGCCTGATTCGCCTGGAAGCACTCAACAACAGCGTACCGACGCAAACCGTCAGCGCGCAGCACCTCGCTGGCGAGCCCGTGCCGGTGAACAGCTTGAATAAAGCCACTCTGGAGGTTCTAGCATGACGGAATATAAACATTCGCTCGGAATGCTCGCGCTACTGGTCAGCAGCCCCGCGGACAAGAACACGGTATTTGGCCGCGCCCTGGGTCAGTTGGTCCATGACGTAGAGGAACGAGGCGTCAGCGTACTGGCATCGGAAAGTCTCAGCGACGCTGCATCGATCCTGCGTTCGGACCCTGCCATTCAATGCGTGCTGATCCGTTGGGAAATGGACAAGAGCGAAGGCCACGAAAACTGCATCAATTTGTTGGTCAAGCTGCGCGAGCGAAACACGCGGGTACCGGTGTTCCTGATCAGTGACCGCACCACCGCGTCGAGCATTCCGCTGTTGGTCATGCAGCACGCCGACGACTTCATCTGGCTGCCCGAGGACACCTCCCGCTTCCTCAGCGGGCGCATCCTCGCGGCCATCGAACGCTATCGCCAGGCGGCCCTGCCACCGATGTTCGGGGCGCTGGTGAAGTTTGCCCGCACCTATGAATACTCATGGCACACCCCCGGCCACGCTGGCGGCACGGCGTTCCTGAAAAGCACGGCGGGACGGGCTTTCTACGAGTTTTTCGGGGAAAACCTGTTGCGTTCCGACCTGTCGATCTCGGTCGGCGAACTCGGCTCGCTGCTCGATCACAGCGGCCCCATCGGCCAGGGAGAGCGTTACGCCGCCAAGGTCTTCGGCGCACACCGCACGTACTACGTGACCAACGGCTCGTCGATGTCCAACCGCGTCATTCTGATGGCCAGCGTCACACGGGATCAGATCGCCTTGTGCGACCGCAACTGCCACAAGTCCGCTGAACATGCGATGACCCTGTCCGGCGCCATTCCGACTTACCTGGTACCGACCCGCAACCGTTACGGCATCATCGGCCCGATCCTGCCGCAAACCCTGAGCGCCGAAGGCGTGAAGGTAGCCATTGCCAATAACCCGTTGGTCAAGAAAGGCATCGACCCGACACCGGTCCACGCCATCGTCACCAACTCCACCTATGACGGCCTGACCTACAACGTCACCCGCGTCGAAGAGCTGCTGGGCCAGAGTGTCGACCGACTGCATTTCGACGAAGCCTGGTACGGTTATGCGCGTTTCAACCCGTTGTATACCGGGCGCCATGCCATGCACGGCAACCCGGACGATCACGATGCATCCAAGCCGACCGTGTTCGCCACGCAATCGACCCACAAGTTGCTGGCGGCGCTTTCCCAGGCTTCGATGATTCATGTGCGCAACGGCCGCAACCCGATTGAGCATGCGCGCTTCAATGAGTCGTACATGATGCACGCCTCGACTTCTCCCAACTACGCGATCATGGCCTCCTGTGACGTCAGTTCGGCAATGATGGAGGCGCCCAGCGGGCAGATACTCACCACTGAGTCCATCGAAGAAGCCATCAGCTTCCGCCAGGTCCTTTCGCGCATGCATAACGAGATGCTGAGCAAGGACGACTGGTTCTTCACCTGCTGGCAACCACCGACCGTGCAAGTGGGCGCAGCCACCGTGCCGTTCCATGAGGTCGACCCGGCGCAGCTCAAAACCGATCCGAACTGCTGGACCCTGCACCCGAACGAGGTGTGGCATGGTTTTGGCGACATCGAAGACGGCTATTGCATGCTCGACCCGATCAAGGTATCGGTACTCAGCCCCGGCATGGGCGACGACGGTAATCTACTCGATAGGGGCATACCGGCCTGCGTACTCACCGCGTACCTGGGGCGCCAGGGCATCGTGGTCGAGAAAACCACGGACTTCACCATCCTGTTTCTGTTCTCCATCGGCATCACCAAAGGCAAATGGGGCACGCTGCTCAACGCCCTGCTCGACTTCAAGCGCGACTATGACGACAACGTTGAACTGGAGTTGAGCCTGCCTGACCTGCTGGCCGGCAACCAGACGCGTTACGCCGGCATGGGCCTCAAGGACCTGGCCGACGAAATCTTTGCCGCCATGAAGAAACACAAGACCACCGCCAACATGGCCCAGGCCTTCGGCACACTGCCCAAAGCCGAATTCAGCCCGGTGGAGGCCTACGAGAAACTGGTACGCAACGACATCGAACTGGTCACCCTGGAGCAAGCCGCCGGCCGCATCGCCGCCACCGGCATCGTGCCGTACCCACCGGGCATTCCATTGCTGATGCCGGGCGAGAACGCCGGGGCCGCGGATGGGCCGTTGCTGGCCTATCTCAAGGCGCTGGAAGCCTTTGACAAATCCTTCCCCGGCTTCACCCATGACACCCATGGGATCGAAGTCGAGGCCGGGGTTTATCGGATGCTGGTCTTGAAATAGCGGGTCCCCCGACTGTAAGAGCGAGCCTGCTAGCGAAAAACGTCCCGACAACGCGGGCATTCAGACTGCCCGCGTTATCGTTGACGACCATCGCGAGCAGGCTCGCTCCTACAAGGGATCTCCATCAGTCCAAACCCTATGGGCAAACTCGATCACAGCGCTCTATGATTGAACCCCATGACCATCTCTGCTCAGATCCGCCAACCCTGCCCGCCCGGTGCCTGCGATTGCGGGCGTGACCCGTTGCTGGAAACACCGGGGGCGGACGTGCGCATCCTGTTTTTGACCCGCACGGAAGAAAAACGCCTGATCGAGCGCCTGGAAAACCTTTCGAGCTTCCAGGACCTGGAACACCTGCAGCGGCGGATGTTCGAGCAGCTGGGCATCCGCGTCGACATCGTCCCCAGCTTCAACGAAGTGCGGACCATGCGCGGCATCGGCATCTACGTCGGCGACCTGCCGGGACTGTGCCGCAAAACCCGCGCTTCAATTCCGGCCGCGATCCGCCGCGCCATGGAAAAGCGTCCGGAAATCGCCTACGACGTACTCAACGCCAACGACCTGTTGCGGGATGCGTGATGAACCCCATTCTAGAATTCCCCATCACCGACGAGATACTCACCTCGTTCGCGCTGGCGATCGGCCCTGACTTGCCGGGCTATCGCAATCACATCTATCGGGTGCTGAATTTCTATTGCGCCCTCAGCGGCACTGTAGGCCCGCCCGGTGACGCGGTGCAGATCGCCGCGGCGTTCCACGACCTGGGCATCTGGACCGACGACACCCTCGACTACCTGCCGCCGTCAGTTGGCCTGGCCTTGCATTACCTCGAAACCCGCCACCGCACGGAGCTGGGCAGCGAAGTGAGCGCCTTGATTCTGGAACACCACAAGGTGCGCGCCTATCGGTCCTCCCACACGGCAACCGTCGAGCCTTTCAGGCAAGCCGACCTGATCGATGTGTCTCTGGGACTGGTGCGCTTCGGCCTGCCACGGGCATTCATCAAAACCGTGCAATCGACATTTCCCGATCATGGCTTCCACGCCATGCTGATCAGGCTGTCCGCCCGTCAATTCATCCGTTCCCCGCTGCGTCCACTGCCCATGTTTCGCTGGTGAAACAGACAGCTTTTTCCAAACTCAAAAATCACCTGGAACAGGATCAGCGGTCGTACGCGCGGCACGGCGCGCTGCTATGCCTTCACATGGGAGATTTCGCTGCACACCAGCCAGGACGGAACTGGAAACCGAGTGCAAACCTGGCCCCGGCGCCAGCCAGGTGCGCCAAGGAAATCAGGTGCCGATGCGCATCAGGAGGTGGCCGATGTTATTCATAGTCAATTGGACGCTGAGTTCGGAAAATCGCAACCGTGCGATCGAGCGTTTCCTCAAGACCGGTGGCGCGCCCCCCACAGGTGTCAAGTTGATCGGGCGCTGGTACGCCGTCGGTGGCGCGGCGGGGTTTGGCGTGGCCGAGGCCAGTGACCCGGCATTGATCCAGAAGTGGGTACTGGACTGGAGCGACCTCATGAAAATGGAAGTCCACGTCGCGTTGACCGACGAACAGATGGCGCCGCTGCTGGCAGGCGTTTCCGGAAAATAACCGCCAGGGAGGCGGCGAGCGCCGTTCGCCGCCTCCCTGTTCATATTCAGGACAGACTGTATTGCGCGGACTATGAATGAAAAGCTTTCTCATTTATATTGCCTATCGCTCTGCCTCGTCTCAGGTCTGTCATGCCCTTCGATCCTGTCAAACCCTCGCTGATCAGCACCCTGGTGCGTCATTACGACGAACTGGTCGACCATGTTCGTCGGCGCTTCGGTGATCGGGGGTTTGCCCGCGAGGTGGTGCATGACGTTTGCGTGCAGTTGCTGGAGAAGCGCGAAAGGGACAACGTCCGCACGCCCCTGGCGCTGCTGCGCAAGATTTCCCACGATCAGGCGGTGAGTCGTTATCGCAGCGAGCGGCGCCGCCAAGCCTGGGTGGTGGCCATGCCCGAGTTGCCCGAAGCGACTTGCCAGGCGCCGTTGCCCGCGCAGCAATATGAAGCGGCCCGGGAGTTCGAGCGACTGGCGCAAGCCATAACCGAGCTGCCGTCGCGGTGCCAGATGGTGTTCGTCATGCATAAAATCCACGAATTGCCCCAGGCCGAAGTGGCCGCGCGGATGGGTATTTCCTTGAAGACCGTGGAAAAACACCTGCGCCTGGGCCTGGCCGCCTGTCGCGCCCACCTTGATCGCGCGATACCCGATGACACGGAGCGTGCCCATTGAGCCAATCGCCTGCCCCAACGCCATTGTCCCGCGAAGAAGAAGCCCTGGCCCGCCACCGAGAAGAGTTGCGCAACCGCTTTCCAATGCCAACGCCCACCCCGCGCAAGCCACGCAAGGCACTCGGCGCAGCGGTGTTGCTTGTGCTGCTCGGCGCGGGGTTGGCGTGGTTCGATCCGGCGTATCAGCGTGAGCAGTACCACACCGTGATCGGCGAGCGCCGGGTGGTGAAACTGGTCGACGGCAGCCGCATGACCCTCGACAGCGACAGCCGGGTCACGGTCGCCTGGCACCTGCGCTCACGACGGGTGCAACTGCAAACCGGGCAGGCACTGTTCGATGTGTCCAAAACGCTTGTCCGCCCCTTCCAGGTCGATGCCGGTGTCGCCCAGGTCAATGTGTTGGGCACGCTGTTCAGCGTCAGCCATCTTGACGACGCGGTGCGGGTGACCCTGGTGCGCGGTGCCGTCAGCGTCAATGACACCACCGAAACCGGGCACAGTGTACAGCTTGTGCCAGGTCAGCAGGTCGAAGTACGCCAAAAGCTTCTGCAGCCACCGGTTACCGTCGACACCGACGTAGCCATTGCCTGGAAGGACAGCCGGCTGATCTTCGAGCGCACACCGCTGGCCGAAGCCCTGACGCAGATCCAGCGTTACCGCAAGCCGGCGATTGTCCTTGATGACCCGAGCCTGGCCAGCCTGCCGATCAGCGGCGTATTCGATAACCGCAACGTCGAGGACCTATTGAACCTGTTGCCGAGCATATTGCCGCTGAGCCTCAGCACCGAGTTCGATGGCACCCTGCATGTGCGGCGCAAGGCGGCGAAAAAATGATTTTTGATAGCAATTAAGGCTGTTCGCTTTAAAGGGATGGGATAGGGGATATACACCTGACCCAATCCATCTATGCACCTACAGCACCAAACCCAAGTAAATATTTTTTACGACAGAGGTAGGGTTTTCCCGCGCTCGTGACGGCTAGTCAGTACAGCCCTCACTTTCCAAGGAACACCGTCCATGAAGCACCGTCGGCATTTGCCATTGTCCGCCCTCGCCGCCAGCCTGTTGCTCGCCTTCGGGGCAACGGCCCACGCGCAGGAAAAGGTCGAACTTGACCTGCCGGGCACCAGCCTGGACAAGGCGCTCAATGCCCTGGCACGGCAATCGTCGGTGCAGATCATCTTTGCCAGCGACATCACGGCGGGCAAAACCACCAAGGCGCTCAAGGGCCGCTACACGCCACAGCAGGCCCTGTCGCAATTGCTCGACCACAGCGGCCTGAAAACCCAGGTGCGCGACGAGTACACCTTCGTCATCGTCCCGGCTCAAACGTCGGAACCCGCCGCCGCCATCAAGCCCGCCGAAGTCGAGTACATCGCCCCCATGGTGATCCGTGGCGACGTGCTCGGCGGCGCGACAGACCCGGAAGTCCTCGCCTACGCCGGCAGCCGTTCGATGGTCAAGGAAGCCGACCTGCATAAAGCCAGCGTGCGTGGCGTGGACGATGCGCTGCAACGGGTGCCCAGCGTAAAGATCTTCGACGAAACCGGCACCGGCGCCCTGCCCCAGATTTCCGTGCGCGGCCTGTATGAAAGCCGCAGCGGCCGGGTGCAAGCCTTGTCCGATGGCATTCCCCTGGCCCTGGCGCCTTATGGCCAGACCGGTTTGTCGCTGTTCCCGGTGACCCTGGCCACGGTCGACCGCATCGATGTCGTGCGCGGTGGAGCTGCCGTGCAATACGGCCCGAACAACGTCGGCGGGGTGATCAACTTCATCAGCAAGCCGATTCCCAAGGCGTGGGAAACCACCCTGCAGGAGCGCACCACCTTCAACGCCGGCGGCCATCAGCTGTGGGACACCTACCTGGGCACCGGCGGCTACCTGACCGATAACTTCGGCCTGCAACTGGACCTCAACACCATCAACGGCGATACCGCCCGCGAACATTCCGAAGGCGAGATCCAGAACTATCGCCTGCGCGGCCAATGGAACATCGACGATGACCGCGACCTGAGCTTCGGCGTGCAGCACTACCAGGCCGACATGGACCTGGCCGGTGCGCTGAGCGTCAAGGACTACAAGGACGATCCGCGCCAGTCGACCCGGCCACTGGACCGTTTCGAAGGCGACACCGACCGGGTCTGGGGCACGTACACGCAACAGCTCGGCGCCATGGGGCCGTTCGATTCGGTGGAGTTCAGCTGGACGAATTTCGCCCACAACAGCTACCGCAATTTCGTGGTCGGCCTGCCCTTCACCCCGGACGGCGCGGCTGTGACCAAGCAGGACGGCCCGCGGGACTTCAAGGTCTGGGGCAGCGAACCGCGTCTGAGCATGAGCATCGACGGTGACCGACTCAGCCAGACCTGGTTGCTGGGTGCGCGTTACGTGCGCGAAGACATCGACTACAAGGTCAACCGGCAAAGCCTGGCCACGGGCAAGACCACGCCATTCCGCGACTGGACCTTCGACGACGAGGCCAAGGCGTTTTACCTGAGCAACGCCATCGGTCTGTTCGACAACCGCCTGACCATCACCCCGGGCGTGCGTTACGAAAACGCGACCATGAACTACGACGACGGCATCACCGGTTTCCAACACGAGAACAAGTCCGAGGAGTGGCTGCCAGGCCTGACCGTCGGCTTCCAGGCCAGCGATGACTGGTTCGTTTATGCCAATGCGCAAAAATCCCTGCGACCACCGCAGGTCACGCAGATCGTCAAGGAAGGCGACGTCGGTGCCGAACTGGCCTGGAACTATGAAACCGGTGTGCGTTACACGCCGTGGAAAGGTTTGCGCGTGGACTTCGGTGTGTACCGCATCGATTTCAGCGACCAGATCGTTTACAACGCCACCACCGACCGTTTCGTCAACCTCGGCAGCACCCGTCACCAGGGCATCGAAACCGAGGTGTTCTGGACCCCGTCGGCGCTGCCCGATCTGGACCTGCATGCCAGTTATGCCTACCTCGACGCCAAGCAGCGCAACGGCAATTTCAAGGACAACGAAGTCCCGTACGCCTCGCGCAACCAGTTCAACGTCGATGGCCGCTACCGCTTCGCCGAACACTGGACTTACAGCCTCGACGGCCTGTTCGTCAGCAGCGCCTACACCGATGCGGTCAACTCGGGTGACGAAGACGCGACCGCGTCCGTGGGCAAGCTCCCGGCCTATTGGGTGTGGAATACCGCGATCGAACGGGAATTCAAGCTGCAGGACCACAGTATCCTGACCGCCTCGGCCGGGGTCAGCAACCTGTTCAACCGCGAGTATTACTTCCGTGGCATCGACACCAGCCCATGGGGCCGCCAACCGGCGCCGGAACGCTCGTTGACCCTGGGCCTGAACTATCGGTTCTGATGGCGCGGCTGACAAAAATCCAATGTGGGAGCAAGCCGGCTCCGGGCGGCGTTCCGACGAAAGCGGTGGGTCAGTCAACATGAATGTTGGATGGGATGACCTCTTCGCGAGCAGGCTCGCTCCCACAGGATGCACAGTGCTTACTGGCTTTTTATCGATTTGAACCTACGCTCTTTTCGCGAGGACAACACATTTTCAGAGCTGTCGGAGACGGCTCTCGGGTACTGATGCCATGCAACCAAAAGTATCTGCTCTGCCCGTCGTCACATTGCTCGCCCTGTGCTGTCAGCACGCCTGGGCCGGCGGTATCATGCTCTACGAAATCGGCACCGATAACGCCGGCCTGGCCAACGCCGGTGCCGCAGCGCGCGCCCAAGGCCCATCCACCATTGCCAGCAATCCGGCCGGCATGAGTTACCTGCCGGGCACGCAGATCACCGGTGGCTTGCAGGTACTCTACGGCAACCTCAAATTCGATCGCGACGATGACACCAACGTCGCGGGCAGCGGCAGTGGCAATGCCCTCGATCCGATGCCTGGCGGCAGTTTTTTCATCAGCCATGAACTGGATGACCACTGGAGCGTCGGTTTCGGCCAATACGGCGACTTCGGCCTGGCGGTCAACTATGATAATGAATGGTCCGGGCGTTACTTCGCGCAGAATTCCAGCCTGCTTGGACTGTCGTTGGTGCCGAGTGTGGCTTACCGCTTCAACGAGCAATGGTCGGTAGGCGTCGGCGTCACGGCCATGTACGGCATGCTGCAAGCCCAGACCGCCATTGACCGTTCACCGTTCGGCTTCACCGACCGCAGCGACGGCCAGTTCAAATACAAGGACAAGGATTGGGGCTTCGGCGCGAACGTGGGGGTGATCTATGCCCCGCAGCCCGGCACCCGCATCGGCCTGGCCTACACTAGCAAGCTCGATCTGGAGTTCGAGGACGGTCTCGACGTCAAAGGCGACGGCCCGTTGTTGCAACGCCTGGACGGCACCCAGACCCAACTCGACATGACGGTCCCGCAAACCGTCACTTTGAGCCTGTTCCAGCAACTGGACCGGCAGTGGGCCTTGCTCGCCTCGGTCAACTGGCAGGACTGGTCAGAATTCGGCGAGATCGCCGTGCAGGTCGACACCTCGGCGAACGATGCCCGCTCGACTACCGTCGACGCCAACTACAAAGACACCTGGCACCTGTCGCTCGGCGCGCAGTTCCAGGCCACCCCGCAACTGTTGTGGAACTTCGGCGTGGCTTACGACAGCAGCGCCGTGTCGGACGGCGATCGCACCTTCACCGTGCCCATGGCCGAATCCTGGCGGCTGGCGACAGGGGCCACCTATGCATTGAACAAGGTCACCGACGTCAACGTCAGTTGGGCCATGGTCTGGCTCGGCGACATGCCGGTGGACCAGACCAAGTCTCCATCGGGCAATCGAACTTCCGGTCAGTTCGACAATGCCTGGATTCAAGCCGTGACCGGGAACATGACCTGGCGTTTCTGATTGCCCGCTAACGAAAACGACTGATCCAAGGAGTACACCGCATCATGAACCTGTCCCGAAATTTGCTCGTCGGTGCCGCACTGACCGGACTGCTGCTCGGTGGTTGTACCTCGAAAGTCACCGAACGGGAGCAGTACTCCGGCTTCCTGTCCAACTACAACAACCTGCAAGAAGTCACGACCCCCAGCGGCGGAACGGCGATGCGCTGGGTGAGCCCGTCGTGGAACCCCAATGCCTATGACACCGTGGCGTTCAACCGGCTGGAACTCTATCCGGCGCCCAAGCCCGATGAGCGGGTCAACCGGCAGACGCTCACTGATATTCAGAATTACATGACCAGCAAGGCCAAAGCCACGCTGGGGCAGAAATACCGGGTGGTCTCCAGCGCAAGCGCCGCACCGGCCGGTTCGAAAATCTTGATCATGCGTGCGGCCATCACCGGCGTCAGCGCCTCGAACGAAGGCATGAAATGGTATGAAGTGGTGCCCATCGCCGCCGTAGTCGGGGCGACACAAGCAGCCACCGGTCACCGGGACCAGGACACAGAGCTGTTCATCGAAGCCGAGTTTATCGACGCGAAAAACAACCAGACCGTGGCCAAGGTTGTACGCAAGGTATTCGGCAAGCAGCTCTCGAACGAAAGCCAGAAAATTACTGCGCAGGACTTCAAGGCGGCCATCGACAAGCTGGGGACTGACTTCCAGGCGTTTATCAAGTAACCCTGTAGGAGCGAGTTCGCTCGCGATGGTCGTGAACGATAACGCGTGAAACCGGATGCCCAGAGTCGCCCTCCGGCTTTTCGCGTGCGAGTTCGCTCCTACACCATCCCGACCCGCCGTCGCATCTCGGCGGTGATCGTCTGCCTCGTTTTCTTCATGTCCGCCCAGGGCCCGTTGCCCACTTCCGCCAGGCGTTCGTGCACGTTGTGCACGTTCCACTGGTTGCCGCCCTTGAGTTCACCCACCTCTTCACGAAAGATCGGCACCGACACCGGCAGTCCCTCCCGGGTGCGCACTGCGTAGGCGCAGATGGTGGTGGCGCCCAGCCCGTTGCGCAGGTAATCGATGAAGATCCGCCCGACCCGGTTCTTCGGCCCAGATACGGCGGAAAAGCGCTCCGGCAGCATCTTCGCCATATCGCTGACAATCCCGTGGCTGAAGTCCTTGACCTCATCCCAGCCGAGTTTGCGGGTCAGCGGTACCACCAGGTGAATGCCCTTGCCGCCGCTGGTCTTGAGAAACGCCTTGAGCCCCAGTTCATCGAGTACCGACAAGGTCAATTGGGTGGCCTCGATCATGCGCTTCCACGGCAGCGCCGGGTCCGGGTCGAGGTCAAGGACGAAGCGGTCGGGTTTGTCGAGGTTGTCCGAGGTCGCGTTCCAGGTGTGCAACTCCACCGTGTTCATCTGTACCGCGCCAACCAGGGCTTCGGCATTATTGATGACCATCATCGGCTGGCCCGTGAGCGCCTGGTCCAGGGTAGTGATGCCGGGGATGGCCAGACGCTCGGCGTTTTTCTGGTAAAACAGCTCGCCGGCAATGCCGTCCGGCGCACGCACCAATGCCACCGGGCGATCCTTGAGCTGCGGCAAAATCCACTTGGCGACGCTGGCGTAATACTCCGCCAGTTGCACTTTGGTGGTGCCGCTGCTGGCGTCGATGACGCGGTCCGGGTGAGTGATGCGTACTTTGCCCGCGGCCAAGCCGAGTTGCGACGGAGCAGGTTCGGCTTTCTTTTGCACGGCGGCCACTTTTTTTGCAGGGGCAGGCTTCGCAGAAGTCGCTTTCACGGCGGTCGGACGCTCCTCGGTAATGTCTTGGGCAGGTTTATCGTCGCGCAGGCCATGAAAAACCGCATAGGCCTTACAATTCACTCTTGGGCCTCCTCCGTTGGCTGTCGCAACCTCTCTATTCCGCGTTCATTTGCATCTCAGGGCTTAAGGTACCTAGCCACGCGACGAGGCAAAGTATGATGACTGCCATTGAAAATTCGAGCGTCATGCTGCGGCGCAAAGCAATGACCGCGGCAGAATACTCTCCGTTTCGAACTGACCGTTCCAGTACCGGACTTAAGTGGAAACGGTTGAGCGTGGCTAACACGATCATCCCGGCGAAGAGCAAAATCTTCAAAAATAGCAGTTGGCCATAAGTACTGAGCATTACCTCATCGAGGTTTGGCCCAACAATGAACAGATAATTTACTACGCCCGTGACGATTAAGATTACAACAATCACTCCACCGGCTGATTCAAAACCAGTCAGTACCCGAGCAAGAATTTGTGCTTCTTGATCGCCTTTGAGCGATTTCAAACGCAGCAGCAGGGCAAATGCCGCCAGTGCCCCCATCCAGCCACCTGCAGCCAATAGATGGAAGATATCGGCAGTAAAATGCCAGTAGCGACGGCTTCCCTCATCCATTGCACCGTGACCCGTCCATGCCAGCGTAGCCAACGCAATCGCTCCGCATACGGTGACAATCCAGAGACTGAGTGTCGGAAGGCGTTTATTTAAAGCGACGCCTATCACTGCCATCACCAAGGCAGCTATTCGGACCATCCAGGTCAACCCGACGTCGGTCCCCATTAGGACCATCTGAAAAATATGTTGATGCAGCTCCATAAACTCCGACACGCCGCTCATTGCCTTCGCAAGCAACAACATAGCGGTCAGGGACAGAGCTACACCTACAACGGAGGCACCGTAGAGAAGCGACTCAAAATTCAAGACCGTGCCCGATACTCTTTCCTTTCCCCTGAGGCTATATAAGCCGAAAATTGCTAATCCGAATAACAGCATCAGGTCAAAATAAAGAGCAAAGCGGACCACAATACTTATTGAGTCGCTCATAAATCATTTCACTTTGAATGAGAAGCTGCCGGTGATCGGGTGAGTGTCCGAGGAGACAGCACGCCATTCGACTTTGTAGGTACCGGTGGTCAAAGGTGCTGCCGGTGTAATCACCATCGTTTTCGGATCACCGCCACCAGCGACGGCTGCCTTAACCCCCATTGGAGAGTTCGGCATACCTGGCATATCGGTCATGATCAGTTTTGCACCGGAAAACTGAGTCGTAAGATTCTCAGAAAAATGCAGCTCAATTTTCGAAGGGGCCGCCACATCCGAGCCTTCTGCCGGAGTGGAAGAAAGAAGCTTTGGATGTGCTTGAGCAAGTGCACTCAGAAGCAAACCCGCAGTAAGAGCAACAGCAACGGTGGTGGTTTTAATTAATGACATGCAAGACTCCTCACAGCAAGAGCTGTTGATTCGAGGTTTGTTTGGGAATATCTAGTTTTTTTGATTTTCGTTTCTGGTTAAAACCACTGATGAATAGCTAGTAGTCTCCGTGCCCTAATGCAGTGCGAACGGGAAACTCACTAGAACCCCAATGTCACAGTGCAAGAACACGATGCCACACGAACGCAAACTGTTCGATTACATTTCAGTCAGCTTGGGCGCGGACGTTTGGCGCCCTTGACCGCAAACACAGCGTCTTTCAGCTCATATTCATGTCAAAACTCGGAAACTCTAGATGAAAGGCCGTTCTCCCATCAGATGACGTACACCATATTTTGCCATCATGCGCTTCAACAATTGATCGGGTAATCGAGAGCCCTAACCCCGCGTTGCTTGGGCTGCCTTCTCGCCGAGCTGGATCGGCGCGATAAAAGCGATCGAACAGCTTTTCAAGGTGTTTCGGAGCAATTGGTTCTCCTTGGTTCTCCACAATGACCAATACCGACATTTCCTTCTGCCGGATATCGACAGCGATGGACTTTCCTTCAGAGGTGTAGCGCAGCGCGTTTGAGAGCAGATTCGAAATGGCTCGGTGGAGCATCAGAACATCGCCTCGGACACTGCCCCTTCCTGAAACTGTGAGTTCAATACCTCGCTCATCTGCCAACAGGCGGTAGTACTCGAGTAATTTTTCTACGACTTCTACCAGGTCTATTGGTTTGTTCTCATGCGTTATTAGTCCATTGTCAGACTTCGCCAGGAAAAGCATGTCATCAATCATCCGACTCATATGCTTCAAGTCATCAAGATTTGAGTAGAGATTGTCTTCGTAGTCCTCGATATTTCTTTTTCTTGAAAGCACTACTTCCGTGTGGGTCATCAAATTGCTGACGGGTGTTCGTAATTCGTGAGCGATGTCTGCAGAAAAATTTGATAAACGTACAAACGCATCATCCAGCCTGGACAACATTGCGTTGAACGACAGCACCATCTGCTGAAGTTCTTTGGGAACGGGAGCTAGGGGGATGCGCTCTTTGAGTGATTTAGCTGACATAGAGGCAGCGACGCGCGTGACCTGACGAATAGGTCGCATGCCGCTGCTCGCTACCATCCAGCCGAGGGCAGCGCTGACCAAGGCGCTAATCACAAGCCCCATCCAAAACCATCGTTCAAGCGTCTCGAAGAAGGACATATGCTGAGTAACGTCAAAGATCAGAACAACGGTCAACGGTTTTTCTTGTCCTGGCACCACAGCTTGTGCCGTTACACCTCGGAACATCTGCTCTTGCTGCCGCCATTCCCAGACGTCGTTGTTTGTGGTTGTGCGGAACTCCACCGGAATATCTACAGGGCCGGGATCAGCAAACAGTAGCTTGCTGTCACCATCAATTATTAGGGCCGTCAAATCACGGTGAGCCCCCAGTAACGCCTCCAGTTCAGGCTTAAAATCGTTGAATTGATCAATGCCGTTCAACCCGGCCAGAATTCTCTGCGTCGAGTGGAGCTTTTCGTTCAGTGCCTGCTGATCCAGCATCTTGAAGTGATGCCGGCTGAGATTGTTGAAACTGAGTCCGGCGACCGTGAGCACGGCAGTTACAGCAAGCATGAACATTAGGCTCATGCGAGTCGTCAGGGACATTCTATTCATTCCAACTCCGAATCAGGTGAGTCGAGCATGTAACCCATACCCCGAGAGGTATGGATCAGTTTGACCTCAAAATCGTCATCGATCTTTGCTCTCAGCCTCCTCACCGCAACCTCGATAACGTTGGTATCACTGTCGAAGTTCATGTCCCAAACCTGAGAGGCGATAAGTGACTTCGGTAGCACCTCCCCTCGACGACGCAGCAACAGCTCAAGCAAGGCAAACTCTTTGGCTGTCAGGTCGATGCGTTTACCTCCACGAATGGCTCGGCGCTTGAGCAGGTCGACCTCCAGGTCAGCCAATTTCATATAGGTTTGCGAGGGCGCGCCGTTACCGCGACGCAGCAATGTTCTGACGCGAGCCAGCAGTTCAGAAAATGCGAAGGGTTTGATCAGGTAATCATCAGCTCCGAGTTCAAGCCCCTTTACTCGATCCTCGACACGGTCTCGCGCCGTAAGAAAGAGCACGGGAACATCCTTCCCGGATGCACGCACCTTCTTGAGGACTTCCCAGCCATCCAGCCCAGGCATCATGACATCAAGAATCAGCAGGTCATACGCCTCGCTCAACGCGTGCTGAAGCGCTTCATTGCCATGGGTGAAACGATCAACATTGAACCCCGCCTCGGTGAGTCCTTGCTGCAAATAGATACCTATTTTGGGTTCGTCTTCAGCAACTAGAAGTCTCATGGGGAGCTCTCGAATAATGATGAAGCGAAGTCTGTAACGAAACGCACCAGCTAACCAGCAACTGACAGAAAAGTAATGTTGGCTTCAGGTTGATGTCAGCGAGCGGTGTCCAGGGTTCATACATGAGCACTTCCTAGTGCTCACTGCGTCGACTGGCCAAACTGACATCCCAAGGGCCACCGGTCACGGGATAGGTGCGCCTGCACTAGTATAAAACCTGCAAACCAACCCAATAACCGAGCAGCAAAGGTCAACCAAGGGCCGAGAAACCACTGAATGTGGTGAGTCGGTTCTGTGGTGGTGTCGTGCCTGAGTTCAGGCGTTCTGAAAATCCGACTTTTTTCAACAGAATCAACCCAAACCGGACGCTCATCCCGAACGTCTGAAGCTTGAGAGCCTCACTGACAAGCCTCCTCGCACAGCACATTGACTTAGCGTTCGCCCTCTCCTTCTTCCCGTTGGCCTCGCCAATACCCTAGCTGTGAATGGGAGCTTTCCAAATGCCTGGATCAAGAGTAATGTAATACTTACTACACAATAGCTATCTAACTCTACATGAAAAATTGGCTGACTCTGATTCTCGGTTTACCCACTGCCAATGCCACTGAACGCATGCGGGCCTGGCGTGCCCTGAAGGCATCAGGTGCAGCGGTTTTGCGTGATGGTGCCTATTTGTTGCCTGACACCAATGTCTGTCGTGAAGTTTTGGTGTCTGTCGAACGCGACATCCTCTCCATCAATGGCACTGCTTACATCCTGCCGGTGGTCGATCCGCAGGGTGAGCGTTTTGTTGAGTTGTTCGACCGTAGCGATGACTACAGCAAGCTACGAGTAGAGATCGAAGAATGCCGTGGGCAACTCAATCCTGAAAACGCATTGGCCACCACCAAACAGATTCGTAAGCTGCGCAAAACCTACGATCAGCTTTCCTGCATCGATTACTTTCCAGGCAAGCCGAGGCAGCAGATTGACTCAGCCTTGCAGGAGCTTGAGACGGCAGTCAGCAAAGCGTTATCTGCGGATGAACCCCATAGCCGCGACCAGCTCATAACGGCACTCAATCGTGGCGACTATCAAGGTCGTGTCTGGGCGACACGTAAGCGTCCATGGGTTGATCGTCTGGCGTGTGCCTGGTTGATTCGTCGCTTCATCGACCCCCAAGCCCAGATCCTCTGGCTTAACAGCCCAACAGACTGTCCAGCAGATGCCTTGGGTTTCGATTTCGATGAAGCGACCTTCAGTCATGTCGGCAACCGCGTGACCTTCGAAACCCTGCAAGCCAGTTTTGAGCTTCAAGAGCCCGGCCTAAACCGTATCGCGGCCTTGGTGCACTACCTCGATATCGGGGGCATTCAGCCGGTGGAGGCTGCCGGGATAGAGCGTTTGCTGGCTGGGCTGCGCGAAACCATTACCAAAGACGACCATTTGCTAACTGCTGCGAGTGCTATTTTCGACGGCCTGCTCGCCGGGTTTGTGAAAGAGGAGCAACCCCATGAATAAGGTTGTTACACCAGCGGTTGAAGAGGAGCTGTCGCGACCGCAAGAAATCGGCTTGCGTGAAGCGTTTTGGTTCTGGCTGAGGCTCGGTTTCATTAGCTTCGGCGGGCCAGCGGGACAGATTTCAATCATGCACCAGGAGCTAGTAGAGCGGCGGCGCTGGATTTCCGAGCGTAGATTCCTCCATGCACTCAACTACTGCATGTTGCTTCCTGGGCCGGAAGCTCAGCAGCTGGCAACCTACATCGGCTGGCTGATGCATCGGACATGGGGAGGCGTCATTGCGGGTGCATTGTTTGTGCTGCCCTCGCTATTCATTTTGATCACCTTGTCATGGATGTATATCGCCTTCGGCGAAGTGCCCGTGGTGGCCGGGCTCTTCTATGGGATCAAACCCGCCGTGACCGCCATCGTAGTGCAGGCGGCACACAGGATCGGCTCAAGGGCGTTAAAGAATAATTGGCTGTGGGCAATAGCGGCGGCATCATTTGCAGCGATCTTTGCGTTCAATGTCCCTTTCCCGCTGATCATCTTAGCGGCCGCGATAATCGGGTATTTCGGAGGGCGTCTGGCGCCCGAGAGGTTTCGAGCAGGGGGCCATATCGCCGCCAAAAAGTCCTTCGGCCCAGCCGTGATCGATGATGACACTCCATCCCCGGAGCATGCCCGGTTCAGCTGGTTGAAATTAGCATCACTCGCGCTTATCGGCACGGCGCTGTGGGCATTGCCGATGGGGATTTTGACCGTCCTCTTTGGTTGGGATGGCACCCTGACTCAAATGAGCTGGTTCTTTACCAAGGCCGCGTTGCTGACCTTTGGCGGAGCCTACGCTGTGCTCCCGTATGTCTATCAAGGCGCGGTTGGTCACTATGGCTGGCTAACTCCGACACAGATGATCGACGGACTGGCTCTAGGGGAAACCACACCAGGGCCGCTGATCATGGTGGTGGCCTTCGTCGGCTTTGTCGGGGCCTATGTCTCGCAGGTGTTCGGTGCCGATCAAATGTTTCTGGCCGGGGCTGTCGCCGCCTCCCTGGTGACATGGTTCACCTTCCTGCCCTCGTTCCTGTTCATCCTCGCTGGTGGCCCGCTGGTGGAGTCAACCCACAACGAACTCAAGTTCACTGCACCGCTAACTGCCATTACGGCGGCAGTGGTTGGAGTGATCCTCAATTTAGCGTGTTTCTTCGGTTATCACGTGCTGTGGCCGAAAGGCTTCAACGGCAATCTCGACTGGCCCTCTGCACTGATCGCCATCGCAGCGGCAATTGCCTTGTTCCGCTTCAAGCGGGGCGTCATCCAGGTGCTGACGGCCTGTGCGCTCGTCGGATTGGCAGTACATTTGATGCGCTAAACCGCGCGACTGGATTAACGATTTCTGGCGGGCACTGGGTCCGCCAGATCACCCAGCCTACTGAGCCAGGCAGGAGGTGTTCCATGAGGTGGATTACCCGTGAACGACCGAAGATCGACCGTATCGCCTGTCCTTGGGTGATCGCTCGCTTTATCGATCCCCAACCCGAGTTTTTATATGTACCCAGTGGTGATGTGCTGCGCTTAGCGGCGGAGCAAGACGCTGCGCCCTACGACATTCCCGGCGTAGAACTTACCCATGAGGGCGAACTGTGCAGTTTCGATGCGTTTCTGAAAAAGTACCAGCTCAGTGAACCAGCCTTACAGCACTTGGCCAAGATCGTACGCGGCGCCGATACCTCTCGCCTGGATCTGACTCCGCAATCAGCTGGGTTGTACGCCATCTCACTGGGACTGTCGCAGCGATATTCCGACGATCATGAAATGCTTTCGCATGGACTGATCCTGTACGACGCACTCTATGCATGGTGCAAGGAGTGCCAAGGTGAATCGCATATCTGGCCTCCACAAATGTGAGAAAGCCAGCTTGCATCAAAGCCCAGCCTCAAGCTGGGCTTTTGCCGTTTAGTGGCAGTGGTAGTCGTTCGTTTTATGGTTGCGATGGCAACCTTTTGAATCAGTACCGCCGCTGTGCGCGAAGGCAGCAACGCAAGTAATCGAAAGTAAAGCGGCGATCAAAATGGCAGACAGTTTCATCAGGGCGTGCTCCATGCTCAAGTTTTTATATCCGTGAGACCTCTCACGCTTCGCAGCGTATGGCTAATTGCCTTCACTGGGCAAGCGACTTCCTTACAACGTAGCTGGTGAGGTCAGACACTCGGACGTCGTCTTATGCGTTCAGGCCAATCCAGCCATGAAAACCTACGTACAGACCAACACCGATGATCAACACGCTGGACAGGTACGGTGCGCGACGAGCCACGGTGCCCAACCAAGGCCAACGGTTGGAAGCCTGCTTGGCCCCAATAGCCGCCGCAGCGCCCACCGCCACCAAGGTAATCGCCAAGCCAATGCTGAAGCACAGGACGAGCATGCCGCCTAATGCCACCTCTTTAACCTGAAGACATAGCAACAGCACGGTAATGGCGGCAGGACAAGGAATCAGACCGCCAGTCAGACCGAACATGACGATCTGGCCCGTGGTGACTTCCCGGCTGGTAAAGCGTTTACGAATATCATTGGCATGGGCACGCTCGTGCGCATCCTGATAGCCGTCAATCGACAACCCCAAACCTTCCAGTTCGGAATGCGCATGCCCGTGGTCATGTTCCTTGTACTGCAGATCGTAATCATGAGAGTGGCCCGCATGCACGAAACTCAAGCGAGCACTGAACTCATGAGGTTCCGGGATATCGACTGTCGACTCCAGGAAGCCTTCGCGTTCGACGAAAGCGAACGGTTGAGTGCTGCCGTCTGGACGGGTCGTCATCAGGTGAGCATCTGAGGCAGCCCAGGCGTGTCCGGTCAACGTCTTCAGGCGCCAATGCGGCGGCATGCCTTCCTCGAATATCGACAATTCAACGCGTCCATGGCCGGTATCGATTCGGCGGATTTCATCATGGTGGCCATGGTCATGCTCGCCATGGTGGTGATCATCACCTTGCTCGAATTCGAACATCTGCTCACCGCGCCAGGTACGCCACAGCATCCAAAGCGCAATCACGATGATCAGTGCAGAGGACGCAAGCTGGAAATACGGCTCAGTAGTTTCAGCGTCCAAGCCTTTGCCCAGGTACATGCCGCCGATGGCGACCAACCACACCACTGCGGTGTGCGAAAGTGTCGCGGCCAGCCCCAACAAAACGGCCTGTTTGACCGAGCCTCGGATGGCCACGATGAAGGCTGCCATCATGGTTTTTGAATGGCCCGGTTCCAGGCCATGCAAGGCACCGAGAAGAATGGCGCTCGGGAAATACAGCCAGGCGTGAGCCCCGCCCTGTTGCAGCAGATCAGCGAAATTGGGCATGTCAGACCTAGAGGTACTTGGTGATTTGCTTGAAGGCTTCCAGTGGTGCGCGCTCGCCATTGTTCAACGACGAGACGGTATCCTCCAGGCAGTGATCGATGTGATCCTGAATGAGCGCGCGCTTTGCCTGACATACGGCTTTTTCGACAGCATGGAGCTGCTGGGCAATGTCTACGCACTCACGCCCCTCTTCGATCATGGTGATGATTCCACGTAAATGACCGTCTGCCCGCTTCAGGCGTTTGATGATCGCCTCATGACTTTGGTGGACGTGTGGGTGCATGTGTTCGTGCTCACTCATAATTTGAGTCTTCGCGATTAATGAATTACGCGAATCGTATCCCCCCCAGGGGGATACGAGCAATTAAGAAACGCTCTGAACAGAGCCGTGGTTTGGGCGGTCAAATTCTGGCCGTCAGTCGGATATCAGAGCAAGCACCGGTAGTGGCGCCAGGCATCAAAATCCGGGGTCAGTTGCCACATGCGTGGTTGAGCGAAAGATGACATAAGCCAGCCAACATGGTGATTACAATTCAGTAAGCTTGGCTGCCTAGCCATGAGGCTTTTCGGGCTTGGCTTTTTGCAACACGACGTCTCGGTCTACTGTCGCAGCGGTTGAGGCTTTGTGTGCCTCCATTGCGACAACCTGAGCTTTCTCCAAACGTTCGAAAGTTCGGTCGCCACCGCCTTCTGCGAGAGCGAGTGAGGAAACGGCCAAGGTGAAGCTCAGCATCAAAACGTTTGTCAACTTCATTGTTCTAGTCCTCAGTATTGAACTCCTACTCCATCCAGATGAATGGGAGAGGTTGAGCAGTTCGCTTGATGAGGATGTTAGGCAAGGCTTCCTTTCAGGCAGCTGAGGCGGGAATTACAATCTTGACAGTTTGGCAAGCTTCAAAAAAAAGAGACATTCGCAACGGCTGCACTGGAGCCTATTGAGATGGGACGTCGTGACCCATCGGGCCATACAAATGAATGTTTGTTATAGACAGATTATCGTGGGGAAGCGTTTAGGAATAATTCAATGGAATCGTATCAAGTAGCCCAAAAGTAAAGCACCCAGCCTCTCATCGTAGAAAGCCAAGCCGAAGCGATGGACCACAAGAATTGCTGAAGAGCTTGCAGCGTTCCCAAGCTGACAGAAATGTAATCACTGTGGTGATTCAAATGTGGCAATTTCAAAGCTCGCTTGCCGTAAAAGCTCTTTTTCAGTAACGGCGGGCGAAACTCATCCGGGTTCATTACGCTCCCCCGGAGAGAGTGCCTTCAACCTGAGCAGCTCATTGCTTGTTTCGCACGGCTTCCCTTTTGACTGATTGGATATAAACGGCATGCATTCCAAAACCTCTAGGCGGACATTCGTAAAAGGCTTGGCCGCTGGTGGCATTCTCGGCGGCCTTGGTCTGTGGCGCACGCCTGTATGGGCAGTGACCAGTCCTGGTCTGCCGAGCGTGCTCACCGGTAACGAATTTGATCTGTTTATTGGAGAAACCCCTGTAAACATCACCGGCTCGCCACGCACAGCCATGACCATCAATGGCTCATTGCCCGGACCTTTGCTGCGCTGGCGTGAAGGGGAAACAGTCACGCTGCGTGTAAAAAATCGCTTGGATCAAGACACCTCCATTCATTGGCACGGGATTATTCTGCCCGCCAACATGGATGGTGTACCGGGTTTGAGTTTCCATGGCATCGCTCCCGATGGCATGTACGAGTACAAATTCAAGGTTCATCAGAACGGTACGTACTGGTACCACAGCCACTCTGGTTTACAGGAACAGGCCGGCGTTTACGGCCCAATCGTTATCGACTCGAAAGAGCCCGAACCTTTCCAATACAACCGCGACTACGTGGTGATGCTGACTGACTGGACCGATGAAGATCCAGCTCGGGTCATGGCCAAGCTCAAGAAGCAATCGGACTATTACAACCACCACAAACGGACCGTTGGCGACTTCATCGACGATGTCAGCAAGGAAGGTTGGTCTGCTGCCGTGGCCGATCGGAAGATGTGGGCTGAGATGAAAATGAACCCCACTGATCTCGCAGACGTCAGTGGGGATACTTACACGTACCTCATGAATGGTCAGGCACCGAACGGTAACTGGACCGGGGTCTTCAAACCGGGCGAGAAGCTGCGCCTGCGCTTCATCAATGGCTCGGCTATGAGCTATTTCGATGTCCGTATTCCTGGCTTGAAAATGACCGTTGTGGCCGCCGATGGACAACACGTCAAACCCGTCAGCGTCGACGAGTTCCGCATTGCCGTGGCAGAAACGTATGACGTCATCGTAGAACCTGCCAGCGAAGAGGCTTACACCATCTTCGCCCAATCTATGGATAGAACTGGGTACGCACGCGGAACTCTGGCCGTTCGCGAAGGATTAAAAGCACCGGTACCTGCGCTGGATCCTCGACCTCTTTTGACCATGGATGACATGGGAATGGGCGGTATGGCGGGTATGGACCATGGCAGCATGGCTGGTATGGGTGGTAGCGAGATGAAACACGGTGACATGTCCGGGATGACCGGTATGGACAGCGGTAACATGGCCAGCATGGACCATAGCAAGATGGCCGGCATGGACCATAGCAAGATGGCAGGGATGGACCACGGCAAGATGGCCGGTATGGACCATAGCAAGATGGCAGGGATGGACGGTGGTGATATGTCAGGAATGACTGGCATGGGCAGTATGGGTGGCGAAATGCAGACCCATCCAGCTTCCGAAACCAACAACCCATTGGTTGACATGCAAGCCATGACCGCGACGCCGAAGCTAAACGATCCAGGCATCGGGCTGCGGAACAACGGTCGTCGAGTACTTACCTATTCTGATCTGAAAAGCACTTTCCAAGACCCTGACGGCCGCGAGCCCAATCGCACCATTGAACTTCATCTTACCGGTCACATGGAGAAGTTTTCGTGGTCGTTCAACGGCATCAAATTCTCTGACGCCGAACCGCTGCGCCTGAAGTATGGGGAACGTCTGCGCATCACCCTGGTGAACGACACGATGATGACTCACCCCATCCACCTTCACGGTATGTGGAGTGACCTTGAAGATGAGAACGGCAAGTTCATGGTACGCAAGCACACAATCGATATGCCACCGGGCACCAAGCGCAGCTATCGAGTTACTGCTGACGCTTTAGGTCGCTGGGCCTATCACTGTCATCTGCTTTTCCATATGGAAATGGGCATGTTCCGTGAAGTACGGGTTGATGAGTAAAGGAGACGATCTGTGAGCACATACCTGAATAGTCAATCGCTAGTGGGTTGCCTCTTTGCCATTGGCCTGTTGAGTGGACTCTCGTCCGCAGTACTGGCAGGGGATGGTAGTAGTGACCATTCGCTGGCGACTCCTGCGAAAGCAACAAATCAGCCCGCAACTACGACAACCGAGTCAAAACCCGATCACGGGTCAATGGATCACAGCAAGAAGCACCATGAGCCGATGGATCATGACCAAAAAACCAAAAAGGCAGATTGAGATCATGACCAGTCAATTCATACGCCCAACGTTGTTAGCAATGGCAGTCTATATCAGTCCTGCTTTCTCTTTCATGGCCCAGGCGGCAGAAGAGATGGATCATTCCAAGATGGATCACGGCTCGATGGGAGCTATGGACCATAGCAAGATGGGGGCAATGGATCACAGTAAAATGAGCATGGACAATGGAGCAATGGACGGTATGGAAAGTATGGATGGAGGGGCTACCACCACCAGCCGAACGCCAATCCCTGTACTGACCGACGCTGACCGTGCAGCCGCGTTCCCTGATGTGGCTGGTCATGGTGTTCACGACAAGAAGGTCAACTCCTTCATGCTGATGGATAAGTTTGAGTACCAGGATGCTGACAACGGTAGTGCATTGGCCTGGGATGCAAAAGGATGGATCGGCGGTGACGTTGACCGACTGTGGTTGCGCTCGGAAGGCGAACGTACCAATGGCGTAACGGAAAACGCTGAACTCTCAGCACTTTGGGGGCACTCCATCGGTCCATGGTGGGATGTCGTCACCGGCGTACGACAAGATTTCAAGCCCGGGTCACCACAAACTTGGGGAGCGCTTGGTATTCAGGGCATGGCCCTCTATAACTTTGAAGCCGAAGCGACTGCCTACATCGGTGAGAATGGTCAAACCGCTGCTCGATTGGAAGGCGACTACGACATTCTGTTGACCAATCGCCTGATCTTGCAGCCGACGGCCGAAGCCAATTTCTACGGAAAAAATGATCCTCAGCGCGGCATTGGGTCTGGATTGGCAAACACCGAAGTAGGACTCCGATTGCGTTATGAGATTGTTCGCCAATTTGCCCCTTACATTGGGGTTAGCTGGAGCCGCTCCTACGGCAATACGGCAGACCTGGCCAGCGATGAAGGAGAGGATGCCAACGAGGCGCGGTTTGTCGCCGGTATTCGGATGTGGTTTTGAGGGTCTGACATGAAAAGAACATTGAAAACATTGACTGCTGCCGGGGTGGTCGCCGCAATAGCAGGCGCCGGCGTGGTGTATTTTGGTGTGATCAATGTTGGGGCGGATGATCCACATTCCGATCCCGTTTACGCGCTACTTTCCACCGCTCGGGATCGCTCGATCGAAGTGCGCTCACGCGACATTGAAGTCCCCGACTTGAGCGATGAAGCGCTCATCCGCGCGGGTGCCGGGAACTACAACTCTATGTGCATCGGTTGCCATCTAGCCCCGGGCATTGCAGGAACCGAGTTAAGTAACAGCCTTTACCCTGCCCCTCCAAATCTTTCAAAACTGGGTGTTGATGGAAACCCTGCCGCAGCTTTCTGGATCATCAAGCATGGCATCAAATCCACAGGCATGCCCGCTTGGGGTAAAAGCATGGCCGATCCCTACATATGGGGAATGGTCGCTTTTCTCCAGCAGCTGCCTTCATTGGATGCAGAGCAATACAACGCTCTAGTAACCCGCAGCGGTGGTCATCAACACGGTGGCGGCGAGAGCAAAATGCATAACCATGAAGGCCAGCATCAGGTCCAAAAAGGGGCCGCCGCCGGGCATCATGATGCGGGTACAACCGAAGAAATAGCTGAAGCAGGCGACCATCATGGCGAGAGAAACAGCGCCCATGACCATGAGGCGGCCGCAGCGCCTTCTCAGGATGAAGATATCGAACACGCCGATCTTCAGGTTGTGGAGGCCTCACATGACGCTCCTGCAACTCCGGCCGTTCTGCCAAAAACTCATACCCACGCTGATGGGAAGGAGCATACCCATGCGAAATAACTTTCTTCGTCCCGGTCGGGCACTTCGCCTCGCTGCATTGGCGGCTCTGTTTATCGGTTCAGTTGGTCATGCCGCAGAGTCGCTGACGATCGACGTCCATCGTGACGCTAACTGTGGATGCTGCAAGAAGTGGATCCAGCACCTTGAAGCTAACGGCTTCACCGTCGTTGATCATGTAGAAACCAACATGAGCGCGGTCAAGCAGAATCTCGGTGTTGCTCCACGACTCTCGTCCTGCCACACAGCAATGATCAATGGAAAGTTTGTTGAAGGTCACGTGCCCGCCGAGCAAATCATTGCGATGAGCAAACGTGACGACCTTCTCGGGATCGCCGTTCCTGGCATGCCGGCTGGATCTCCAGGCATGGAAGTCAACGGAAAACGTGATGCTTACCAGGTAATCGGCTTGTCCAAAGCAGGCGCAGACCAGGTCATTGCTGAATACCCCGGAAACTAATCTGGCCCCTCAATCCTGTCCCCGCATGGCTACGATCGTCATGAATGGAGATTGCCCGCCAACGTGAACTATCATTGAGTTATCCATTAGTTTGATTTGGATCAACCTCTCCATTGTTTTGCTAACTAGACTGAAAACCAATACGACGTAACAAGTCGAGGTTGTAAGCCATGTACTGGTTCCGACGTCACCGCCAACGGCTATTGCACCTCTCCCTCGCGGTATGGGTGTTAGCGGTGACCGTGATGGCAATCCAGGGCTGTTTGGTGCAACCGAATCACACTATAGCCGCGCCACACCATGCCGAGCAGCACATGGTGGATGACCATGCTCTCCACGCCAGTGGTTGCCTTCAGAACTGTGAGGACACTGCCACGGCGCTAAAACCTGTATCGCAGGTTCCAGCATTAGACCCCATCCAGTGGGCCGCCCTTTTGCTGTTAACGGCGGCAGTATTTATGGTGCTTAATCCCGAGGAAAAATCCTCCTTCGCTGCTCTTGCACTGAAGCGCCCCGCACCGCCGAGGCCGCCAGTCCGCCTGACGTTCGTTCGCTCTAACGATTAATCCCTACTCCTGAGTGGCCGGGCACCGGTCGCTCTGTCTAGCTGCGCCGCTTTTTTGCGACTCAGTTGTACCTGCTTATCCCCAATAATCTCTGGAGTTCATCATGCAAGCGCATTCTAAATTGGTTCTAGCCGCCATTTTGGCTAGCAGTGCATTCATAGCCTCCGCCGAGGACGCGCACCACCCGGCCGGCCTCCCAGGCGACGCAGCTGCGAGCGCAACATCAGCGCCATCGGCCATGAACAAAGCCATGACCGAACAAATGGAGAAAATGCAGGCGGCGCATGACAAAGCGGCAGCGGCTAAAACTCCCGCTGAGCGCCAGGCCGCCATGCAAGAAGGCATGAAAGCGATGAAGGACAGCATGGCCATGATGAGCAAGGAGCAGAACGCAATGGGTTGTATGGGCATGTCTGGAGCCAAGGATGGCGGAGGTAAAGGGATGATGGACATGATGATGCAGATGATGGAGCAACAGTCGTCCATGATGGAAATGCCAATGAAAAAGTAAATGTGCAGAAGAGCTGCTGCCCATTACAAAGCACGAGTACTGCCTGGGTTAACGCAGAATCTGTTTATGCCCCACGGCCACGGCGATCATCGGCATAGGCACGAACAGCAAACACGCCAGGCAAATGAGGAGTACCCGCCATGAACCACACTGGATCGGCCTACGGTCTTTGGTCGCTGGTCATTATCAACTCATTAGTGTTTCTCTTGTTCGCCTTCAGCTTCACCCGGCCTAAAACGAGCCGCGATTGGCGCTCCTTCGGCATGTTCTCGGCATTCCTGGTAGCGCTGTTTACCGAAATGTACGGTTTTCCGCTGACTATCTACCTGTTGATGCCCTGGCTCACTCGCAACTTCCCTGGCATCGACTTCCTCTCGCACGACGCTGGGCATTTGCTCGAAACAGTGATGGGCTGGAAGGTCAATCCGCACTGGGGTCCATTCCACATTATCAGCAACCTGTTGATCGCTGGCGGCTTCTGGTTATTAGCGGCCGCCTGGCGTGTGCTCTACAAGGCCCAAGGGACTGGGCAACTGGCGCTCGACGGGCCTTATGCGCGGATCCGTCACCCGCAGTACGCCGGTTTCGTGCTGATCATGTTTGGCTTTTTGTTGCAGTGGCCGACGTTGATCACCCTGGTGATGTTCCCAATCCTCCTGGTGGTCTACGCCAAGCTGGCGAAGCGAGAAGAACGGGAGATGCTTACGCACTTCGGCGATACCTACCGCACTTACTGTCAACAGACGCCGGCATTCCTGCCCTGGTCAGCCCCCCACAGTCCCAACACCCCTACTGGCGCCCCTCCAGGCTCAGGAGAACAGTCTTGAACGCTCCCTGGAAAACCGGCATTTCTCTGGCCCTGACCATGGCCATTTCCTACACCATATGTGCACTGCTCTATGCGCTATGGCCGGCGCAGGGTATCGCCTTTCTCAGCGCTTTGTTCCATGGACTCGACTTCGGTCGCCTTCAAGCTCCACGAGACTACAGTGTGGCGACTTTCGTCGGGCCACTGCTGGTCTTGAGTGTATGGGGCGCGTTGGTCGGCACCTTGTTCGCGTGGCTGTCCGCCAAGCTCCATGGCAGGCCTTGATAGCCGCTTCGAGCAGGAGACAGCGATGAACGAATCACACATGCAACACAGCCAACATCAGCAGGCGCTTGCATCAGGGAGAATGGCGAAAGACCCGATCTGCGGGATGATGGTGGATAAGACCACAGCGTTGTCACGAGAACGTGGCGGGCGCAGCTATTACTTTTGCAGCGATACCTGTTTGCGTACCTTCGAGTCGCCAGAAAAAGAACTGAAGGCGATGAAGACCCGCGTCACTATCGCCCTGACCGGAGTACTGGCTTTGGCGCTGCTGCGTGCTGGCGCCTTCATTGCACTGGCTGCTGGTGCAACACTGCTGACTTGGGTGCCGATCCCGGCGCTCCCTTGGTTCACATGGGGTATATGGCTATTTCTGCTGGTAACACCGGTGCAGTTCATCGGTGGCTGGAGTTTCTATAAGGGGGCGTGGAACGCCATTCGCACCCGAAACATCAACATGGATTTTCTGATCGCCCTCGGCACGTCGGTCGCCTATTTCTACAGTGTCGCGGTGTTGTTCTTCCCGGACGTCCTACCGATCAAGGTGGACGAGCGCGATGTCTATTTCGAGGTGTCAGCGGTCATCATCGCCTTCGTACTGCTTGGCAGGTACATGGAGGAGATCATCAAGAAAAAATCCTCAGCCGCAGTACGGCGCTTGCTGGATCTCAAGCCTGCGATCGCGCACGTGATTCGCGATGGGCAAGAAGTCGACCTACCCGCTGAAAGTGTCATGGCTGGCGAGTTCCTGATAGTCAAACCTGGCGAAAAAATTCCCACCGATGGCGATGTCAGTGAAGGTCAGTCAACGGTAGATGAGTCCATGTTGACCGGCGAGTCTATGCCGGTTGACAAGCATCCAGGCAGTCCGGTGATCGGAGGCACGCTCAATGGTAGCGGCGTACTCACCTTCAAGGCGAGCAGGATCGGTGCCGACACGGCACTGGCGCAGATCATCAAGATGGTCGAGGAGGCGCAGACCAGCACGGCACAGATCCAGCGGTTGGCCGATCAAGTCACTGGCTACTTTGTGCCGGCCGTGGTGACGGTCGCGCTGATGGCCCTGATCGGCTGGACTCTCGTGGGGAACTTTCCGCAGGGCCTATTGGCCTTTATCGCGGTTCTGATCATATCCTGCCCCTGCGCACTGGGCGTAGCGACTCCCGCCGCGTTAATGGTCGGTGTTGGCAAGGGCGCCGATAACGGCATTCTTATCCGCGGCGGTGAAGTATTGGAGCGGGCAGAAAAACTGAGTACAGCGGTGTTCGACAAAACCGGCACTATTACCCGAGGCGAACCCAACGTAACCGATGTGATCCCGCTTGGTACCGCGTTGGAAAACGAAGTCTTGATGCTCGCCGCCGCCGTGGAGTCCGGTTCAGAACATCCGCTCGGCGCAGCGATAGTGCGCGCCGCTCAGCATCGCGGCATCAGCCTGCCGAAAGCGACCGGCATCCATGGGATCGCCGGTCACGGCATCGAAGGCAGTGTAGACAGTCGCAAAATCTGGCTGGGCAACCGGCGTTTATTCGCCCGCCAAGGCATTTCGACCGAGGCTGCCGAGGAGCACCTCATCGGCCTGGAAGCCGATGGCAAGACCGCGATGCTGGTCGGTGTCGGCGACCGCTTGCTCGGGGTGATTGCTGTGGCCGATACCATCAAACCTGAAGCGGCTGAAGCCGTTGCGGCATTGCAGGCAAGCGGCATCAAGGTCGTGCTACTGAGCGGCGACAACCATCGTACTGCGCAGGCAGTCGCGCGCCAGGTCGGCATTGAGCAAGTGATTGCCGAGGTCTTGCCGGACGACAAGGCCGCAGTGATCCGTCAATTGCAAAGCGAAGGGCAGGTCGTGGCCATGGTTGGCGATGGTGTCAACGATGCACCTGCCCTGGCCACCGCTGACATCGGCATTGCCATCGGCTCGGGTTCCGATGTAGCCAAGGAAACTGGCGGCATCATCCTGCTCAAGAACGATGTACGCGACGTGGTAACCGCAATCAAGCTGTCGCGCGCAACCATGGTCAAGATTAAACAAAACCTGTTCTGGGCATTCATCTACAACAGTATCGGCATTCCAATCGCGGCCTTTGGCCTCCTTAATCCCATCATTGCTGCCGCCGCTATGGCACTGAGCTCCCTGTCGGTAATCGCCAACTCCGCGCTGCTCAAACGTGCCCGTATTGGCTTTAGTCAGGAGGCCAAATCATGAAACGCGAAGTTCTGATTATCTGCCTCCTGGTCAGTGCTCTGGCTATCGCAACGGTGGTTTACCTGTTGGGGCTGACCGGGAAATCGTTGGCCATTGCAGCGATTTTCCTGCTGTGCCCGGTCTTGGTCGGGGTGCAACTTTTTCGCGGCGTCCGCCAATTTGATAAGGACATGGCCGAGGCTAATCGACAACTGAAAAGGAAGAATCTGCCTTGATACTTTATGCGGCTCCCCCCTGAATTGCCGACGCATTGGACACGTAAACCGAGGTTCTGGCTCGCTATGCTCACACATCCGATAGCGCTTCAGCAAAATGGGAAGTGGCCTTGCGCTATGGCCGTCCCTCCCGTTCCCTCCAAGGAGTGCCATCATGAATCAACATAACCTACCCCGGCACCGCGTAAGGGGCACCAATTGGTACTTTTTAGGCTTCCTAGCCATCGCCGGTTATTTCCTGTTCACCGAGCACAGGGCTCACGTCCTTCCCTATCTGCCATTCCTGCTACTACTGGCCTGTCCACTGATGCATTTTTTCATGCACCGTGGGCATGGGCATGGGCATGGCGGACATGAACACAGTGAGAGTGGCGAACGTAACGTTTGCTGTGGCCAGCAACACATCCGCGCCGGCAATAGCCAGGAGCAAGAGCACGATGGTCTATCCGATAACAAGACGAAACATCCTGATCGCCCTGCGTGATGGATTAGTCCTACAGGCATAATACCGTGAAGATAATCGATCTTCGGTTGGCTCGGCGGCGACCACGTCGTAGTTGTCTTCAGGTCGAGCGACGCCCGAAAAATCCCATCGACGGTGAAACTGCCCGGACAGACGGCCCCGGGGTGCGGCTTCCGACGGACCTTCAAGGGCATACAATCAGCAGGTGCCGCTTCATCCCCGGAGAGCAATCATGCGCACAACTCACGTCATCGAAGTCCCCCCGGAACCCTTCAACGTCGTCGGCGAGGCAATCACGGTCCTGGCTGGCGGGGATCTGAGCAAACCCTTTGAAATGCATATTCAGGAGGGCGTGCAAGGTGGCGGCCCGCCACCGCACTTTCATCCGTGGGACGAAGCGTTTTATGTGGTGGACGGCCAGGTCGAAGTGACCGTCGAGGGCAAATCCACCACCGTCTCGGCCGGGGGGTATGTGCATATCCCTGCCGGGGCGATTCATGCCTACAAGAACATCAGTACCACCGCGAAGATGATCGGCGTGGTCTCCGATCCGCGTGGCGGGCAGTTTTTTGCGGCGATGGACCGGTTCAAGGTGCCTGAGGATCTGCCTAGGATATTCGAGGTCGCCGAGCGCTATGGCGTTACCTTCCTGGTATCGAAACCCGCAGGTTGACCGCGTTGTGGGAGCGGGCTTGCCCGCGATAGCGGACTGACGGCCGACCTGAAATTCAGACAGTACCGCCTCTGGCCTGCTGTTCCAGATGCACCTGCAAATCCGGATCAATCTGCAACGCCGCCGCCAATTGATCCAGATAGTTGCGCTCGGCATCCTGCTGATCGTCCACCAGCATCACGCTGGCCAGGTACATCTCGGCGGCCATGCCTGGGTCGGTGGCCGATTGCGCCACCTCGGCAGGGTCCAGCGGTTTGGCGACTTCATCGTCGAGCCACTGCTGCAATTGCGGATCATCGGTATGACGGCCGATTTCGGTGCTGATCATCTGCTTCTCGGCCGGGTCGATCCGGCCATCGGCCTTGGCTGCCGCGATCAGTGCCCGCAGGATCGCATGGCTATGCTCCTCGACTTCCGGGCCGGCCAACAGATCCACCGTGCGCAGCGCCTGTTGCGGTGCCTGTTGCTGCTGTGCGGCCTGGCTGCGCTGCCAAGCCTGATATGCCTGGAACGCCATCATCCCTAGCGAAGCCAGCGCGGCATAGTTGGTGCCACCGCCGGAACGGCCCTGAGGGGAACCGCCCATCGGCGAGCCGCCCAGCAAGCCACCGAGCAGTCCGCCCAGCCCGCCCATTCCACCCGAGCCAGCGCCGGGATGAACACATACGTCAGGTAATCGATGACCAGATCGAGGATCGAACCGTCGAAACTCGGCAGCACCGACTGCACATTGACCTTGCGCGCCAGTGCGCCGTCCA
>NZ_SCOO01000033.1:0-73087 GCF_005502415.1 Pseudomonas sp. G(2018) | reverse complement strand
GCTTGATCGCTGTGCGTATATAGGTGGGCACAATCGCCCGCTGGATGTAATCGGGCAGCCCGCTAAACGTGGCCTCATGCTGGCGCACATGCTGCACGAACAGCGAGCCCCAGGGCGTCAGCGCTACCGGGTGTCATTCGCCCTCATGAAAAAACAGAGCGAATACCAGCCAAATTCAAGTTGCAGGGTTCCCCTGATTACTCCCCGCGATAGATGCACCCGCTGGTGCACGTCTCATGAATGCGGATCGCGCTGAGTTCCGGCAGCAATGGCTTGAGTTCGGCCCAGATGAATTTGGCCAACACTTCACTGGTCGGGTTTTCCAGGCCGGGGATGTCGTTCAGGTAGTTGTGGTCCAGCCGCTCATACAGCGGCTTGAAGATCGCCTTGATCTCCGAGAAGTCGCGGATCCAGCCGGTATGCGGATCGAGGTCGCCGCTCAGGTGAATCGCCACTTTGAACGAGTGGCCGTGCAGGCGCCCGCACTTGTGGCCGTCCGGGACGTGGGGCAAGCGGTGGGCGGATTCGAAGGTGAACTCTTTGAAAATTTCCACAGTGGTTTCAGCTCTGTTGAGGTGGCGATCGCGGCGGCGACGCTGGGGCAATTTGAACAGGCGCCGAGTTTAACAGCTTGTCCTGACTAAAGGGTCAGCAGGCGTTCGCCAAGGCGACCGTTGGCGACCAGTTCCAGAAATTCATCGCCCAACCGGCGGCTTTCATCCATGGTCGCGCGCCAGTATTTCTGCCGGCTCGGAGCGTCGCCCATGAAGCGCTTGAAGTCATTACGGTCCGGCAGTTTGCCGTAGGGCAGGCGCGCCAGGTATTGCTTCGACGGTGCCAGCAGCAGTACGTCTTGCAGGCGTGTCGGGCAGGCGCGGCGCCATGGCAGGGTCTTGTCGAACCAGCCGGGAATTACCCGGTCGGTGAAGTGCGGGTAGAGCACGATGTCGTTGCCGCTGTAGGGCAGGTCGAGGTGATAGTCCAGCAGGCCACCATCGCGGAACGTACCGGCACCGGCCCCCGGCAGGTCGCGCACGCCTTCCATCACCATCGGGATCGACCCCGAGGCGAGCAGGGCCTGGCGCAGATTGCCGGCGTTCAGGGCGACGAAACGCGACGGGAAATCATTCAATGCATCGACCGGTGGCGCCAGGCGCGGGTCGTGGATGATCAACCGTTCGAAGTGCCGCGACAGCCGCGCGCGACCGCGCAGGTTGTCGGCGATCACCGAAGACAGGCCCAGGCCCAGGCGGCCGCGATGATCGTCGGCGAGCAGGCCGTGGCTTTTGACCACCATGATGTTCAGGCGATAGTGAGCGTTGTCGAGGAGAGCGGCGTCGCGGCCGTCGAGCAAGTCATCGAGCATGCGCCGGGAACTCTGGCTGATCTGCGCCATGGTCACGCCCTTGGCGAAGTCTTGCTCGGTGTAAAGGTGGCCGAGACGGCGGATGCCTTCGGCGGCGTCCGGCAGGCAGGCGCTGGCGAAGCGCCAGGAGCCGACCGATGCCCCGATCAGCGAACGCTCCCGTGGCGCCGACGGCAGCCATTCGCCGAACAATGCCAGGTCCAGCCCCTGGATCCCCAGTGCCTTGGGGCCACCGGCGGCGCCCGGCAGCGTACCGACATCAGCGGCACTGAGACCGTTTTCTCGAATGCGCACAAAGGCACGCGGACCGGCCTTGATTGTCAGGCAGGGGAACTTGATGTGGATGGCGGTCATACCTGTCTCGAATATTGGCACGCGGGCAGGATTATAAACGGGTTCTTTGAGTGCATGAGTTCAATGTGGGGGCGAGCAGGCTAGCTCCCACAGGGATTGGGGGGGACCAATGATGGCCATTCAGTTTCAATTAAGTTCGAATGACTAAGGTTATGTCCATGGAAAAACACAAGAAATTCGGAGACACCCATGAAAACCCTGGTCGCCCTGTTCGTTGCACTTATCCTCTTCGGCCTTACCTCCAATCTCGCTCACACGCGTGACCTGCGCTCTGACGAAGTCCGGAAATTGATCGACGCTGGTACCATTGTGCCGATCGAGAAGATCGAGGCCGTGGCCATGGCCAGGCATCCGGGGGCGAAAATCATCGAAATCGAGTTGAAAAAAAGGTACGGCATTTACCTCTACCGGGTAGAGCTGACTGACGCGCAAGGCGTGGAATGGGAACTCGAACTGGATGCGGCCGATGGGCTTTTGCGCAAGGATCATCAGGATACTTAATGAAATCGTTTTTACCTCTTTCATCCACCCGCGCCGTCGGTTGCCTGGCCCTGACGCTTGTTGCATTCTGCTCGGCAACAATGGCCCGCGACCTCGATCAGGATGAGGCCCTGCGCCTGCGCCAGCAGGGTGTGATTCTGCCGCTGGAGCAAGTACTGCAAATCGCGCTGGATCGTTATCCCGGCGCCAAGCTGCTGGAAGCCGAGCTTGAAGAGAAGCACGACGTCTACATGTATGAAGTCGAGCTGTTGACCACTGAAGGCGTGGTCCGTGAACTCGACCTCGATGCCGCCACCGGCCGTTTATTGAAAGACAAGGAAGATTGACCGATGCGTTTGCTCCTGGTGGAAGACCATGTGCTCCTGGCCGACGAACTGATGGCCGGCCTCAATCGCCAAGGGTACGCCGTGGACTGGCTGGCCGACGGTCGCGACGCGGTGTACCAGGGCAGCAGCGAGCCTTATGACCTGATCATCCTCGACCTCGGCCTGCCGGGGTTGCCGGGGCTTGAAGTGTTGACGCAATGGCGCGCGGGCGGGCTGGCCACGCCCGTGCTGATTCTTACCGCCCGTGGTTCCTGGGCCGAGCGCATCGAAGGGCTCAAGGCCGGCGCCGACGATTATCTGACCAAGCCTTTTCATCCGGAAGAGTTGCACTTGCGGGTCCAGGCCCTGCTGCGCCGCTCCCACGGCCAGGTCAATCAACCCACCCTCAAGGCCGCCGGGCTGCAACTGGATGAAGGTCGTCAGTGTGTGATCCGCGACGGCGCGGATGTTCAGCTCACCGCCGCCGAATTCCGTTTGCTGCGTTACTTCATGCTGCACCCGGAGCAGATCCTTTCCAAAAGCCACCTTGCCGAACACCTCTACGACGGTGAAACCGAGCGTGACTCCAATGTGCTGGAAGTCCATGTCAATCACCTGCGACGCAAACTGGGGCGCAGCGTGATCGAAACCCGTCGCGGCCAGGGTTACCTGTTCGGCGGGCAAGCGCAGTGAGGTCGATCCAGCGTCGCTTGAGCCTGGGCCTGATCAGCGTGATGGTGGTGGTCGGCCTGGTATTGGCGCAAACCAGCCTGTGGCTGTTCGAAATGGGTTTGCAACGCTACCTCGAGGCCGGGCTGCGCAACGACAGCGAGAACCTGCTGGTGGCGCTGGTCCGCGGCCCGCAGGGCCTGCAACTGGATGAGCGAAACCTGTCGCCGGCCTATCAGCGGCCGTTTTCCGGGCATTATTTCCGCATCGACTTTGCCGACAGCCATTGGCGCTCCCGTTCGTTGTGGGACCAGGAACTGCCGCGACTCGACCATCCCGGTCTGCACAGCAACCTGCAATTGGGGCCGGAGGGACAGCAGCTGCTGGTATTGCGCTCGGACTATCGTCGCCTGGGCCAGTCGATCTCCATCAGCGTGGCGCAGGATTACACCCCGGTGCGCGAGAGCTTCCGGCGCATGCAGCAGCTCGGTCTCGGACTGGGTCTGGCGGGTTTGCTGCTGATTCTGCTGCTGCAACGGGTCACGGTGCGTCGCGCCCTGCGCCCTCTGGAAAAGGCACGGGAACAAATCGCGCAATTGCAGCAGGGCCAGCGCTCGCAACTCGATGACCAGGTGCCGGTGGAACTGGAACCGCTGGTGGCGCAGATCAACCATTTGCTGACCCACACCGAAGACAGCCTCAAGCGTTCGCGTAATGCCCTGGGCAATTTGGGACACGCTTTGAAAACCCCGCTGGCGGTGCTGTTGAGCCTGGCGTCAAGTGAGCAACTCGACGCGCACCCGCAACTGCGCAAGATCCTCAAGGCGCAACTGGATCAGGTTCAGCAACGGCTCAACCGCGAACTCAACCGCGCCCGCTTATCCGGCGACGCGCTGCCCGGTGCGCTGTTTGACTGCGACGCCGAATTGCCGGGGTTGCTGGCGACATTGAACATGATCCACGGCGAACACCTGAACCTGAGTTATCGGTCCCCGGCCGGGCTGCAATTGCCGTGGGATCGCGAAGACTTGCTGGAGTTGCTCGGCAACCTGCTGGACAACGCCTGCAAATGGGCGGATGCCGAGGTGCGCCTGGGTGTGGTCGAGACGGTGGACGGGTTTGAACTGTGTGTGGAAGACGACGGACCGGGCATTCCCGAAGACCGCCGCGAGCAGGTGTTTAGCCGTGGCACCCGGCTGGATGAACAAACTGACGGACATGGCCTGGGCCTGGGCATCGTGCGTGACATCGTCGACACCTGGGGCGGGGTGTTGCGGTTAGAGGAGAGCGAGTGGGGTGGGTTGAAGGTGCTGATCGAGTTGCCTAAACGCACCTGAATCAAGCGACGCGAAACTTGTGGGAGCGGGCTTTCAGTCACATCAATGTCGGATGTGCCACAGTCTTCGCGGGCAAGCCCGCTCCCACAGGGATTGCGTTTCGCTTCACATCTTCATGTGTGATGAATCTCCCGATCCTTGGTTTCCGGCATGAAGAAGATCCCCAGGACCGCCGTCATCACCGCGATGACAATCGGGTACCACAGCCCGTAGTAGATATCCCCCGTGGCCGCAACCATGGCGAACGCCACCGTCGGCAGAAACCCGCCGAACCAGCCGTTACCGATGTGGTAGGGCAGCGACATCGAGGTGTAGCGGATGCGCGCCGGGAACAGTTCCACCAGCCAGGCGGCGATCGGGCCATAGACCATGGTCACGTAGATCACCAGGATCGTCAGGAGCAGCAGCACCATCGGATAGTTGGTCTTGGCCGGGTCGGCCTTCTCGGGGTAGCCGGCCTCCTTGAGAGCGGTGGCGAGGGTGGCGGTGAACGCGTCGTTCTGCGTCTTGAAGTCGGCGGCCGGCATGCCGGTGCCTTCGAAGCTCGTGATCACGTTCTCGCCGACACGGACCTGGGCCACGGTGCCCGGTTCGGCCTTCACGTTCTCATAGGGGATGGCCCGCTTGGCCAGGACAGTCTTGGCCAGGTCGCAGGAACTGGTGAATTTGGCCTTGCCCACCGGGTCGAACTGGAACGAACACTGGCCGGGATCAGCAATCACCGTGACCGGGTTTTTCTCCTGCGCGACGAACACATCAGGGTTACCGTATTGGGTCAGTGCAGTGAAGATCGGGAAGTAGGTCAACGCCGCCAGAATGCAGCCGGCCATGATGATGCCCTTGCGGCCGATGCGGTCGGACAGGCTGCCGAAGATGACGAAGAACGGCGTGCCGATCAGCAGCGAACCGGCAATCAACAAGTTGGCGGTCTGCGCGTCGATCTTCAGCGTCTGCAACAGGAAGAACAGCGCATAGAACTGCCCGGTGTACCAGACCACGGCCTGGCCGGCGGTGCCGCCGAGCAGGGCCATGATCACGATCTTCAGGTTATCCCAGCGGGCGAAGGATTCGGTCAGTGGCGCCTTGGAAGCCTTGCCTTCGGCCTTCATTTTCATGAACACCGGTGACTCGCTCAGTTGCAGGCGGATGTACACCGAAATGACCAGCAGCAGAATCGACAGCAGGAATGGAATCCGCCAGCCCCAGGCTTCGAAGGCTTCATTGCCCAGCGCGGTGCGACAGGCGAGGATCACCAGCAGCGAAAGAAACAGGCCGAGGGTCGCGGTCGTCTGAATCCACGAGGTGAAATAACCGCGCTTGCCTTTCGGTGCATGCTCGGCCACGTAGGTCGCCGCTCCGCCGTACTCACCCCCCAGCGCCAGGCCTTGCAACAGCCGCAGGGTGATCAGGATGATCGGCGCTGCTACACCGATGGTCGCATAGCCGGGCAGGAAGCCCACCACCGCCGTGGAAACACCCATGATCACGATGGTGATGAGGAAGGTGTGTTTGCGCCCGATCATATCGCCCAACCGGCCGAACACAATGGCCCCGAAGGGGCGGACGGCGAAGCCCGCGGCAAACGCGAGCAGGGCGAAGATGAAGGAAGTGGTCTCGTTGACGCCGGCGAAGAAGTGCTTGGCGATGATCGCGGCGAGTGAGCCGTATAGATAGAAGTCGTACCATTCGAACACGGTGCCCAGGGACGAGGCGAATATGACCTTGCGCTCCTCCCTGGTGATCCCCCGGTTGGGCGCGCTGCCCGTGGTTGTATTGTCGATTGCCGCCATGAGTTTTCTCCGTTGTTCTTGTTTAAGGCCGGAGTACCTTCAGTGTTGTTGCCGCACCCTGGCCCTGGGGCTGATGTCATCGGACTACGGACTACGGACTACGGACTACGGACTACGGACTACGGACTACGGACTACGGACTACGGATTGCGCGAAGCGTGGACACGAACAGACGGCCTCGCATCGCTGCAAGGTTTCATGAAGCATAATCGGCTTTGTGCAGATATCCACTCGACGGGAATGCAGCAGGGGCAGCAGGTCAGACACAAGACCTGCGGGAGCGAGCAGGCTCGCTCCCACAAGGTTTCAGTGGGGCAGGAAGGGATTAAACGCGGAACTGATCCATCAGGCTTTGCTGTTGATTGGCCAGGCTATTGAGCGACTGACTCACCCGCGCCGACTCATTGGCCTGCCCCGACAGCGACTCGGTCACGTCGCGAATGGTCGCCACGTTGTTGTTGATCTCCTCGGCCACCGCGCTTTGCTCTTCGGCGGCGCTGGCGATCTGCAGGTTCATGTCGCTGATGACGGTCACCGCATCGCCGATCTGCCGCAGCGCTATCACGGCCTGGCCGACCTGCTCGACGCTGCCCTGGGCCTGGCGATGGCTGTTGCCCATCGAACCCACCACATCCTGGGTGCCGCTTTGCAGTTGTTCGATCACCAGGCGGGTTTCTTCCACCGACTCCTGAGTGCGCCGCGCCAGGTTGCGCACTTCATCGGCCACCACGGCAAAACCGCGCCCGGCCTCACCGGCACGGGCCGCTTCAATCGCCGCGTTGAGTGCCAGCAGGTTGGTCTGTTCGGCGATGGCGCGGATCACTTCCAGAACCGAACCGATCTTCTCGCTGTTGGCGGCCAGGCCTTCGACCTGGGCCATCGCCGCGCCCATGTCGGTGGCGAGGTTGTCGATGCTGGCGGTGGTGCGGTCAATCACGGTCAGGCCCTGGCGGGTCGCCTGATCCGCGTCCCGCGCGGCCTGGGCTGCCTGGGCTGCACTGCGGGCGACGTCCTGGGCGGTGGCACTCATTTCGTGGGAGGCGGTCGCGACCTGATCCACCTGGCGATATTGCTGCTCCATGCCGGCACTGGTCTGGGTGGCGATGGCGGATGACTGGTCCGCGGTGCTGCGGGCGTCCTGCACCGAGCGTTTGACCTCGGCGATGATCGGTTGCAGCTTGTCGAGGAATCGGTTGAACCAGCCGGCCAACTGGCCCAGTTCATCCTGTTTGTCGTAGGCCAGGCGGCGGGTCAGGTCACCTTCGCCGCTGGCGATGTCTTCGAGCATGTGCGCCACACCGAGGATCGGCTTGGTCACGCTGCGCGCCATCAGCCAAACCAGCAGCAGGCCGATCAACGCGGCCAGCACACCCAGGCCGAGTTCGGTCAGGGTGCCGGCGGTGTTGCTTTCATCCAGTTGTTTTTTCAACGCTTCGGCCGGGCCGACCAGCACCTTCTCCGGCGCATCGAGCAACACGCCCCAGGCCTTGCCGTCCGGAATCGGCTGGAACGGCGCCAGCACCTTGAGCTGCTGATCGCTGTGCAGGCTGGCAATCTTGCTGCTGGTGGCCAGCATGCGCATCAGTTCGGCACCGGTGCGCGGATCCACGGCTTCCAGGCGCTGGCTGAGTTTGCTGGCGTCCGGGCTGTAGCCGGCGAGCAAACCGGCGGGACTGACAATGCTGACGCTGGTCTGACCGTCATAGAGCTTCTTGCTCGCGCTCTGGCTGATCGCTTGCAGGCTGTTGAGGTTGATGTCCACCGACAGCGAAGCGATGACCTTGCCGTTGACCATCAGCGGGAAAACGATGCTGGTCATTAGCACGTTCTGGCCGTCGATCACATAGAAGTAGGGTTCTATCACGCAGGGCTTGAGGCGGGTGCGTGGGCAGGTGAACCAGGCGTTGGCCGGTTCGCCGCTGGGGCCGGTGCTGGTGTCGGCCATGTCTTTTTCCGGCAGCGGCATGGAGGTCAGCTCGCCTGGCGTCGGTTGCGACCAGTACAACGCAAAGCGTCCCTTTTCATTGCTTCCGATGTCGCTTTGGCCAGCAAACAGCTCGTCCTTGCCGTCCAGTCCGTTGGGTTCGAACACCAGGGACAGGCCGAGCAGTTCCGGGTTGGCTTGCAGTGCCGACTTGACCTGGCGGGTCAGGTCTTCGCGCAGGTCAAAGGCATCGAGGAAGCGCTTCTCGGCCTGGTCGCGCAGGAACAGAACCTGCCGCGAGAAACCATGGCCATATTGATAGGCGTCCATGAACTGCTGGCGAATCCCCAGCGCCTGGTTTTCACCCTGGGATTCGATCCGCGCCTGGGCGGCTTCGGTCAACATCTCCATGCTCGAGGCTTTCACCAGCTCGGAGCTGTGCTCCATGCGATACAGCGAAAGACCCACCAGCAGGGTCACGATGCCCGCCAGGCACAGCCCGGCCAGCAGGGTGATTTTCCATTGAATGGAAAGTTGTCTGAGCGACATGGAGGCGTCCTTTATTCGATAAATATCTGAGACTTTGCACTGTAGCGGCCAAAAAGCAGCGTTCTTGAGCCACAAGCGGCAAGTCTCAAGTGAAATGCGTAAAAGCTTGTCGCTTGAGGCTTGCAGCTCGAAGCTGCTTCAGTCAAAGTTCGCGCCCTCTAATAAAACCATTCCCTAATCCGCTGGCGGCTCTTGCAGACTGCCGGACGGAGTCTTTCCGTTTGTCTCGAGGTAATGAAATGAATGCAGTGATTGCCGCGGTCGGCATCATGCTGATACTCAGTCTGTCCCGCGTGCATGTGGTCATCGCGCTGATCGTCGGTGCGCTGGTGGGTGGCCTGACCGGTGGCCTGGGTATCGAAGCGACGCTCAAGGCTTTCAACAGCGGCCTCGGTGGTGGGGCGACGGTAGCCTTGTCCTACGCGTTGCTCGGCGCTTTCGCCGTGGCCATTGCCAAGTCCGGCCTGGCCCACGCCCTGGCCGACAGGGCACTGGCGATGGTCGATCGCCAGCACGCTACCGGTGGCCGCCAGGTCAAATGGCTACTGATCGGCCTGCTCTGGGTGGTGGCCATTGCCTCGCAGAACATCTTGCCGATCCATATCGCCTTCATTCCATTGCTGGTGCCACCGCTTTTGTACGTGTTGACCAAGCTGCAACTGGATCGTCGGTTGATCGCCTGTGTCATCACCTTCGGCCTGATCACCCCATACATGTTCCTGCCGGTGGGTTTCGGCAACATCTTCCTCAATGAAATCCTGCTGGCCAACGTCGCCCGCAGCGGCGTGGACATCAGCGGCATCAACGTCACCCACGCCATGGGTATTCCGGCGCTGGGCATGCTGGTCGGTCTTGGCGTGGCATTTATCAGCTACCGCAAGAAGCGTGTCTACGACCTGGAAAAGATCGAGCAAGTGGAACAGGTGGCGGTGCAGTACAACCCGTTGAGCCTGGTGGTGGCGGGCCTGGCCATCGCGGCGGCGTTCATCATTCAGTTGCTGCTGGACTCGATGATTATCGGCGCACTGGCCGGCTTCCTGATTTTCTCGGTGTCGGGCATCGTCAAGTGGCGTGACACCGATGACCTGTTCACCGAAGGCATGAAGATGATGGCGATGATCGGCTTCATCATGATTGCCGCCTCCGGGTTCGGCGAAGTGATCAAGGCCACCGGGCAAGTGCAGACGCTGGTCGAAACCTCCGCTGCGTGGATCGGCCACAGCAAAGCCGTGGGTGCCTTGCTGATGCTGCTGGTCGGTCTGCTGGTGACCATGGGCATCGGCTCGTCATTTTCCACGGTGCCGATCCTGGCGGTGATTTTCGTGCCGCTGTGCGTGCAGCTGGGTTTCAGCCCGATCGCCATCGTGTGCATCGTCGGCACCGCCGGCGCCCTGGGTGACGCCGGCTCGCCGGCCTCGGATTCGACCCTCGGCCCGACCTCCGGTCTGAACATCGATGGCCAGCATCACCACATCTGGGACACCGTGGTCCCGACCTTCCTGCACTACAACCTGCCGTTGCTGGCGTTTGGCTGGTTGGCCGCGATGGTCCTCTAAAACACCGTTTACCCTGTGGGAGTGGGCAAGCCCGCTCCCACAGGGGATTGCGGTATCCCCTGATTCAACTTTTGACCTGGCGTGCCGTTAAAGCCTTTACCCACGCCAATAAAATCAAGAGTGAACGTCATGCGCATGAGCCTGAAGGCCAAAGTCCTGTCCCTTGCCGTCCTGCCGGTGCTGCTCTTTGCGCTGGTCATCAGCCTGACCACGTTGTTCATCCTGCAGGGCCAGGCCCGGCAGGAAGTCGAGGAAACCCGCAAGCGCCTGCTCAGCGATGCCAAGGCCACCCTGCAAAGCTATGTTGCCGTGGCCATGACCACGATCAAGCCACTTTACGACGCTGCCGCCCAAGGCGATGACGCGGCGCGAGCCCAGGCGATCAAGTTGTTGTCGAGCATCAGCTACGGCAAGGACGGCTATTTCTTCGGCTACGACTCCAACACCGTGCGCCTGTTCAAGGCTAACAGCCCCGAGGGTGTGGGCCAGAGCTTCAAGGACAACCGCGATCCCAACGGCGTCTACGTCAACCGTGACCTGGTGAAAGTCGCCAAGGACGGTACGCATTACCTGCAATACAGCTCGCCGCTGCCGGGCAACAACCAGGTGCTGGTGCCCAAGCTCGGCTACACCGAATACCTGCCGAAGTGGGACATGGCGGTCGGTACCTCGGTCAACCTCGACGGCATCGAGGCGCAAGTGGCCGTGGTCCAAGCCAAAGTCCAGGAACGCATGCAAGGCGTGGTGCTGAGCATTGTCGGTGTGGCGGTGGTGGTGCTGTTGCTGATTGCCGCAGCGGGGATGCTGTTGGCCAACACCATCCTGCGTCCGCTGAACCTGATGAAAAACAACCTCGACGACATTGCGGCGGGCGAAGGCGACCTGACCCGCCGTCTGGCCATCACCAGCCAGGATGAATTGGGCGAACTGGCCGGTTCGTTCAACCGTTTTGTCGACAAGATCCATGGCCTGGTGCGCCAGATCACCGAAATGACCTCGCAACTGACCGGGCTGGTGAATCAGGTCTCCGACCAGGCCCAGCGTTCGGATCAGGCCATGGAGCGCCAGCGTCACGAAACCGATCAGGTCGCCACGGCGATCAATGAAATGTCCGCCGCCGCTCAGGAAGTGGCAAAGAGTGCACAAAACGCCGCGGTGGCCGCGCAGCAGACCGACGAGGAAGGCCAGGCCGCCAAGCGCGTGGTGGCTGGCAGCATCGTGAAGATTCATGCGTTGGTGGATGACATTCGCAGCAGCGGTGTGTCTCTGGACAGCCTGCAAAAAGACGTGTCGTCGATTGTCAGTGTACTGGGGGTGATCCGCTCGATTGCCGAACAGACCAACCTGCTGGCGCTCAACGCGGCCATCGAAGCGGCCCGCGCCGGTGAGGCCGGGCGTGGTTTTGCGGTGGTGGCCGATGAGGTGCGGGCGCTGGCCAGTCGCACGCAAATCAGCACCCAGGAAATCCAGGGCATGATCGACCGCTTGCAGGCCGGTACCCAGTCGGCGGTGGAAGCCATGCGCCGCTCCAGCGAGGCCGGTGACGGTACTTCGGCCCAGGCCAACGAAGCGGGTGCATCCCTGGACACCATGGCGCAGCTGATCGCCACCATCAATTCGATGAACGCACAGATCGCCAGTGCCGCCGAAGAACAGACTGCCGTGGCCGAAGAGATCAACCGCAGCGTGCATCAGATCGCGGTGGCGGTGGATAACGTGGCCGGTGAGACCCAACTGGGTGCGCAAACTTCCAGGAGTCTTGCGGATCTGGGGCAGCGTCTTGGTGGCCTGGTCGGACAGTTCCGTATCTGACACCTCCGAACCTGTGGGAGCGGGCAAGCCCGCTCCCACAGGGATCGTGGCGCTCGATCTACTGCCTGTCCCAGTACGGCACCTCGCCAAAACACTCGACAAAGAAATCAATCACCGTCCGCACCTTCACTGACAGGCGCCGGCTCCCGGGCCACAGCACGGCGATCTGCTGCGGCTCAAGGCTGTTCGACACCTGATAGTTCCCCAGCACCGGCACCAGCGTGCCGTTGCGCACCGCTTCCCCGATCAGCCATGACGGAAACATCACCAGCCCAAGGCCCTGTTCAGCGGCCTGGGTCAGGGTGTCGGCGTGGTTGCCGGTGATCGGACCCTTCACCGAACAGGGCGTCCAAGGCTGCTGGCCTTTGCGGAAGAACCAGCGCTGTTGGCCGGTGACGCCCTTGTAGGCCAGGCACTGGTGGGACGCCAGGTCAGCGGGATGTTGCGGCGTGCCGTGCCGCTCAAGATAAGCCGGGCTCGCCGCTACCTGAAAGCGATGGGGGGCCAGGATCCGCGCCTGCATGCTGGAATCGTGCAGTGGCCCGATGCGGAACAGCAGGTCGGCGCCTTCCTGCAAGGGGTCGATGTAACTGTCGGTCTGCTGGATATCCAATTGCAGTTTCGGGTAACGCGCGCATAACTGCCCCAGCCACGGCGTCAGGTGCCGTTGACCAAACACCACCGGCGCATTGATCCGAACCAGTCCGCTGGGTTCGCTTTGCTGTTCCTGCAGGGCCTGTTCGGCTTCCTCCAGTTGCACCAGCACCAGCCGCGCATGGTGACCGAGCATGCGCCCGGCTTCGGTGGGTGTGACGGCGCGGGTGTGACGGTAGAGCAATTGCTGGCTCAGGGCCTGTTCCATCAACTGGATTTGTCGAGAAATGGAAGAGGGCGCCAGGCCTTCGCGGCGGGCGACTTCGGAAAAGCTGCCGTGGTCGAGCACTGCGACAAACAGCCGAAGCGCCTTGAATCCCAGTTCGTTGAAGCCCTGCATGTTTCATCCTGTTGTGCGAGTTGCGCAAAAGTGTTGTCAGGATGCTCCCATTTATCGCAAAGCGTCGCCACCCGATAATTGTGGGAGCGGGCTTGCTCGCTCCCATAAGGGTTTTGTGTGTTATCTGATAAGGGGCAGGCGCTTCTCTATGCAAACTTCTTCAATGGAAATCGCTGCATCACCCGCGACCAAACCGGGTTTGCGGCTTTTACTTCTACCCCTGGTCATCCTGGCCGGCATGGGCCTTTCCGTGGAAGCCGGGCTGCTCGGGCCTCTGGGCGTTCAGGTCGGGCACTTGTGGGCGACCTTGAGCATCTTCGGCGTCGGCTCGGCGATTCTGTTTCTGCTGTTGCTGTTCAGCGGCCCGCAGCGGGGGCCGGCCCTGAGCGAACTGCCGCGCTGGCAATTGATCGGCGGCTTTCTCGGGCCGATCTACGTGGTGGTGCTGACGCTGGCCACGCCGCACATCGGCATTGCCATGACCATGATCGCGATCCTGTCCGGGCAGGTCGGCAAAAGCGTGCTGATCGACCACTTCGGCTGGTTCGGCGCTCCCCGGAAAAAGGTCAATGCGCAGCGCTGGCTGGCCTTGCTGCTGATTGTCGCAGCACTTGTTCTGATTGCTCGGGGTTGAAGATGAGTCTGATTATTTTGCTGGTGGTGGTCGTGGCGGCTGGTGCTGTGCTAAGTGTGCAGGCCGCCATCAACGGGCGTCTGGGTGAAACGGTTGGCGTGCTGCGTAGCAGTTTGCTGACGTTCGTGGTCGGGGCGGTGAGCACCGGGTTGCTGATTGTATTTTTCGAACCGGCCCATGCCGTGAGCCTGCTGGACGTGCCGAAGTGGCAGCTCAGCGGCGCACTGTTTGGTGTCGTCTACATGATGGTGATGGTGGGCGCGGTGCCACGGATCGGGACTGCGGTGGCGACGGTGGCGGTGATCGTCGGGCAGTTGGGGATGGGGATGTTGATCGACAATTTTGGCTGGCTGGGCAATCCGGCAATCGAATTGTCCGGCAGTCGGATAGTGGCGATGGCGCTTTTGGGCCTGGCGCTGGTGTTCATGTATCGCAGCGGCAGTCGGGCCTGACTCCTACACTGGTTAGACGGGTTGTTTATCCAGCCCCCGACGACCACCACAAAAGGAGTCAGCTCCATGACCGACGACCGTAAGTGTGACTGTCCTAAATGTAACTGCAAGCTTGGCGAGCATCCGATCGTGCGTCACGGCAAACACTATTGCTGTGAAGCCTGCGCCAAGCACCATGAGCACGGTGAGGAATGTGTCCATCAAGGCTGCAAGTGCGCCCATGGTTGATAGCGATCGCGCATTGAAAAAGTGGAGCCTGATCGGGCTCCGCTTTTAGTTTCAAAAGGCCTCAATTCGCCGGCCGCCACTTGACGTTTTCCACGCCGAATTTCTCTGCCATCGGCTTGCTGGTCTTTTGCACCTTTTCCCGGCCAAAGCGCGGAATCCGGCCGACCCCCGCATCGCAACTGGCCCAATGCCAGGCTTCGGCGTTGTCCATTTTGTCCAGACGGATGATGAACGACTTGGGCACGCCGTGAAGGGTGTACTCAATGACGAAGAGTTTTGCGCTGTTCATATGGCCCGTATTCCTCCCTGTTGTACATAAACGGATCGCAGGCCACACGGAAAATTCATTCGGATTGTCAGACGGTTGCGCTCTCTGGCGGGCTGTCTGGCGTCTGGTTAACATAAAGCCTTCCGCCAACCCCAATGATCATTGCCCATGGCCCTTGCCGCCCCGCCGGATCTGAGTGACACCGATGTGCCCGTGCAACCGCTGGCGCGAACTTATCCGCGCGGGTTGTTCATCGAGCCGCATGAGCATGTCTGGGGGCAATTGCTGTATGCGATGAGCGGGGTGATGTGGGTCGAAACGCCCCATGAGGCGCTGGTGGTGCCGCCGCAGCGAGCGGTGTGGTTGCCGCCGGGCGTGCCCCATGCCATCCGGGTGGTGTCAGACCTGCAGATGCGCAACATCTACCTTCGACCCTCCCTGGCGGCAACGCTCGATGACAGCGTGCAAGTGATCGAAGTCGGCGGGTTGTTGCGCGAGTTGATCCTCGGCCTGGTGGAGCAGGGCGACGACGGTGCCCCGGAGTATTACGAAGCCTTGGTGGGGCTGGCATTGCTGGAGCTCAAGCGGGCCAGGCGCTCGCTGATGAAAATCCCGCTGCCGGACGATTCCGACCGGCGCCTGATGAACCTGTGCCAGGCGGTCATGGCCCAGCCATCCCTGGACATTCCTTTCGAACAACATGCGGAAAACGCCGGTGCCAGTGTGCGCACCCTGGCGCGGCTGTTCAAGGATGGCCTGGGCATGGGCTTTGCCGAATGGCGGCGGCAGGTGCAACTGGCGACGGCGGCGGCCGAATTGAGCCAGGGTGTGCCGGTCAGTGCGATTGCCCGGGAGTTGGGCTATTCCCCCAGCAGTTTCAGCGACATGTTCCGCCGGGAACTGGGTGTCGCGCCTTCGCAGTTTGTGGGAGCAAGCTCGCTCCTATAGGGGCAAGGTTTGGCCGAAATTCAGAAGCACTTGGCCGATGCTCGCCGTCACGGATCCCTAGACTTTGGGCATACCTCAATTGCCCCCGGAGTCTGCCATGAGCTACTTCATTTCACTGGTTATCGGCCTGGGCGTCGGCCTGCTCTACGGTGCCCTGGATTTCCGTTCTCCCGCACCACCGGCCATCGCGCTGATAGGGCTGCTCGGCATGCTGGCCGGCGAAAAAATCTGGCCGATGGGCCGGCAGCTGGTGGCTGGCTGGATCTCCTGAATCCCTTTATTTACTGGATGGAAATGTCATGAAAGCGTTGCAGTTCGACAAAACCGGCGATCTCTCGGCCCTGCGCTATGTCGAGGTACCCACCCCCGTTCCCGGCGCCGATGAAGTGCTGGTCGAGATCAAGGCCGCCGGGCTCAACCCCAGCGATGTGAAGAACGTGCTGGGCCGCTTTCCCTACACCACCCTGCCGCGGATTCCCGGTCGCGATTTTGCCGGCATCGTCGTTGAAGGTCCGCCAGCGCTGCTCGGTCAGCAGGTGTGGGGCACTGGCCGTGAACTGGGTTTTTTCGCCGATGGCTCCCATGCGCAGTTCGTCAAACTGCCGGCCGCGGGTGTCGCACTCAAGCCCACTCACCTGAGTTTTGCCCAGGCCGCCAGTCTCGGTGTGCCTTACACCACGGCGTGGGACGCGCTGGAACGTAGCCAGGTGACGGCACAAACCCGTTTGCTGGTGATCGGTGGCGGGGCGGTGGGCAGTGCCGCGCTGGCATTGGCGAAAGTGCGCGGTGCCCAGGTGCTGGCGGCGGCGCGGCGGCCGGAGCAGGTCAAGGACTTGCAGGCCCAGGGTTATCAGACGCTGCAACTGGACAAACCCGAAGACTTGGGCGCACAGGTCAATGCCGTGTTCACGGGCGGCGCTGACGTGATTTTCGACACCACCGGCTTTTGGCTACCGGCCTCCGTCGCGGCATTGGCCACGTTCGGGCGCATCGCCATTATCGCCGCGCCGGTGGACGGCATGGTGCAGTTGCCGGCACTGGCGCTGTATCGCAAGGGCGGATCGGTAGTGGGGATCAACTCGTTGCTGTACGGCGTGCAAACCTGCGCGGCCATGCTGGATCAGTTCGGCCAATTCTTCGATCAGGACTTGTTGCCGTTGCCGCAAGGACTGTTCGAGTCGCCGTTGGCCGAAGGCCTGGAGCGCTATTCGGAAGTCAACCAGGGCAGCGGCGACAAAGTGATTCTATTGCCGTAACCCTGATCTATGTGGGAGCGAGCCTGCTCGCGACAGCGCAGTGTCATTCAACGTTGATGTGCCTGACTCACCGCTTTCGCGAGCAAGCCGGCTCCCGCAGGGTTAGAATCGGTCGCACCAATGTTGCGAGGTACCCCGATGAGCGAGCCGATCCGTCTGACCCAATACAGCCATGGCGCTGGATGCGGTTGCAAGATTTCCCCCCAGGTACTGGAAGTGATTCTGGCCGGTAGCGGCGCGCAGAACCTTGATCCGAAACTGTGGGTCGGCAATACCTCGCGCGACGACGCGGCGGTCTACGCCATCGATGAAGAGCGCGGCGTGGTGTCGACCACCGACTTTTTCATGCCGATCGTCGACGATCCCTTCGATTTCGGTCGCATCGCCGCGACCAATGCCATCAGTGACATTTACGCCATGGGCGGCGATCCGCTAATGGCGATTGCGATCCTTGGCTGGCCGGTCAACGTACTGGCGCCGGAGATTGCCCGGGAAGTGATTCGCGGCGGCCGTTCGGTGTGCGACGAGGCGGGGATTCCCTTGGCGGGCGGGCACTCCATCGATGCGCCGGAACCGATCTTCGGCCTGGCCGTTACCGGCCTGGTGGAAAAGCGCCACATGAAGCGCAATGACACGGCCACCGCCGGCTGCTTGCTTTACCTGACCAAACCCCTGGGCATCGGCATCCTCACCACCGCCGAGAAAAAGGGAAAATTGCGCACCGCCGACATTGGCCTGGCCCGGGACTGGATGTGCACCCTGAACAAACCCGGTAGCCGCTTTGGCAAACTCGACGGTGTGACGGCGATGACCGACGTCACGGGTTTTGGCCTGCTGGGTCACCTGGTGGAAATGGCGGATGGCAGCCGCCTGACCGCGCGAATCCGATACGACCGGGTGCCGCGTTTGCCGGGTGTCGAGTATTACCTCGAACAGGACTGCATCCCGGGGGGCACGTTGCGTAACTTCGACAGTTACGCCAGCAAACTGGGCCGTCTTCAGGAACTGCATAAACGTGTGCTGTGCGATCCGCAAACCAGTGGTGGCCTGCTGATCGCGGTCACCCCCGCAGGCAATCGACAGTTTCTCGAAACCGCCGCCGACATGGGTCTGAACCTTGAACCCATCGGTGAACTGGTCGAGCGACAGAACAATGCGGTCGAGGTGTCTTGATGTCTGTCGACTGTACCGAATACCGCGACATCTTCCTCAACGACCGGCCAATGATGGATGCCCGCGCGCCGATCGAGTTTGCCAAGGGCGCGTTCCCCGGTGCAGTCAACCTGCCGCTGATGAACGATCACGAGCGGCAACGGGTCGGCACCTGCTACAAGCAACACGGTCAGCAAGCCGCTATCGCCCTGGGTCATCAATTGGTGTCCGGCGCGATCAAGGCCGAGCGCATCCAGGCCTGGGCGGATTTCGCCCGGGCGCATCCCGATGGGTATTTGTATTGTTTTCGCGGCGGGCTGCGCTCGCAGATCGTCCAGCAATGGCTCAAGGACGAGGCGGGCATCGACTATCCGCGCGTCGCTGGCGGTTACAAGGCCATGCGTAACTTCCTGCTGAGTACGGTCGATCAGGCCGTTGCCCAGTGCGATTTCGTGTTGCTGGGCGGCATGACCGGCACGGGCAAAACCGAAGTGCTGACGCAATTGCGCAACGGGTTGGACCTTGAAGGTCACGCCAATCACCGCGGTTCCAGTTTCGGCAAGCGCGCCACGGGCCAACCGACCAATATCGACTTTGAAAACCGCCTGGCGGTAGACCTGCTGAAAAAGCGCGCCCAGGGCCTCGAGCAATTCGTGCTGGAGGACGAAAGCCGTGCCATCGGCAGCTGCGCGCTGCCATTGCCGCTGTATCAGGGTATGCAGCAGTACCCGATGGTCTGGCTGGAAGACAGCCTGCATGGGCGGGTCGAGCGGATCCTGCGCGATTACGTGGTGGACCTGTGTGCCGAGTTCATCCGAGTGCATGGCGACGAAGGCTTTGCGTTGTTTTCCGAACGCTTGCTGGAGAGCCTGAACAATGTGCACAAACGCCTGGGCGGCGAGCGTCATCGACGGATGCTGCTGTTGATGGAAGAGGCGCTGGCGGAGCAGGGAAGCAGCGGTTCGGTGGATTTGCACCGGGGCTGGATCGAGGGGTTGCTGGTGGAGTACTACGACCCGATGTATGCGTTTCAGCGCGAGAAAAAGGGCGCGCGGATCGAGTTTGCCGGGGAGCGGGGGGCGGTGTTGGAGTATTTGCGGGAGCGGGGTGGTCAGCGAGGTTGATGGTGGTTTTGCCGGCCCCTTCGCGAGCAGGCTCGCTCCCACATTGAATTTGTGTGTACCTCAATCCCCTGTGGGAGCGAGCCTGCTCGCGAAGAGGCCCGAACAGACACTGCAAAAAATCAGGTCGGGCAAGTCTCCTGCCCATTATCCAGCCCTTGCTTGTAGCTTTGGCTTTGCAGGCTGGCCTTGCCGTTGTGCCAGGTCAGGGTCAGCACATACAGCGAATCGTAGTCGCCGGATTCCCAATCGTCGGTGATGTTCTGCTTCTTGCCCACGGCTTTACCGGCGACCTTGTTGATCAGTTCCGGCAGGTAACCATGGGACCAGGCGGTGTAGATGGTTGCGTTGTGGTACTTGTCGTCGATCAGTTCACGGGCCAGATCACTGGTGTCGTTGGCCGAGAAGTTGATGTTCACCGGCAAGCCGAGCTTGATCGCGCTGGGGCTGATGGTCATCAATGGACGGATGTAGCTGTAGGAATTGTCCAGTTCGCCTTCCTCGACATTGCGTGTCGGGTTGGCGGCAAACACATAGTCGGCCTTGCCGAATTTTTCCGGCAGCAGGGTAGCCAGATCGATCGCTCGGTTCAGGCCCTGGCAATTGAGCTGGCCCAGGCCCCCGGCGGGTTTTTCCGCATGGCGCAGGAACACCAGCGTTTGGGTGCCGTCCGCCGGCTGCGCGCGGGACTCCAGGGCAAAAAACACCGCACTGGCCGCCAGCAGGACGGGCAGGGCCAGATAAGCGCGATGTTTGAAGCGTTTGGCGAATTTCATAAGGTTCGTCATGGAATTAAGGGTTCTTCAGCGCATTGGGTTAAGGCTGACAAACCTTTACACCGCGAATTTCCTGCATCGGGTGTTTTCCATGTCGTGAAACCGGTCCGTTTCAAAGGGCAGTGCTCAGAGTCCCCTGAAGCCCATTTGGTTCGATTCCGGCCGAGAGCGCCGCAATGTATCGGTAACCTTGAACGGGTTGCAGCGAAGGTTATCGACAGGATGTTGCGGATTTATGGACACCGTACACCGGCCACTACGCAGGGGTGTTGTGATCTCTTTTGATCTTCACCATCAGTGGTATTGATGGCTCCGGGCGTCGCACGGCGGGTTATCTCCATTATCATCGGCATTCTCAATTTTCCCGTGGATCCTGCCCATGACCGATTTGTCTGCGTTCCCCATCACCGAAAAATGGCCGGCCCAGTATCCGGAGTGGATTCAGCTGTACTCCTTGCCGACCCCCAACGGCGTCAAGGTTTCGATCATGCTCGAAGAGATCGGCCTGCCCTACGAGCCACACCGCGTTGGTTTCGACACCAACGATCAGATGTCCCCCGAATTCCTGTCACTCAACCCGAACAACAAAATCCCGGCGATCCTTGATCCCCACGGTCCGGATGGCCAGCCGTTGCCATTGTTCGAGTCCGGGGCGATTCTGATTTACCTGGCCGACAAGAGCGGGCAATTGCTGGCCCAGGAGTCGGCGGCGCGCTACGAAACCATCCAGTGGCTGATGTTCCAGATGGGCGGAATTGGCCCGATGTTCGGCCAGCTCGGCTTCTTCAACAAATTCGCCGGCAAGGACTATGAAGACAAGCGTCCCCGTGACCGCTACGTCGAGGAAAGCAGGCGTCTGCTCGCTGTTCTCGACAAGCGCCTGGAAGGACGGGACTGGATCATGGGCGAGCGCTACACCATTGCCGATATCGCCATTTTTCCGTGGGTGCGCAACCTGATCGGCTTCTATGAGGCCGGCGATCTGGTGGGTATCCAGAATTTCCAGAACGTCACGCGGGTGCTGGATCGCTTCCTGTCGCGGCCGGCGGTGAAGCGCGGGCTGGAAATCCCGAAACCCGTCTCCAACTGACTCACTGAAAAACCTGTGGGAGCGAGCCTGCTCGCTCCCACAGGTTTTGTGGTGGTTTCAGGATCTGCCAAAAAACGGCCGGATCCCGTGATCCTGGAAGTACCGCGCAATCACCTTCGGATCCGAGCAGGTTTCGGCTATCGCCACATAGGTATCCGGCCGCAACAGATAAAACCCGTTACGTCCAAGGCCCGCCGTTTCGAACGCCGGCCGCCAGTCGAATACATGCAGCGGCAAATGATGTTCGTGGCACCAGGCGATCATTTCGTCGCTGGTGTCGCCATACACATGCACCTGCCAGGTCGGGCATTTCAACGGTTCGAAATTGTCCCCCTCGCCATCGTGTGCCCAGGGCAGGCGGTCGCCGCCATGCACATGCCCGGCAACGCCCGTACTCAACGGCATCCCACGGTAATTCAGGGTGATCTGCGACACCGTGCGAAAGAGGAATTCCCGGGACGTTTCAAACGAAGCCATTTTCGGCAGCAGGAACGGCGCCAGGCGCGTGCGCAGCAGGTCGGCCATGCGTCCTTCGGCGGTGACGAACGTGAAGACCCGGTCCGTGGTGGCTACCAGTTTGCGGGCAAACGCGATGCGTTCGGTTTCGTAGGTGGCGAGCAATTTGGCCTCGGCGCCGCCGCTCAACACCGCGGCGAGTTTCCAGGCCAGGTTGATCGCATCGCCAATCCCCGTGTTCATGCCCTGACCGCCGGCGGGGCTGTGCACATGGGCGGCGTCGCCCAGCAAAAACGCGCGGCCGGTGCGAAAGTGATCCGCCACCCGATGGTGCACACGGTAGGTCGAGAACCAGTTCAACCGCTCAATCTTGACCTTCAGGTGTTCGATGGCCCGGCTGCTGACGTCTTCGAATCGCAGGCCTTCGGCGTGTTCGGCGCGTTCGTCGCGGACCGTGCCGATCAGCCGCGCACGACCTTCACCTGCCAACGGGAACACGGCAAGGAAATCCGCCTCATCGAGATCCAGGTGCAGTTCACCGTTGAACGTCGGCCCGCTGGCCTGTACATCGGCGACATAGAAAACCTGCTGATAAGTGCCGCCGGGGAATCCGGTGTCCAGGGTCTTGCGCACAATCGACCGGGCACCGTCGCAACCGGCCAGGTAACAGGCCTGGCAGATTTCCTGATGGCCGTCGGGCAGGCGCAGCGTGGCGATGATGTCGTCGCCGGTTTCCTCGAACCCCAGTAACTCAGTGTTGCGCTCCACTGTGATACCGAAGGTTTCCAGGCGGTCGATCAGCAGCCGTTCGTGTTCGTCCTGGGGGAATATTTCGAGGAACGCATAAGGCGTGAGGCCTTCGCCAACGCGACTCAACGGCAAGCGTGTCACGGGTTCGCCCTTGACCCAGAAATTGGCCGCCGCCACGCGATGTCCCTTCTTGACCACGGCGTCCGCGAGGTCGAGTTGGCGATACAACTCCAGTGTCCGCGCCTGAACGGCCAGCGCCCGGGACGTGGTTCCGGGCGCTGAAGTTTTATCGATGATTCGTACTCGAATGCCCAGTCTGCTCAGCCACAGTGCCAGTACCAGTCCGGTCGGGCCGGCGCCGATGATCAACACGTCGCTACGTTGCATGACTTGTCCTCCTTAACGAGTCAAGCAAGTATGGTCCAAACAGGCAGGACAGCCAGGCCACGCGCCCAACGGGATCGGCCCCGCCGGCGATGCAATGCAGGTCCGGTGTCAATTCGGGGAACAGGGCGTCCGTGCCGCAGTCATAGCCAGCACCCTGCCATCGACCTTATGGTTGACCGGCGCATCCAATGACCAGGAGCAACATGCAAGCCCACCGATTGATCATGAGCATCGCCGCATTGCTGGTGCTGGCCGGTTGTGGCAGCCAACGGACCCAGGAACCCCCGGCGCGCACGCCTGCTGAGGTGAAGGCGGAAATCCTGCGTCTGCTGCCGGCCAAAACCGTCGACCGCCAGGGCTGGGCCACGGATATCTATGCCGCGTTTGTGGCGCAGAACATCGCGCCGACCACGCAAAACCTCTGTGCGGTACTGGCCGTCACCGAGCAGGAATCGACCTTCCAGTCAGACCCGTCCGTGCCCGGCCTGGGCAAGATCGCCCGTGACGAAATCGACCGCCGGGCGGCCAAGGCGCACATTCCCGGCCTGTTGGTCAGCGGTGCGTTGCAGGTGCGCTCACCCAATGGCAAAAGCTACAGCGACCGGTTGAGTACGGCCCGCAGCGAAAAGGAGCTGAGTGCGATTTTCGATGACTTCATCGGCATGGTGCCCATGGGGCAGACATTGTTTGCAGGCTTCAACCCGGTGCACACCGGTGGGCCGATGCAGGTCAGCATCGACTTTGCCGAGCAGCAGGCGAAGGACTATCCCTATCCGGTGGAGGGCTCGATCCGCCGCGAAGTCTTCACTCGCCGAGGCGGCATGTATTTCGGCATCGCGCATTTGCTGGGGTATCCGGTGAGCTACAAGCAACCGCTGTATCGCTTCGCCGATTTCAACGCCGGTTGGTACGCCAGCCGCAATGCCGCGTTCCAGAACGCCGTGAGTAGGGCGTCGGGTGTTCCATTGGCTTTGGATGGCGATCTGGTGCGCTACGACTCGATCATGCCCGGTACCACGGAAAAGGCCGTGCGCACCCTTGGCAAACAACTGGATATGCGTAATCCGGCGATCAGGGACCAGTTGGAGGAGGGCAATACGTTGGCGTTCGAAAACAGCAAGCTTTATCAGCGGGTTTTCGAGTTGGCCGACAAGGCCGAAGGCCGGCGATTGCCGCGCGCGGTGTTGCCGGGGATCGTGCTGCAAAGCCCGAAAATCACCCGCAAACTCACCACGGCGTGGTTTGCCAAGCGGGTAGATGAGCGTTATCAGCGTTGCATGGCGCGTTGAGCGGATCTGAAAATCACGAAAAAGCCCGGCTGATCAGGCCGGGCTTTTCGGGTGATGCGGTCTGGCGATTTGTTTAGGCGACGGTGTTGCCTTTCAGGCGATCAGAACCATCGGCAGCCACAGCGCGTTTTTCGAGCAGGCGATCAGCGCCACCTTCAGCCACACGATTCTGGAGCAGACGATCCGAACCACCTTCAGCCACACGGCTTTCGATCAGACGATCCGAGCCGCCTTCAGCGACTACAGGTTGAGCAGAGGTCGCGGCGAAAGCGTTCACTGCGAAGATCGAAAAAGCGATGCTGAGGAGGGTTTGGCGTTTCATGATCGTGTGCTCCGGGGGTGTTTGGTTGGTATGGAGCAGATGTTACGCCGCACAGTTTTTAAGAGAACTTCATTGAGTTAATGGTGACTATTGACGCAGTCAATGGTTGGTTGTGTCGACTGGAGATCCCTGTGGGAGCGAGCCGGCTCGCTCCCACAGGTGGCGGCTTCTACACTGGATAATTGGCGCTGATCCCGCCAACCAGGAGGTGTGTATGTATCAACTCTACGGCCATCAGAACTCGGGCGCGGCTGCGATAGAGGCGGCACTGGAACTGTGTGAAATCCCCTACCGCTTCATCGATGTCGAGTCATCTGCGCAGGCTGCCCAGGCACTGGAGAAACTCAACCCGCTCAAGCAGATCCCGACGCTGCAATTGCCCGACGGCAGCATCCTCACCGAGAGCGCGGCGATCCTGATCCATCTCGGGCTGACGTTTCCTCAATCGAAGTTGTTGCCGGACGACCCCGCCGACCGCGACCAGGCCATTCGCGGACTGGCGTTCATCGTCAGTAATTGTTACGCGGCCATCGGCATCATCGATTACCCCGAACGTTGGCTGGCCGAGGCAGACGAGGCGTCGCGGCGCAACCTCATGACCGGTGCCCGTCAGCGCCTGCACTGGAGTTGGGAGGTGTTTGCCGACCAGTTTTCCGGTGAGCTGTATCTGGGGGACGAGACGCCGGGAGCGCTGGACGTGCTGGCGGCGGTGATCACGCGGTGGGCGGGGAGCCGGGAATATCTGCGCCGCGCCCGACCGGGGTTTTTCGCCTGGCTGGAACGAATCGACCGGCATCCGACGCTGGCCCCGGTCTTCGCCCGGCACTGGCCCGCCTGAACAGCACAAATCAAATGTGGGAGCGAGCAGGTTCGCTCCCACAGGGGGATTTTCGCGTAGCTGAGCTATTCGCCGCGAATGTACTGCTCCAACTGGCGAATCAGTTCAGCCTGTTCGGCGATCGCTTCTTTGACCAGGTCGCCGATCGACAGCAAGCCGATCAACTTGCCGTTTTCCACCACCGGCAGGTGGCGCAGGCGCTTGTCGGACATGATGCCAAGGCAGGTATCGACGGTCTGGTGAGTGTCCACGGTGATCACCGGCGACACCATGATGTCGCGCACCGGCGTACCCACCGAAGAACGCCCATGCAGCACCAGTTTGCGCGCATAGTCCCGCTCACTGATGATGCCCAGCACCTCATCATTGTCCACCACCAGCAAGGCGCCGACGTTCTTTTCAGCCATCTTCATCAGCGCTTCCAGCACCATGTGATCAGGTTTGATCTGGTGCACTTCCTGGTTTTTCTGATCTTTCAACTTGAGCAGTTGCGCGACGGTTTTCATGGCGGTGTCCCAGGGTGTTGTCGTTGTCCTTGAAGAATCGTAGACCCGGGCCTTCAGGGCAAGGGCGAAAGCGGCAGATAACACGCAAAAAACGTCATTCAACGGTTTTTCTTAAGTAAAGGCTGAAAACCTATGGGAGTCGGCTCGCTCCCACAGAGATCGCATCCACTTCTCATTGAGCGCGTAGAATCAACACCCTGAATCAAATCCGAGGTTTGCAGTGGTGGATTTACCCCAGGGCTTCGTCCTGACCCGGCATTGGCGCGATACCCCGGCGGGTACGGAAGTCGAGTTCTGGCTGGCGACCGATAACGGTCCCCGGCGCGTCCGCCTGCCTCATCAGCCGTCGGTGGCGTTCATTCCGGCCAGCCAGCGCGATCAGGCCGAGGCGTTGTTGCGTGACGAAAAGAACGTCGAACTCAAACTCCTGGCCCTGCAGGATTTCGAACATCGCCCGGTGCTGGGTCTGTATTGCCGGCAGCACGGCCAGTTGATGCGCCTGGAAACCGCGTTGCGCCGGGCCGGCGTCGAAGTGTACGAAGCCGACGTGCGCCCGCCGGAACGCTACCTGATGGAGCGCTTCATCACCGCACCCGTCCGTTTTAGCGGTACGCCGGGGGCCAATGACCTGCTGCTCGACGCGCAGATGAAACCCGACCCCGACTACCGGCCGAGCCTCAAACTGGTGTCCCTGGACATCGAAACCACTGCCCAGGGCGATTTGTATTCCATCGCCCTGGAGGGCTGTGGCGAGCGTCAGGTGTACATGCTCGGCCCGGCCAATGGCGACGACAGCGCGGTGGATTTCGAGCTCGAATACTGCGAGTCGCGTACCCTGTTGCTGAAAAGGCTCAACGACTGGTTCGCCCGGTATGATCCCGACGCCATCATCGGCTGGAACGTCGTGCAGTTCGACCTGCGGGTGCTGCACAAACACGCCCGGCAACTGGGTGTGCCGCTGAAACTGGGGCGCGGCGGCGAGGAAATGCAGTGGCGTGAACACGGTAACGGCAACCACTACTTTGCGTCCGCCGCCGGCCGGCTGATCATCGACGGCATCGAAGCCTTGCGTTCGGCGACCTGGAGTTTCCCGTCATTCAGCCTGGAAAACGTCGCGCAAACCCTGCTCGGCGAAGGCAAGTCGATTGATAATCCGTACCAGCGCATGGATGAAATCAACCGCATGTTCGCCGAGGACAAGCCGGCGCTGGCCAAGTACAACCTCAAGGACTGCGAACTGGTCACGCGGATCTTCGCCAAGACCGAGCTGCTGACCTTCCTGCTGGAACGGGCCAGTGTCACGGGGTTGCCGGCCGATCGCATGGGCGGTTCGGTGGCGGCCTTCACTCACCTGTACATGCCGTTGATGCACCGCCAGGGCTTCGTTGCGCCGAACCTCGGCGGCAAACCTGCGCAAGCCAGCCCCGGCGGGTTTGTCATGGACTCGCAACCGGGGCTGTATGAGTCGGTGCTGGTGTTCGACTACAAAAGTCTTTATCCCTCGATCATCCGTACCTTCCTCATCGACCCGGTGGGCCTGATCGAAGGGCTCAGGCATCCCGATGACGCCGACTCGGTACCGGGTTTTCGCGGGGCGCGGTTCTCCCGTACCCGGCATTGCCTGCCCGCCATCGTCGCCCGGGTCGCCGAGGGCCGGGAAACCGCCAAGCGCGAGCACAACGCGCCGTTGTCCCAGGCACTGAAGATCATCATGAACGCTTTCTACGGCGTGCTCGGCTCCAGCGGTTGCCGCTTCTTCGATACGCGACTGGCATCGTCCATAACCTTGCGTGGCCACGAGATCATGTTGCGCACCCGCCAATTGATCGAAGCCCAAGGCCATACGGTGATCTATGGCGACACCGACTCGACCTTCGTCTGGCTGCGTCGCGCCCACGGCCAACAGGAAGCGGCGCAGATCGGGCGCGCATTGGTGGATCACGTCAACCAGTGGTGGCGCGAGCACGTGCGCCAAGCGTATGGCCTGGAGAGCGCCTTGGAGTTGCAGTACGAAACCCACTACAAACGGTTCCTGATGCCGACCATTCGCGGTGCGGAGGAGGGCAGCAAGAAGCGTTATGCGGGGTTGGTCACGCGCGCCGATGGCACTGACGAGATGGTCTACAAAGGCCTGGAAACCGTGCGTACCGACTGGTCGCCGCTGGCTCGGCAATTCCAGCAGGAGCTGTACCTGCGGATCTTCCAGCGCAAGCCTTATCAAGATTATGTGCGCGATTATGTAGCCAAGACCCTGGCCGGCGAGTACGACGACCGCCTGATCTACCGCAAGCGCCTGCGGCGTACGCTCGATGACTACCAGCGCAACGTCCCGCCCCATGTGCGGGCGGCGCGTATCGCCGACGAGTACAACGACCACCAGGGCCGCCCGCGGCAATACCAGAACGGTGGCTGGATCAGCTACGTGATCACCGTCGCCGGCCCCGAGCCGCTGGAGATCCGCAGCGCGCCCATCGATTACGACCACTACATCACCAAACAGCTGCAACCGCTCGCGGACGCGATCCTGCCGTTCGTCGACGACGATTTCTCAACCCTGATTGGGGGGCAACTGGGCCTGTTTTGAGTCCAGCAGCGACAACGTCCAGTCATCCAGGATGCCGTGGAAGTACTGGTTCAGGGCTTGATGAAACGGACTGTCTTTGGGCGCGACCTGGGCGAACAGGGTCATCGATGAGTGAAACTTCAGGTCGTCCGGATGGCCGAAAATCGCCGCTACCGAGCGCTGCTGTATGTTCAGTACTTCATGGGTGCAACTGCGCAGCCTGGTTCCCAGCAAGGGATGGTCCAGATAGGCCTGCGCCTCTTCTCGGGAGCGAATCGCGAAGCGTCGGGACATTTCGCTGTCACCCAGCCCGGCAAGCTGCGGAAAGATGAACCACATCCAGTGGCTGCGTTTGTGGCCGGCGTTCAGTTCGGCCTGGACCCGGTCGAACACCGGGTCTTGCGCCTGGATAAAGCGTTGCAGGTTGAAGGTGTCCTTCTGATCGGTGCTTCTCATGGCGAAGCCCTCTGACACTCATGCTGTCAAGGTGATGGCTATCGGGGTGATGGCTCAGACCATGGCCAGCCGTTGCTTGCGTGTAGGCGCGTGAAACGCTTGGTCCAGCGCCTCCAGATCCCCAGCTTCAAGTTGCAACCCGACAGCCTGGGCGTTGAGTTGCACATGCTTGGGGTGGACTGCCTTGGGGATGGCGATTACCCCCTTCTGGCGCAGCAGCCAGGCCAGCGACACTTGCGCAGGGGTGACGCCATGACGCGCAGCCACCTGCCTGAGCGTGGCATTGGCCAGCATCTGCCCACCCTGACCGATCGGACAGTAGGCCATGACGGGCATCGTGCGCTGCTGGCACCAGGGCAGTAAATCAAATTCTATCCCGCGCTCCTCCAGGTTGTAGAGCACCTGATTGGTGGCGCAGGCCGGGGCGTTCAGTTCCAGCAGATCATCGACGTCGAAATTTGACACGCCCCAGCGGCCGATCTTGCCGGTGTCGCGCAGGCGTTCGAAGGCTTCGACGGTTTCTTCCAGCGGATACTGGCCGCGCCAGTGCAGCAGATACAGGTCGATGTGATCGGTACCGAGCCGCTTCAGGCTGCGCTCGCAGGCCTGGGGAATGCCTTGGCGACTGGCGTTGTGTGGGTAGACCTTGCTGACCAGGAAGACCTTGTCGCGCTGGCCGGTGATGGCTTGGGCGACGACTTGTTCGGCGCCACCCTCGGCGTACATCTCGGCGGTGTCGATCAGGGTCATGCCCAGTTCAATGCCCTGGCGCAGGGCGGCGACTTCCTCTTTGTATCGGGATTTGTCTTCGCCCATTTGCCAGGTGCCTTGGCCGATGGCTGGCACTTCGGTGCCGGCCAGTTGTTCTATGCGCATTTTGATTCCTTGTAATTTTTACTCCGGTTGGCATCAGGATAGTCCCTCGGGTTCCATCTTGGCGGCCTCTGGGCCGACCAGGCTGGTGGTGGGTTGTGTACATATCCGTTTCTTCGGTAACGGCGGCTGGCGGCTCTTTCCCTGCCGATGATCGATTGATCCCTCCCAGCACTGCACTTTTTCGAACTGACCGGCTCTATCCATAGCCGTTGCAGCGAATCCCGCCGCACAGGAATGTGTCAGTCCCAATCCCTTATGGTTCGAGTGTTGCCCTTCAAACTTTGCCGATTTCGCCTGTTGGCCGGTCTGTTGCTGCTCTGTGCCGGCGGTTGCAGCCATCAGCCCGGCAACGATGTGTTCACCCAGTTGCGCGAAGGCAAACCCCAGGAGTTTCTGCAGACCAGCGTCGACCGCATGGCCACTCTGACCATGCGTGACAACCTCGACAGCCTCTATTTGTTGATGAGCAAGCTCTACCTGCGCAACCCCGATGAGTTGAAAAAGTCTGGTTTCCTCGACGCCCGCACCGCCGGCAAGCAAGTACGCATGGCCATCGAACAGCAACAGCCGCTACCCACCCTGGGCGGTAAAAAAGATCTGGCGGCGTTGCGTTTTGCCATGAGCCCGGAGTTTCTCGGCGACCGGGTCGGTGCGTTCATTTATGCCATCGGCAGCATGCTGGTCACCGCTCACGGCAATCGCCTGGAGTTCTACATGACGGACGCGATCAACCCGACGTTCGTCAGCAACGCCGCGCGCAACATCGAAATCGCCACTTGGATCTTGAGTCAGCGGCAGAACAAGGATGGCCAGCCCATGTTGTTCTCCAACGAGATCTCGGAGGAGGGCAGCAACCTGAGTTTTGCCGTGGAGTTCGGCAAGATCGTCGCGCGGCTGGACCTGTTGACCCAGATGCTGGATGAGCGCTATCGGCGGATCGGGCTCAATTACGCTCAAAGTTTGCTGTTTCTGAATTTCCTTCCAGTCCAGTGAATCCCCCATCAATCCCTGTGGGAGCAAAATGGAGGAAATGCATAAAGATAGATCGCATCGATATAACTGGTTATAAGAAAAATCGCTATGCTGCGGGCCTGTAATTCCCTGCGGTCTATGTGGACGTCTCAATGGATTTAGTGAACATCGGGTTGATTGTCGCCGGGCTGGTCGTCGGCTTCATCGTCGGCATGACAGGCGTGGGTGGCGGCTCATTGATGACGCCCATACTGCTGGCGTTCGGTATCAATCCGGCAACGGCGGTCGGCACCGATCTGCTGTACGCGGCCATCACCAAGTCCAGTGGCGTGCTGGTCCACAAAAAGAACAACAACATCGACTGGTCGATTACCGGCTGGCTGACCCTTGGCAGTGTGCCGGCGGTGGCGTTGACGTTGTGGTTCCTGAGCAGTCTGAACGAAGCGCCCGATGCGATGAACGCGATCATCAAACAGGCTCTGGGCTTCGTGCTGTTTGCCACGGCGCTGGCGATCCTGTTCAAGAAGCGCCTGCTCGATTTCGCCCACAAACGTGCCGGCGGCAATTACAAGCCGAGCGGGAAGCGCCTCAATGCGTTGACCGTAATCACCGGTCTGGTCCTGGGCACCATGGTCGCGCTGACGTCCATCGGAGCCGGCGCATTGGGCACCGTGGCGTTGTTCATTCTTTATCCGCTGCTGCCGACCCGCCGCCTGGTGGGCACGGAAATCGCCCACGCCGTGCCCCTGACCCTGGTCGCCGGTCTTGGCCATGCGAGCATGGGCAACATGGATTGGCAGGTGCTGGGTTACTTGCTGGTCGGTTCGCTGCCGGGGATTTACCTGGGCAGCCACCTGACCGGACGCATCTCCGATGAGTTGTTGCGTCCTTGCCTGGCCACGATGTTGGTATTGATCGGTTACAAACTGGCGTTCTGATTGCCAGCATCATTCGCGGGTGAAAATTTCCAGCAGATGCCCATCCGGGTCATCGAAATACACCCGCCGCCCACCCGCATAATCATTGACTTCCTTCGGCCGCTGCTTGCCCGGATCGGCCCACCACGACTGCCCGCGTGCCTGCAGGCGCGCGAAGGTCCGGTCGAAGTCGTCGTCGCCGAGCAAAAACGCGTAATGCTGCGAGGCAATCGGCGGATCGTTGTCGTAGAAGTCCAGTGACACATGGTTATCGAGCCTGACGATCAGCATCGGCCCGAAGGGTTCCGGAGCGGGCAGGCCGAGGAGTTCGACCAGAAAATGTGCCGACCGGTGTTTGTCGCGGCACCAGACGATGGTGTGGTTCAACTGCGCGCTCATATGAGGGTCCTCACGGCGGTTCAGCCAGCGCTTTTTGATGTTTTCAGATTAGCCCAGCCTGTTGCGCAATGACCGCCCTGACCTAAGCTTGGGGCAAGGTCGAACACATTTGCGAAGCGTCACCGGAACGAACGCCGCGATGCGCAATCATTAGAGCGTGGATATCAAAAGGAGATGCGCATGCTCATCAGGTCACTGACCCTGGCTACCCTGCTGGCTGTCGCCGGCCCCTTGTTCGCCGCCGATGGCGATTCACCTCTGGATATAGACAAGGGCAGGGCCCGGCCGTTGATTGTGATCACGCGCAGCACCGTTGATCCCGTCTGGGTGAACCTGAAGAAATCCCTGGAAGATCCGGCCAACAAGCAGGGTGTCGCCCAGCGCAACATCAGGGTGTACAGCGTGTTGAACATGTCCGGTCAACTCGATGGCAAGGATCTTGGCCAACAGGACACCATGGCGCTGATCCGCGCCTTGAAACTCGGTGCCGGGGCGTTGCCGAAAGTGATTCTGGTGGGCAAGGACGGCGAGAAGAAACTCGAAAGCTCGGGGGAGGAATCGAAGTCGGTCGACCTGAAAAAAATCTTCGAGACCGTCGACGCCCTGCCGGTGACCGAGCAGGAAGCGGCTCCACCCGCCCCGCCACCGGTGGCCGCCGAGGCAGCCCCGGCCAAGGGCGCAAAGAATGCAAAACCCGCAAAACCGGCGAAGCCCGCCAAGCCGCCTGAGCAGCCGGATGATTGAATCGACGCATCATCTTTTTGGCGAATGATTTACCTGTGGGAACGAGCCGCCTCCAGGCGGCGTTCCGACGAAAGCGTTGTGTCAGGCAACATCAACGTTGAATGTGCCGGCCTCTTCGCGAGCAGGCTCGCTCCCACAGGTGAGGGGTTTCAGATTACTTGCCCAGCGCAGTCAATATCGAATGAGCGATTTTGATCCGTTCCGGGTTTGGATAGTTCTTGTTGGCCAATATCACGATGCCGATGTCTTTCGACGGCACATAAGCCACATAAGCACCGAATCCGCCGGTCGAACCGGTTTTGTTGAACAGCACATCTTCCGTTGAAGGTTGGGGTGGGTTCAGCCACTGGACTGTGTGGGCTTCCATGGCCATTGGCGTCGAGTTGCCGGCGAGCAGCTTTTCGAGGGTGACCGGAGAGCGGTAGGCCTCCCAGCCCAGGCCCTGGGTCATGTCGCCGACGGTGTAGTAACCGGTGTGGGTGATAGCGATTGCTTGCTGCAATGGTTTTTCCAGCGTCGCCGGTTTCATGTTCGCTTCGACATAGCGAAGCATGTCTGCCGCGCTGGTCTTCACCCCGTATGCCTCGGAGTCCAGTGCTCCCGGCCCGACCCGTACAGGTTGGTCATCCTTGTTATAGCCCTGGGCGTAAAGTCCCATTTGATCTTGCGGCACCTTGAGGAAGGTGTGCTTCAACCCGAGTTTCGGCAGCAGGTTTTTTTCCATCACGTCGTCAAATGGCGCACCCATGCTTTTCGCCGCCAGATAGCCGAACAGCCCCAGGCTCGGGTTTGAATATTGTCGATGGGTGCCGGCGGCATACACCGATTTCCACTGTTTGAAATAGTCGAGCATCTTGTCTGGCGCATCGGCCGAATCCGGAAATTGCAGGGGCAGGCCACCGGGTGTGTAGGTGCCCAGTTGCAGCACGCTGATGTCATCGAACGCGCTGCCCCGCAGTTGCGGCAGAACGTTGCTGGCCTTGTCGGATAACGACAGTTTGCCGCTGGCCACGGCGTAGGCGGCGAGGGTGGCGGTGAAGGTTTTGCTCACCGAGCCGATTTCAAACAGGGTGTTTTCGGAGACAGCCTTGTCGTTTTCCTTCGACGCTACACCGTAATTAAAGTAATGCGCCTGGCCGTTGACGGTGATGGCAATCGCCACGCCGGGGATCTGCTGTTGTTGCATCACCGGTTTGACGGCAGCGTCGACGATGGCCTTGATGCGGTCGTCAGCCATGCACTGGCTGGCACCGAGTAACAGGGCCAGGGCGCCGTAGCGTGTGAATTTGTTCAGGTTTATTTCAGGCATGACTGAGTCACTTCCATGAGTATTCAGGGTGTTGGTCGAACGGCTTTGCGATTCGGGTCGCGGATGAGGGAAGCAAATCTATGCAGTCTGCCAAGATTGGACAACCGATGATATTTTGCATGAGCCATTAGAAAAATTTTGGAGTGGGCATGATCCGGCCGCAATTACCGCTTAATGCACTGCGCGCCTTCGAGGCTTCGGCGCGGCACTTGAGTTTTACCCGGGCGGCGGTGGAGTTGTGCGTCACGCAGGCGGCGGTGAGTCATCAGGTCAAAAGTCTTGAGTCTCAACTGGGCGTGACCCTATTCAAACGCTTGCCCCGCGGGCTGATGCTGACCCGCGAAGGGGAAACCCTGTTGCCGGTGTTGCGCGAGTGCTTCGACCGCATCGCCGAAACGCTGGAATGTTTTGAAGGCGGGCACTTTCGCGAGGTGTTGACGGTTGGGGCGGTGGGGACCTTTGCGGTGGGTTGGTTGTTGCCGCGACTGGCGGACTTCCAGGCGAAACATCCGTTCATGGATCTGCGCCTGTCGACCCATAATAATCGTGTGGATGTCGCCGCCGAGGGGCTGGATTACGCCATTCGTTTTGGTGCGGGAGCGTGGCATGGCATTGAAGCGGTGCGGGTGATCGAGGCGCCGCTGTCGGTGTTGTGTGTGCCCGAGATTGCCCGGCAATTGAAATCGCCGAACGATCTTTTGCGGCAGACGCTGTTGCGCTCGTACCGCACGGACGAGTGGCCCGAGTGGTTTCAGGCTGCCGGGCTTTCGACGCTGGGGCCCTCGCCGGGGAGCATTGTCTTTGACTCGTCACTGGCGATGATGGAGGCTGCTTTGCAAGGTGCAGGTGTGGCACTGGCGCCGCCGTTGATGTTTTCGCGGCAATTGGCGGCAAATGTGATCGAGCAGCCTTTCCCGATTCATATCACCACCGGCAGCTACTGGCTGACCCGTTTGCAGTCGCGACCGGAAACGTCGGCGATGACGGCATTTCGCGAATGGCTGCTGCAAACGGTACAGAAGAATTAACTGACTCAACACCTGTGGGAGCGAGCAGGCTCGCTCCCACAGGGATCTTCAGTGATCCCGTTCTTAGCGCACCAGACACGGCCGCTTGTTATCGAACTTCCACCCCGGAATCAGAAACTGCATGGCCACGCTGTCATCCCGTGCACCCAGGCCCATGCCTTTGTACAGCTCATGGGCCTTGGCCAGTTGGTCCATATCCAGCTCGACTCCCAATCCCGGCTTTTGTGGCACTTGCACGCAGCCGTCGACGATTTGCAGCGGGGCCTTGGTCAGGCGCTGGCCGTCCTGCCAGATCCAGTGGGTGTCGATGGCGGTGATTTCGCCCGGTGCGGCGGCCGCGACGTGGGTGAACATCGCCAGGGAAATGTCGAAGTGGTTGTTGGAATGCGAGCCCCAGGTCAGGCCCCATTCGTGGCACATCTGCGCGACCCGCACCGAACCTTGCATCGTCCAGAAGTGCGGGTCGGCCAATGGGATGTCCACCGATTGCAACTGGATCGCGTGGCCCATTTCCCGCCAGTCAGTGGCGATCATGTTGGTGGCGGTTTTCAGGCCGGTGGCGCGGCGGAACTCGGCCATGACTTCGCGGCCCGAATAGCCGTTTTCCGCGCCGCAGGGGTCTTCGGCGTAGGCCAACACTTGATGCTGATCACGACACAACCTGATCGCTTCTTTCAGCGACCATGCACCATTCGGATCCAGGGTGATGCGCGCATCGGGGAAGCGTTCGGCCAGGGCGGTGACCGCTTCGATTTCGGCATCGCCGCTGAGTACGCCACCCTTGAGCTTGAAGTCCTTGAAGCCGTACCGCGCATGGGCGGCTTCGGCGAGGCGCACCACGGCGTCGGCGGTCATGGCCTTTTCGTGACGCACGCGGAACCAGTCGTTGTCGGCGTCCGGTTCGCTGCGGTAGGCCAGATCCGTTTCGCTACGATCACCGACATAAAACAGATAACCGAGCATCTTCACTTCATTACGTTGCTGACCTTCACCGAGCAGGGCGGCCACCGGCACGTCCAGATGCTGGCCGAGTAAATCGAGCAGCGCGGCTTCCAGGCCGGTGACGGCGTGAATGGTGATGCGCAGGTCGAAGGTCTGCAAACCGCGTCCGCCGGCATCGCGGTCGGCGAAGGTCTGGCGCACCTGGTTGAGCATCTTCTGGTAGGTGCCGATCGGGCTGCCGACTACCAGGCTGCGGGCGTCTTCGAGGGTCTGGCGAATGCGTTCGCCGCCCGGTACTTCGCCGACGCCGGTGTGGCCGGCGTTGTCCTTGAGGATCACGATGTTGCGGGTGAAAAACGGGCCGTGGGCGCCGCTCAGGTTGAGCAGCATGCCATCGTGGCCGGCCACTGGAACAACCTGCATGCTGGTGATGATCGGGGCTTTGGCGGCTTCTTGTGCGGTCATTTTCTTATCCTTTGAGAACTTGTACTCAGGCGTGATGCTTCAGACGGGATGGCTCGCTGGTTTGCCCGGTGCAATGGCGGGGGCGGCCTTGGGTTTGTTGCGGGCGGCGAAGACGATGATCGCGGCGATGATCGAGGTTGCGGCCAAGCCATACAGCCCGCCCTGAATGGAACCGGTGCGTTCTTCGAGCAGGCCGAAGGTGGTCGGCGCGACGAAGCCGCCAAGGTTACCCACCGAGTTGATCAGCGCGATGACGCCCGCGGCGATGCGTGCATCCAGATAGGCCTGGGGAATCGGCCAGAAACACGATGACGCCGATTTGAAACCCAGCGCGGCAAAGCAGATCGCTACGAAGGCGAAAATCGGCCCGCCGGTGGTGGACATGAACATCCCGGCAGCGGCAATCAGCAGGGCCACAGCGACCCAGGCTTGTTGATGCTTCCACCTGGCCGACAGCGAAGCGAAGGTATACATGCCGACAATCGACAGCAGCCATGGAATGGAGTTGAACATCCCGACCTGGAAGTCGCTCAGGTCGCCCATCTTCTTGATGATGCTCGGCAGCCAGAAGGTCGCGGCGTAGATGGTCAGCTGGATGAAGAAGTAGATCACGCAGAACAGGATGATCTGCCGGTCCTTGAGCAATTTGCCCAGTGACGGCTTGACCGGCGTCGCCGCCTCACGAGCAAGCTGCTCGTCGTCGATGGCCTTGACCAGTGCGTCCTGCTCGTCGCGGGTCAGCCATTTGGCGTCGTGGGGTTTGGAGTCCAGCCAGAACCAGACGAAGGCGCACAAGCCCACCGAGAACATGCCCTCGATGAAGTACATCCATTGCCAGCCGTGCATGCCCAGGCCGCTGATTTGCAGAAGCAGGCCGGACAAGGGGCCGGAGATCAGCGAGGCAATGGCCGAGCCGCTGAGGAAAATCGCAATCGCCTTGCCGCGCTCCACGCCTGGCAACCAGCGGGTGAAGTAGTAGATCACCCCGGGAAAGAAGCCGGCTTCGGCCACACCCAGCAGAAATCGCAGGATGTAGAAGTGGGTTTCGTTCTGGATGAACGCCATGCCGGCCGCCACCAGGCCCCAGGTCAGCATGATGCGGGTCAGCCAGATGCGTGCGCCGACTTTTTGCAGAAGGATGTTGGAGGGCACTTCGAACAGCGCGTAGCCGATGAAGAACAGGCCGGCACCGAGGCCGTAGGCGGCAGCGCCGATGCCCAGGTCGTGTTCCATGTGGGCGCGGACGAAGCCGATGTTCACGCGGTCAATGTAGTTGACGATGAACATGATGACGAACAGCGGCAAGACGTGGCGTTTGACTTTCGAGATAGCGGACTTCAGGGCCGAATCGGCGCCATTGTCCATCCCTGAGATGGATGTATTCACTGCGTTTTCTCCCACTCGTTATTTTTATGCGGGGTGTGACAAGGTGTTGCGTTGTTGATGGACATCATACAACTAGATTTTTTCGATCTGCAACCGTCCTTGTTCAATAAAATCGCCATGATTCGCAGGTTTTTTATTCTGTTTGTGGTTTTTTATCACCTAGGATTTAGGTGTTTTTGCGGAGTTTGTTGAGTGTTGTCATACAAGTGTGCGCTGTTTTCTTGAGATTCCGGACGGGCGCAGTGCTACGATTCCGATAGCTCTGCCTTTGGATGATCGCCATGCAAGAAGACCTCGACGCACCTGCCCGCAAGCGCAGCCACAATCTGGCCCACGACCTGGTGGACAAGTTGACCCAGAGCATCCTGCTCGGGCAGATGTCGCCCGGCGACAAGCTGCCGTCGGAGAACTCGATCGTTCAGGAACACGGCGTGAGCCGCACCGTGGTGCGCGAGGCGATCTCCAAATTGCAGGCCTCCGGGCTGGTGGAGACCCGTCATGGCATCGGCACCTTTGTGCTGGAGCGGGCACCGGAGCAGGGGCTACGGTTGAATGTCGATACGGCGCTGGGGGTACGCGGTATCCTGGAGCTTCGCATGGGGCTGGAAACCCAGGCGGCAGCGCTGGCCGCGATCCGTCGGACCGATCAACAAGTGGCGCAGATGCGCCAGGCGCTGGACGACTATCAAAACCTGCTGGCCAACAACGACAGTTGCGTCGAAGCCGACCGGCGCTTTCATCTGCTGATTGCCGAAGCCACCGGCAATCTGTGTTTTACCGAGATCATGCAACACCTGGGCAGCGCCATGATTCCGCGCACCCGGGTCAATGCGGCAGAGCGTGGCGCAGTGGATTTGAGCAAGCTCGGGCAGCTGGCCAACCTCGAACACGAGGCGATTCTCAACGCCATCAAGCGCCAGGACCCGGACGCGGCGCGGGCGGCGATGTGGCTGCATCTGACCAACAGCCGGGACCGGTTTTCGCCCAGCTGATTGTCCGTAAAACCGAGTCATCGTTCTTCGCGGGCAAGCCACGCTCCCACAGGTTTTGTGTCGGACACATAATTCTGGTCCGACACTAGACCTGTGGGAGCGTGGCTTGCCCGCGAAGAGGCCAGATGCCACAACACAAATCAATGATCAGACACGAAGTACCTGCACCACTGGCCGCCGCTCCAGATTCAACGCCAGCACACTGATCAACACCACCATCGCACCCACCGCCACCATCAAGGTCGGTCGTTCACCCAGTCCCACGGACGCCATCGCCGTCGGCGGCACCAGATACAGCGTCATGGTCGCCCGGCTCAGGTCCACATGCGCCAGCACATAAGCCCAGGCCAGGTACGCCAGGGCACTCGGGAAAATCCCCAGGGCAACGACCGCAAACTGTACGCGCAGGGGGGCATTGACCACTTGATCCGCCAGCCCGGGCAGGAAAATCAACAGCAGCGCCGTGCCGGACCAGACCGTGTAACACACCAGCGTCAACCCGTCGTAACGCCCGGTGTGATGCTTTTGCAGGGCGAAGTAAAGACTCCAGGACAACGCCGCCAACAGGATCAACAAGCCGTGGGCGTCGATACTGCCCAGGCCGCGATCGCCTGCCACCACAATCACCACACCGATCAATCCCAGGATCACACAGCCCCAGCGCCACAGGCTCACCCGATCCTTGAACACGAAGCGCGCCAACAACGTACTGAACAGCGGCGTCGACTGTGCCAGCACACTCGACGCGCCGGCGCTGACGCCCTGCTGGCCGAAATTGATCGCCACGTGATGCAGGCTCACAGCAAAGAAGCCCAGCGCCATCAGCAGAGGCACATCGCGCAGTTTCGGCAGACGAATGCCCCTGAACACCGCGACCACGGCCATGAACAGCGATGCCAGCAAAAAGCGCAGCAACGCCAGGTGCACCGGGTCGTAGGTTTGCAAGCCGATGTGGATACCGGTCGGAGAATAACCCCAGCAGGCCACCGCGAAGGCCATGGCCAGGATGATTTTCAAGGGAGAACTGGAGGAGGGCGTGAGTAGATTCATGATCGTGCACCGAGAGGCAGGTGCGTTGAGTATCAGAACTCAAATCGTTCGCCACAACTGACTTATACTGCGTAAACCATTCACTTTGAGTGATGTATATGGAGCTGGCCCAGATTCGAATGTTCAAGACCGTGGCCGAGGTGGGCAGTATCGCCCGTGCCGCCGAGTTGCTGCATTGCGTGCCTTCGAACATCACGGCGCGCATCAAGGCGCTGGAAGCGGAGTTGGGCGTCGCGCTGTTTCTGCGTGAGGGGCGCGGGCTGCGCATCAGCCCGTCGGGGCAGACTTTTCTGGCCTATGCCTCGAAAATTCTGGCCCTGACTGCGGAAGCCAAACGCGCGGTGGATCCGTCCGCCGAACCGTCCGGACCGTTGCGCATCGGCGCCATCGAGTCTTCGGCCACCGGTCGCTTGCCGCGCTTGCTGGCGAAATTCCACAAGCGTTTCCCGGCGGTGGCGCTGGAGTTGACCACCGGTACCTGGGGCCAGTTGCTGGATGACACGCTGAGCCATCGCCTCGACGGCGCCATCGTTGCGGTGGATGTCGAGCGCTCGCACCTCAAGCGCACGCCGATGTACCGCGAAGACCTGCTGCTGATTGCCTCGACATCACTCGGGCCTGTGCGCGACATGGCGGATTTGCATGACAAGACCGTGTTCATGTGGCCCCAGGGTTGCCCGTATCGGGCGGCGCTGGAGCATTGGCTGTTGCGCCAGGGGCAGGCATTGCCGATTGTCAGCCTGGCCAGTTACGGCGCGATTGTCGGATGCGTCAGCGCCGGGGCTGGCGTGGCGTTGGTGCCCAAGGGCGTGTTCGATCAGTACGCCAGGGGCGCGGGTTGCGTCGGGTACGAATTCCCTGAGCTGACCGCTATCGACAACCTTTTCTACTGGCATGAAAACGCCGGGGTGCACCCGGCGCGGGAAGCGTTTGTGGCGATGTTGCGTGAGGAGTTCGCGTAGCTTTTTCTGTGGGGGCGAGCCTGCTCGCGAAAGCGATTTAACATTCAACAATGATGGTGGCTGGAAGTCAGTCTTCGCGAGCAGGCTCGCTCCCACAGGGATTGTTATGTTGCATTCACATCCCGCATCAACAACCCAAACCGCAAATCCACCGCATCCGGAATCGGCACGTACACCGTATGCCCATCCCCCGGCGCCACGTCGATCGGCTCACCTTTGGCGTTTTGCAGTTGATGCAGATCGAAGTGGAAGTTGCCTTTAGGCGTCATCAGTTCCATGTGATCGCCCAGGGCGAAGCGGTTTTTCACCTTCACCTCGGCCAACCGTTCCCTCCGTTCGCCGGTCAGTTCGCCGACAAACTGTTGCCGTTCCGACACCGAGCTGCCGTTCTGGTAGTTCTGGTACTCGTCATGCACATGCCGCCGCAGGAAGCCTTCGGTGTAGCCGCGCTGGGCGAGGGATTCCAGGTCGGTCATGAGGCTGCGGTCAAACGCGCGGCCGGCCACCGCGTCATCGATCGCCCGGCGATAGACCTGCGTGGTTCGTGCGCAATAAAAGTGTGATTTGGTCCGCCCCTCGATTTTCAAAGAGTGCACGCCCATCCGGGTCAGGCGCTCGACATGCTGCACGGCGCGCAGGTCCTTGGCGTTCATGATGTAGGTGCCGTGCTCGTCTTCGAAGGCCGGCATCAGTTCGCCCGGGCGATTGGCTTCCTGCAATAGGAAAACTTGCTCGGTGGGCGCGCCGAGACCCAGGGTCGGTTCCGGCTGACAGTGCTGGACAATCTCGCCGAGCTGATTTTCCGTGGCTTCCTGCGCCGAATACTTCCAGCGGCAGGCATTGGTGCAACTGCCCTGATTGGCATCGCGCTTGTTCATGTAGCCCGACAACAGGCAGCGGCCGGAGTAGGCCATGCACAGCGCGCCATGGACGAACACCTCCAGCTCCATCGCCGGGACTTGCTGGCGGATTTCGCCGATTTCTTCCAGGGACAGTTCCCGCGACAGGATGATCCGGCTCAAACCCTGCTGCTGCCAGAACTCGACGCTCGCCCAGTTCACCGTGTTGGCTTGCACCGAGAGGTGAATGGGCATCTGCGGGTAGTGCCGGCGCACCAGCATGATCAGGCCGGGGTCGGACATGATCAGGGCATCGGGCGCCATGGCGATGACGGGCGCCAGGTCCTTGAGGAAGGTCTTGAGCTTGGCATTGTGCGGGGCGATGTTCACCACCACATAAAAGCGCTTGCCCTGAGCCTGTGCCTCGTCAATGCCGAGAGCCAGGGTGGCATGGTCGAATTCGTTGTTGCGCACTCGCAAGCTGTAGCGCGGCTGGCCGGCGTACACGGCATCGGCGCCGTAGGCGAAGGCATAGCGCATGTTTTTCAGGGTGCCGGCAGGGGCGAGCAGTTCGGGGGCAATGAGCTTCATGGCGGGTCGATCGCAAAAGTCGTCGAGGGTAAACACCTTGTCCCGAGGGTTTATTGATCTGGATCTATGCTTGATGAACAAACGGATGGCACTCGCGCGAGCCGTGGCGGCCTAAGCATCAGGACGCAATTCTGCGTCCCGGCGCACTGGCATGGATCGGACATGAACGAAGAGAAACTGCAAGACAAATCCCTCACGGTTCTGCTGGGTGTGGTGAGCATCGCTTTTATCTGGATTCTGCTGCCGTTTTACGGCGCGGTGTTCTGGGCGGTGATCCTCGGCATCCTCTTTGCGCCCCTGCAGCGTCGACTGCAATTGAAGTTCGGCTGGGAGCGCAACATCACATCATTGCTCACCTTGAGCATCTGTCTGGTGATTGCGATTCTGCCGGTGATTGTCCTCAGCTTCTTTCTGGTTCAGGAGGGCGCCGCGGTTTACAAAAGCATCGAAAGCGGCGAACTGGACATCGCCGGTTATGTGGCGCAGTTCAAGCACAGCCTGCCGCCGTACTTCCAGCATTTGATGGATCGCTTCGGCCTGGGAGGGTTGGAGGGGATGCGGGAGAAAATCATCAAGAGCGCGGTGGCAGGGGGGCAAGTGTTGGCGAGCCAGGCTTTCAGTTTCGGCCAGGGAACCTTCGAGTTCATCATCAGTTTTTTCATCATGCTCTACCTGTTGTTCTTTTTTCTGCGCGATGGCGCGGAACTCGCACGCCAGGTGCGTGCGGCGGTGCCGCTGGAAGAACAGCAAAAGCGTCGTTTGCAGCTCAAGTTCAATCGCGTGGTCAGGGCCACGGTGAAAGGCAATCTGCTGGTGGCGATCACGCAGGGCGCATTGGGCGGTTTGATCTTCTGGTTTCTGGACATCCCCAGCGTATTGCTCTGGGCGGTGTTGATGGCATTTTTGTCGCTGTTGCCGGCGGTGGGCGCAGGGATAGTCTGGGCGCCCGTAGCGGCATTTTTCCTGTTCACGGGGGCGATCTGGCAGGGGGTGGTGCTGGGGTTGTTCGGGGTGTTCGTGATCGGGCTGGTGGATAACGTGCTGCGCCCGATACTGGTAGGCAAGGATACGAAGATGCCGGACTACCTGATCCTGATCTCGACCCTCGGTGGCCTGGCGGTTTTCGGGCTCAACGGATTTGTCATCGGACCATTGATTGCCGCGTTGTTCATGTCGAGCTGGGACATTTTCCTTGAAACCAGACCGCGGGTTCAGCTGCCTTAGGCGTTGAGGTTGCCTGTTTGGCCCGAGCTGACACGCTGCGACATCGCCTGGGCGGCCGGCAGCGAGGTGAGCGGGCCGCTGATCGGCTCGCCATCCAGTACCAGATACCAGCAGGCAAGCAGGCCCGATTCCCTGAGGGATGCGGGGACGGCGCTGCCGATAACGGACATGATCTGAACCTGAGACATCATAAGTACCTCCATCAATCTATGGAGCTACCTTACGGGGCGGCCGATTTTTCCGACAATCACCGTTTTCGATAGTGGTCATTGACGTCGTTGAGGCCAACTGACCGTCTGTCGCTCAGTCGACCACCTGATCGAGCATATGGACCACTTCCTGCTCGTTGAGCAGACCTTTGCGCACCAGGTTTTGCGTCAGCAGCGAGAGAAACTTGGCGCTGCGATGGCCTTCCAGGTGCTTGAGTTCGGTCAGGGCGTTGTACACCTTGCTGGAGGTGCATAGACCGACAATGCGGTGCGGGTTCTGCGTGGGCATGAGGGCGTCCTTGTTGTTATCAACCTGTTGTTGGCGGACAGGTTCAAGTTTGCGGTGCTGACATGACATAAATATGACTGTTTCCCCAATGGCAGGGGCGAGTCAATCTTGCCCGCTTGAACAGCCGATGCTGTCCCGATAACGACACTGACGAGATTTATCCAGACGCGGGCCGACGAACGGCTGACATCTGTAGGAGCGAGCTCTGCTCGCGATGCATGTGAACGATAACGCGTGTTTGGCGGGTGTACGCGGCGCTCTCGGGACCATCGCGAGCAAGCTCGCTCCTACAAAGGCGGGGCCATGATGAGTCTGTCACCAGCGGCCATAACCGCGGGGAGGGCCGTAGTAGCCGCGTGGCGGGCCGTAATAACCACGGGGTGGTCCATAGTAGACCGGTGCCGGACGGTAGTAGATCGGTTGTTGCACGTACACCGGCACCGGCTGGTAATAAACCGGAGGAGGCGGTGCGTAGTAAACCGGAGGGGGTGGGGCATAGACCGGTTGTGGCGCGACATACACCGGCCGGTTGGCGTTGATCAGGGCGGAGCCGACGATGGCCGTACCCACAATCGCCCCGAATACCGCCGCGTCATTGCCACCACCATGGGCTTGCGCTTGCCCTGTGATAGCCAGAGCACCAATCAGCAAGGCAACTGTGGGGAATTTACGGATCATGATAGTTCCTCGGTTCATCGCCCCCGGCGCTTGTGTCTGCAACAGACCCAAGGATTGTCGCGGGGATACTTCTAAGACAGCTTTTTTTTGAAAATCAGCACAGCCGTTGGGTAAATTTTGTGTAAGGTCTGTACCGGCTTGCGAACGGTCGAATGAGGCCGTGTGCAGGCATGGAATCATGATCGAACAGAACAGGTTGGCCGGCTGATTCCGTCCATCCGAAAGTGCATCGCAAGGAGATCCGCATGCAGATGAACCCGAACAAAGATACCCAGCTGTGCATGTCCCTCTCCGGGCGCCCCGGGAACTTTGGCCTGCGATTTCACAATCATCTGTATGAGCAATTGGGGCTGAATTTTTATTACAAGGCGTTCAGCAGTCAGGACTTGCCGGGGGCGGTGGGCGGCATTCGCGCCCTGGGTATTCGCGGCTGCGGCGTGTCCATGCCATTCAAGGAAGCCTGCATTGCCCTGGTCGATGAGCTGGACGCCTCGGCCGCCGCCATCCAGTCGATCAACACCATCGTCAACACCAACGGCCACCTCAAGGCCTACAACACCGATTACATCGCCGTTGCCCAGTTGCTGGACACCCACGCGGTGCCCAAGGACACCACGTTTGCCCTGCGCGGCAGCGGCGGCATGGCCAAGGCCGTGGCCAGTGCCTTGCGCGACGGTGGCTACAAGAACGGCTTGATCGTGGCCCGGAACGAGCGCGCCGGCCGTGCCCTGGCCGAATCCCTGGGCTACCCATGGCAAGCCGAACTGGGCTCGCGGCGTCCGCAAATGCTGGTCAATGTCACTCCGGTCGGCATGGATGGCGGGCCGGAGGCGGGTCAACTGGCGTTCGAGGCGGATGTCATCAAAGCTGCGGACATTGTCTTCGATGTGGTGGCGATTCCCTCGGAAACCCAGCTGATCGTGCGGGGACGTGCCGAGGGTAAGCAGGTGATTACCGGGCTGGAAGTGATTGCGATCCAGGCGCTGGAGCAGTTTGTGTTGTACACCGGCGTGCGGCCGACGGAGGAGCAGTTTCGGGCGGCGGTGGCGTTTGCGCGGGGGTGATCTTCAGGTTATTTGCCGGCCTGACTGACGGCTTCGCGAGCAGGCTCGCTCCCACAGGGATTTGTGGCGCTCACATAACCTGTGGGAGCGAGCCTGCTCGCGAAAGCGGCGACTCAGTCTCGCCGGTGCACCTCGGCCTATACTGCTGGCCAGCAAGCAAAGACTTGCCCTCCAACAACAATCACCGTGACCGAGGTTCCCATGCATCCCGCGATTCTCAATCTGGATCAGGTCGAGTTAGAACCACTGCCCGAAGAGTTTGCCCCGACCGGTGAAACCGCCGGTCGCTATCAACAACGCATTGCGCGCATCGGTCAGCAACTGGGCGCACAGAAGCTCGGCTATCGCTTGTATGCGCTCGAGCCAGGTATGCGCGGCAGCCCGTTCCACAGTCACCGGGTCAATGAAGAAATGTTCTACGTCGTGGCCGGGGAAGGGGAGGTGCGCCTTGGCACCGAGCGCTTTGCGATCCGCGCCGGTGATGTGATTGCCTGCCCGGCGGGCGGCCAGGAAAGGGCGCACCAGATCATCAATACCAGCAATGGCGAACTGCGTTACCTGGCGGTCAGTACCCAGCAATCACCGGACATCTGCGAATACCCGGACTCCGGAAAGTATGTGGTGATGGATGACTTCAATGTCGACACCGAGGGCAATGCCTCGGGATTCGTCGCCGTGGCCCGACAGGGGGATGGGGTGGATTATTGGGAGGGTGAATAACAACAAACACCACAAAACCAATGTGGGAGCGAGCAAGCCCGCTCCCACATTTAGCCCTGTGTTGTCTGGTTACTCCAGGCGCGCCAACCGCTCTTCCAATGCCGCAATCCGCGCTTCCAGCTCTTCGATCCGCTCGACCGAAACACCCCCGCCGCTGCGCTCAACCGGGTTCTGCCGCGCGGCCAGAATCGCCTCGATATCCGCCGGATCACCCATGGCATGCATGTAGCGATCCTCCCGCTGTCCGGCCTGGCGTGGAATCAGCAGCGCCAGTCCCCGGGCAATCAACCGTTCAAGCTGATGCACGACCTGCTCGCTGTCTTCGAAATCATGCATGCGCCCGCTGCGGGTCAGCAGTTCATTGACGGTTTGCGGGCCGCGCAGGTACAGCAGCCCCATCAGAATCACCTGCGCCGGCACCAGCTCCAGGGCCTTGTCGACCTTGTGCTCCCAGCGATCGGCGCGGCTGCCCATCACCAGTTTGGTGAAGCCGCGTCCTTCAAGCGCGCGCAGGCTCTGGCCGACCTGACCCTGGGTCAGGTTCATCACCGGTTCGCGACTGGTTTTCTGATTGCAGGCAATTACCAGCGCATTGAGGGTCAGCGGATAGGTTTCCGGGCTGGTGGCCTGTTTCTCGATCAACGAACCCAGAATGCGGATTTCCGTGCTGTTGAGGCGCGGTTCGTCGAAGGTCTGTTGTTGTTCAGTGCTCATCGCGCTTTTCCCTATGCAGTCGAAGCATGCCATCGAAGCCGCCTAGCCTAATCCTTGCAGGATAAAAGACAAGCCGCAGGAGGGGCGGGCATGGCTATAATCGGCCGACGTTTCCCTCCTGTCATCACATGAGACTGCCATGACCATTTCCCTGTACGACGCTTCCGTTCCTGTTTTCCAGCAAATGCTCAACGCCCTGAGCGACGTGCTGAAAAAGGCCGAGGCCCATGCCGCCGCCAAGAACATCGACCCGAACGCCTTCCTGCAAGCTCGCCTGTACCCGGATATGTTCCCGCTGGTGCGCCAGGTGCAGATCGCGGTTGATTTCAGCAAAGGCGTATCCGCGCGTCTGGCCGAGATCGAACTGCCGAAATACGACGACACCGAAACCACCTTCGCCGAACTGCAAGCGCTGATCGCCAAGGTGCTGGCGTTCATCGGCGAGATCAAACCGGAGCAGATCAACGGCAAGGAAGGCATCGAAATCGTGACCCGTCCGGGCACGCCTAAAGAGAAGCGTTTCTCTGGCCAGGCTTACCTGTTGACCTACGGCCTGCCGCAGTTCTTCTTCCATGTCACCACGGCTTACGCACTGTTGCGTCATAACGGCGTGGAAGTGGGCAAGCGCGATTACATGGGCGCGTTCTAAACAATCCGGGTACAAAAAAGCCCGCCAAGGTGTAAGCCTTGGCGGGCTTTTTCGTTGTCCCTGTGGGATGGGTGTTTAGGCCAGGCGTTCGGCTTTCGCGTCTTCACCCAGGCAAGCCGCCGCCGTGAACAGTACATCGGTCGAAGAGTTCAACGCCGTCTCCGCCGAATCCTGCAACACACCGATGATGAAACCGACCGCCACCACCTGCATGGCGATTTCACTCGGGATGCCGAACAGGCTGCACGCCAGCGGGATCAGCAGCAGCGAACCGCCGGCCACGCCCGAGGCGCCACAGGCGCAAATGGCCGCGACAACGCTCAGCAGAATGGCTGTCGGAATGTCCACGGCAATGCCTAGGGTGTGCACCGCCGCCAACGTCAGCACGGTGATGGTGATAGCCGCACCGGCCATGTTGATGGTGGCGCCGAGCGGGATCGACACCGAGTAAGTGTCTTCGTGCAGGCCCAGACGTTTGCTCAACTCAAGGTTGACCGGAATGTTCGCTGCCGAACTGCGGGTGAAAAACGCGGTGATACCGCTTTCTCGCAAGCACATCAACACCAGTGGATACGGGTTGCGGCGCAGTTTCCAGAACACGATGACCGGGTTCATCACCAGGGCCACGAACAGCATGCAGCCCAGCAACACGGCGAGCAGTTGCGCATAACCGATCAAGGCACCGAAACCGGACGTGGCCAAGGTCGAGGCCACGAGGCCGAAAATCCCCAGCGGCGCAAAACAAATCACCAGACGCACAATCACCGTCACGCCGTTGGACAAGTCGCCCAGCACCTCGCGCGTGGTGTCACCGGCATGGCGAATGGCGACGCCCATGCCGATGGCCCAGGCCAGAATGCCGATAAAGTTGGCGTTCATCAGCGCACTGACCGGGTTGTCGACCACGCTGAGCAACAGGCTTTGCAGCACTTCGCTGATGCCGCCTGGTGCGGTGACGGCTACGTCTTGGGTCGAGAGGACCAGGCTCGATGGGAACATCATGCTGGCAACCACCGCGACCACGGCGGCAGCGAACGTGCCCAGCAGATACAGAAACAGGATCGGCCGGATGTGGGTTTCCTGGCCGTGCTTGTGGTTGGCGATCGACGCCATGACCAGCACGAACACCAGAATCGGCGCGACTGCCTTCAGGGCGGACACGAAGACTTTACCGATGAAGGCGGTGGACTTCGCCGCTTCAGGCGCAATCAGGGCCAGGCCAATCCCGGCGATCAAGCCAATGATGATTTGTGTGACCAGGCTGGTGCGTTTCAGGCGTTGCAATAGCGAAGGGGATGAAGCGGTCATGAACGGCATCTCTGATTTTATTAGGCGCGGGATCTTGCGACATCAAGGCCAAAAATGGCCGATGAACAGGGTGTACGTTTCGCGGGGCGCGGACTTTATCACAGCGGGGTCCCGATCCTTCAGCCCTGTGACGATCTGCCACCCAAATGTGCGGCGCAATTTGCAGGTTCATGCAACCGTGTCCGAAAACACTCTGTTAAGCTTCGCCATCCTCATTTTCATGTTTGCCAGTGGGCCTTCGGGTTATCGCTGGTGTCGTCGTTTTCTGGAGTTCTGCATGTTGTTGCCCATTCTTCTGTTGTCAGCCGCCGGTTTTACGGTGCTGACCACGGAATTCATCATCGTCGGCCTGTTGCCGGCCATTGCCCGTGACCTTGACGTCAGCATCCCGCAAGCGGGTTTGCTGGTGACCCTGTTCGCCTTTACCGTCGCCGCGTTCGGGCCGTTCCTCACGGCATATTTCGCCCGCTTCGAGCGGCGCAAGCTGTTTATCTCGGTGCTGATCATGATTGGCCTGGCCAACATCCTCGCGGCACTGGCGCCGAACATCTGGGTGATGGCGCTTGCCCGGTTGATTCCGGCATTGGGCTTGCCGGTGTTCTGGTCACTGGCCAGTGAGACGGCGGTGGACATCGTCGGGCCGGATCAGGCCGGGCGCGCCGTGGCCAAGATTGGCTTCGGCATTGTTTGCGCCACGGTGTTCGGCATTCCGGTGGGTACGCTGATTTCCGATGCATTCGGCTGGCGCAGTGCTTTCGCCCTTCTGGCGTTGATCGCTTTTGCCAAGGCGTTGCTGCTGTTTATCTACCTGCCGAAAACCAGCCTGCATCAGCATCAAGTCAGCTTCCTCTCACAGTTCAAGATCCTGCGCAGCCCCTTGATGGTGGGGCACGTGCTGCTGTCGATCGTGGTGTTCAGCGGCATGTTCACCGCCTACACCTACCTGGCGGACATCCTCGAGCGCCTGGCCGGATTCAACGGCACGTTGGTCGGCTGGTGCCTGATGGGCTTTGGCGCGGTCGGGCTGATAGGCAACTCGTTGGGTGGGCGTGCGGTGGATCGCCATCCGCTGGTAGCGTCGATGATGTTCTGCGCCTTCATGATTGCCGGCCTGGTGGCGTTGGTGCCGAACATTCATTCGCCCCTCGGACTGGCGGCGGCAATGGGCATCTGGGGTGTGACCCAGGCTGCGTTGTTCCTGGTCAGTCACGTGCGCTTGATGAAGGCTGCGCCTGAAGCGCCTGCATTTGCGGCGTCGCTGAACATCGCCGGGGGCAACCTGGGGATCGGCCTGGGCGCCATGATCGGCGGGCGGGTGATCGACAGTGTCGGCCTGCAAGGCCTTGGTTTCGCCGCGGCCGGCTTTATCCTGGCCTCGATCCTGTTGGCCATCGCGCTGATGACCTTCAAGCCCCGCGAAGTCTGCGTCTGAGGCGTCACAATTCGGTAAACAACTCGCGTCGGGCACCTTCGGTAATGGCGACAATGCCAGGGTGCTTGACCTTGCGTTCCACCGAAATGGCGTAGAACGACTCGCTCACCGCGTCGGTCTGGCCAATCACCTCTACGCCAAGTTGGCGTTTCACTTCATCGGCAATCACGCTCGGGCCAATGAAAATCCCGCTGCCGGATTGACCGAAAGCCTGCATCAATGCGCTGTCATCGAACTCGCCGACAATCTGCGGCTGGATCTGCTGTTCGGCGAACCAGCGTTGCAAGCGGCTGCGCACTACGGTTTCCGGCCCGGGAATCAGCAGGGGAGCGCCGTGCAGGCTGCGGGGAAAATCCTGACCGTAGCGTGTCGCCAATTCGGCGGTGGCGAAGAAACTGATCCCGCATTCACCGAGTTTCTGGCTGTAGCCCTTGATGTCCAGGTGCGAGGGCATCGGGCTGTCGGAAATCACCAGGTCCAGGCGCTGGATCGCCAGATCGGCCAACAAACGTTCAAGCTTGTCTTCGCGGCAGGTGATGCGCAGTGGCTCGCTCAATTCCATGGTCGGCGCGATCAGCCGATAGACGATGGATTTGGGCACCACGTCGGCCACGCCGACCCGAAACAGAATCTGCTGTTCATTGGGTTGTGCCCGCAACATCAATTCCAGTTCGCCGCCGAGCTGGAACATCTGTTCGGCGTAGGGCAGGGTCTGGCGGCCGGCTTCGGTGAGCTCAAGTTGCCGGCCGACCCGGCGAAACAACTCGATGCCGTAGGTTTGTTCGAGCAGCGATATTTGCCCGCTGATGGTCTGGGGCGTCAGGTTCAGCTGCTCGCAGGCGCGGACAATGCTGCCGGTTTTGGCCACCACCCAGAAGTAATGCAGTTGTCGATAGTTGAGCATGGTCATCTACAGTTCGTAAAAGTCGAAGTATAACCGCTGAAAATACGAATTTTCCTGAAGTGTTCATCTCCCTAGAATGCGTCGCTATCAACGGGCCATCGTTACGGTCCCGTTTGTTCTATCGAGGAAAACATCATGAAGCTTAAAACCACGGCTCTGCTGATTGCGTCTGTGCTGGTACTGGCCGGTTGTGATCAGGCCGAAAAAAGCGCTCAGCAACTGATGGGCAAGGCTGCCGAAAGTGCCAAGCAAGCCATCGACGACACCCACAAAGCTGCTGAGCAGGCGCTCAGCGAAGCCACGGGCGGGTTGATCAGCAAGAAAGAATCATCGGAAAAAGACGCGGATAAATCCGAATCTTCCTCCCAGGAAATCTAAACCGTCTTACAGCGAGTCAGGACTGACCCATGGAATACCTTTTACAACTAGCTGCCAGCCCCACCGCCTGGGTTGCCCTGGCCACCCTGGTAGTGATGGAGATCGTGCTCGGCATCGATAACCTGATCTTCATCTCGATCCTGACCAACAAACTGCCCGAGCAGCACCGGCAGAAGGCGCGGCGCATCGGTATCGGCATGGCACTGATCCTGCGACTGGGCCTGCTGAGTACCATCGCGTTCATCGTCCAGTTGACCGAGCCTGTGATCGACCTCTTCGGTCACGCGTTCTCCTGGAAAGACATGATCCTGATCGCCGGCGGCCTGTTCCTGTTGTGGAAAGCCACCACCGAAATCCATCACAGCATGGACCCGGCACCGGAAGATCCGAAGTCGGCGACTTCTACCGTGACCCTGGGCTTTGCCGCGGCGATCGGCCAGATCCTGATGCTGGACATGGTGTTTTCCATCGACAGCATCATTACCGCTGTCGGCATGACCGAGCATTTGCCGATCATGATCATTGCGGTGGTGGTGTCGGTACTGGTGATGTTGCTGGCGGCTGACCCGCTGGCCAAGTTCATCAACGACAACCCGACGGTGGTGATGCTGGCCCTGGGCTTCCTGATCATGATCGGCATGACGCTGATCGCTGAAGGCTTCGGCGCCCACGTACCGAAAGGCTACGTCTACGCTGCCATGGCGTTCTCGGCTGCGATCGAGGTGTTGAACATGATGTCCCGTCGGGCGAAGCACAAGCGTGTAACCGCTGACGCATAACCGGCGCTGAACGAAACGGCCGCCTGAACTCGCAAGAGTCCAGGCGGCCGTTTTTTTATGTGCGCTGGAAAATGTCGATCAGTGGGCGGAGGCGTGACGCGTGGCGGCTTTGTCGGATTTCGCCAAGGGTGCCGGTCGGGCAGGGTGGTGATGGTGGCGACGGGTAATGCGCAGAACCCCCCATAACATGGCGGCGGCGACGGCCAGCCAGCCGGAGATCAACATCACGATTGTCATTGTCAGGCTCATCGATGCCTCCTCTTTGCCCTGCAGCGGGCGCACACGCTTTGCAAGTGACAGTCTAGCCGCTGGTGTGTTGCAGGCTATTGACCGAAGGTCGACTGGGACCAACCAGTTCGCTCTATCGAACCCGATCAACTACCGGTTAAGGCTATACCGCCGCCGCGTGGCGTCCTATGATCGACGGCCAAGCCGGGAAGCGGATTGCCTGGCGTCTGATCAAGAGAGTGATGATGGTGCGGGTAATTTCTCGAATTCTATCGGCGGCGGTAATCGTGGGTTGCGTAGCTGGGCTGGCCGGTTGTGCCGGCAGCGTTGCGCCGCAGATCAAGCGTCTGCCGGAGCGTGTCGAACTCAGCGGCCGGTTCTATCGCGGCGTGGCCAATCAGAGCGGCCCGCAAGTGCTGGCGAGCCTGTTGTCCCAGCAGGGCATCGTAATTACCCCGGGCTTGCTTGATAAGCCGTTGCACTTGCCGGGCGCCGAGGCTCAGTTGCAACAAAACATGCAGAGCCTGGCCCGTGAGTACGGGATGATGGTCTATCCGCTGGACAGCAATCTGCCGGCGTTGTTGACCCAGGTGGCGGCCGGTTATCCGGTGATGGTGCGTTTTACCGAGGGTTCTGCACTCTGGGCCGAGCCGCGTTATGCCATCTTGTCCGGGTATAACCGTCAGAAACAGACCGTGCTGTTGCGTGCGGGGATGGATCAGCGGTTGCTGATGAGTTTCGGCTCGTTCGAATCGGCTTTCAAAGACGCCGGTGGTTGGGCAGTGTTGATTCAGGCGCCGACGCAGATTCCGGCCGAAGTCGATCAGCAGCGCTGGCTCAAGGCGGCGAACGATCTTGCTCAGGCCGGCCAGGAGCAGGCGGCGGCGAGAGCGAAAAAAGCCTTGAGCGCGCAGTAAGGCCCGTTCGTCATCTGGTGGGCACCGCGCTAGCCAGATGGTATCTGATATTTAAAGGCCCGGATGTTTAGGGCCTTTCGATCAGGAGGCGTCCATGGCACATTCCAATACCCCTTCCGGCCCGCACTCGTCCGAACATTCGTCCGGCGATGAGTTGGGTTTCGACCCGGACTCCCCGGCTCTTGCCGACCCTCAGGTCGATCCTGTCGGACCGGCCAAGGCGCCGAGGGATGTGAAACCGGGTGACAATCCCAAGACTCCGGCAAAGCCCTATGATCCGCTCGGTGATCTGAAACCCTAGATCCCAAGGAGGTGCATATGTCTACCGATTCTAGTTTCAACGACAAGCGTCCGGAAAACGTTCCGACCACTCCCGAAGAAAGTGTCGATCCGGTGTTGGATCCGGACAGCCCGTTACGAGATCCGCTGGCCCGCCCGACCGTGATACCGGCGGAACATCCGCAGGGCTGGCGAGACCCCAGCAAAGGGGATGGCATTCCGGATGATGACCAGATGCCATTGCCCAACGATTGATCGCTGACGAAAAAAGCCCCGAATGTTCGGGGCTTTTTCATGCGGTTGCAGTATGTGGTTACTTTGAAGCTTCAACCACGCCGCTCTGGCGATGCTTGAGGTTCTTGTCTGATTTGTATTGCAGGGCAGCAGACGCAACGTTGGCGCTTTTGCCGGTTTCGACCCAATTGCGGATGCGCGCGGCATCGGCAAAGTGTGTGTACTTGCCATAAGCATCAAGGAGGACCAGGACAACCGGGCGGTTACTCATCCGGGTCACCAGCACCAGGCAGTGGCCTGCTTCGTTGGTGAAACCGGTTTTCGTCAATTGGATGTCCCAGTCTGGCTTGCGAACCAAATGGTCGGTGTTGCGAAAGCCCAGGCTGTATTTGGGCTTGCGGAATGTGACGGTTTTTTCCTTGGTCGTGCTCAGCTCTGTCAGTAACGGATACTTGTGCGCGGCAATCAACAGTTTGCTCAGGTCGCGAGCGGTGGATACGTTGCGCGCCGAGAGACCGGTGGGTTCGACAAAATGGGTCTTGGTCATGCCCAGGGCCTTGGCCTTGGCATTCATCGCGGCGATAAATGCGGCGTATCCACCCGGGTAGTGGTGGGCCAGGCTCGCGGCGGCGCGGTTTTCAGACGACATCAGCGCGATCAGCAGCATTTCCCGGCGCGGCAGTTCGCTCTTCAGTTTTACCCGGGAGAACACACCTTTCATTTCCGGTGTGTTACTGATGTTGATGTTGATGTATTCGTCCATGTTCTGCCTGGCTTCAACCACGACCAGGCCCGTCATCAGTTTGCTGACGGACGCGATGGGAACAACCGCGTCGGGATTGTTGGCATAGATGACTTTGTTGGTCTGCATGTCCAGCAACAAGGTGCTGCCGGAAGCGAGCTTGAGTTGCGAGGTGTCTCGAGGCGCTGCGGTGGTTTCGCCGGCGCTGGCAATTGGCGTGATGAAAGTCCCTGTAACTGCAAAAAATAGGCTCAGGATCGATAGACGGATTTTCACGCTGGCAGACTCATAAAGTGTTGATACACCGTTATGTAACGGGCTAATTCTTAAAAAGCGCGACATTCTGGAGTATGGCTGAATAACTGTCGATGGTTGTTCGGGGGAGGGGTGAAAGTGCCTGTAAACATGAAAAAAAAGTCACTTTCCGGCGGATGGTCGATCCTGTTCCGCGGGAAAAAAAGAACCCCGCCATGGGCGGGGTTCCTTGAGTCGCTGGCTACCTCTGCAACGGGTCTCAGCTGTGCAGGGTTTCGGCTGCGTACAGCGTGTTTTCCAGCAGGCAGGCGCGGGTCATCGGACCGACGCCGCCCGGCACCGGAGTGATCCAGCCGGCGCGGGGCAGGGCGGTTTCATAGATCACGTCACCGACCAGTTTGCCGTCGTCCTGGCGGTTGATGCCGACGTCGATCACGATCGCGCCTTCCTTGATCCACTCCCCCTTGACCAAGCCAGGCTTGCCGGCGGCCACCACGACCAGGTCGGCACGACCGACGTGGCCGGCCAGATCCTTGGTGAAGCGGTGAGTGACGGTTACGGTGCAGCCGGCCAGCAACAGTTCCATCGCCATCGGGCGGCCAACGATGTTGGACGCGCCGACCACCACGGCGTTCATCCCGTACAGATCGGCACCGGTGCTTTCCAGCAGGGTCATGATGCCTTTGGGGGTGCACGGACGCAGCAACGGAATGCGTTGGGCCAGACGGCCGACGTTGTAAGGATGGAAGCCGTCGACGTCTTTGTCCGGGCGAATGCGCTCCAGCAGTTTGGACGCGTCCAGATGCTCGGGAAGAGGAAGCTGCAGCAGGACGCCGTCAATCGCCGGGTCGTCATTGAGGCGATCGATCAGATCGGCCAGCGCTTCTTGAGTGGTTTCGGAAGGCAGGTCATAAGCTTGGGAAAGGAAGCCGACCTCTTCACAGTCTTTACGCTTGTGCGAGACATAAACCTGAGAGGCAGGATCGCTGCCGACCAGAATCACCGCGAGGCCCGGCGTGCGCAGGCCTTGCTGGCGACGCTCGGTGACGCGTTGGGCGATCTGCTGGCGCAGGCTGGCGGCGATCGATTTGCCGTCGATTAGTTGTGCAGTCATTGCGCGTGATTAACCATCGAGAGGGGAAAAAAAGAGAGCGCATTCTCGCATGTCATGCGGTGAGGGCAAAGGCGCTTGGTCTGCAAATTCCCCTAACTCCTTTAATTAAATGAATTTTTTTTAAAAAGGATTTGACGACCTTCGGGGGGCTCTATACTATTCGTCGCACTTGTCGGGCACAGCCTAGCACTGGTTAAGAAGGTCAAGTGGAATTACGGTTCTGCGAGGCTGGAAAGCATTTAGTTTGTAGTCCTCCAAGAGTACAGATTAATAAGGCGCCCGTAGCTCAGCTGGATAGAGCATCCGCCTTCTAAGCGGATGGTCGCAGGTTCGAGTCCTGCCGGGTGCGCCATTAGGCAGCTTTGGCACAAGTAGCGCGATATGGTGGGCGTAGCTCAGTTGGTAGAGCACGGGATTGTGACTCCCGTTGTCGTGGGTTCGATCCCCATCGTCCACCCCATATTTCGAAAGGCGCCAGATTAACAGTCTGGCGCCTTTGCTTTAAAGGCTTCATCCGCGGATGTGGTGGAATTGGTAGACACACTGGATTTAGGTTCCAGCGCCGCGAGGCGTAAGAGTTCGAGTCTCTTCATCCGCACCAAATAAAGCTTCATTCATGCCGGTTGGCCTGGTTGGGGCTCTACAAAGAAGTTGCTTGGCTTCTTTGACACGCAATATGGTGGGCGTAGCTCAGTTGGTAGAGCACGGGATTGTGACTCCCGTTGTCGTGGGTTCGATCCCCATCGTCCACCCCATATTTCGAAAGGCGCCAGATTTAACAGTCTGGCGCCTTTTTTGTTTCAGGGATTTGAGTATCCAGCGGCTGCAGTAACGAGTCGCAGGGGCAGGGCGTTTCGTCGTATTTATGTTTCTCGATGATACCGCGCTCCCCGCCGGCCTTGCTTGCAAGGTCGTCTGTCAGGGAGATGATCGGCAACCTCTTCTATATATAGAAGGGTTGGCGCAGAGCCTTGGCGTTATTGGCTGTATTTGCCACCGGGGCGAGGTGCATCCGTGCATTCGCACCTATAAATTGCCAGCTGCGTTTTTACCCGTTTTCAGTAGGGTGACTTCTTGAGTTTGACCCACTAGAATGCATGCCCTTGATTCTGGGGTCGGAAACGGCCGGCTAACGTCTGTGCAACGAGGAATATCCATGCAAGTTTCTGTTGAAAATACTTCTGCTCTTGAGCGCCGCATGAGCATCACCGTGCCGGCTGAGCGCATCGAGACTCAGGTCAACAAGCGTCTGCAGCAGACTGCCCAAAAGGCCAAGATCGCAGGCTTCCGTCCGGGCAAAGTGCCAATGAGCGAAATCAAGCGCCGCTTCGGTGCTGAAGCGCGTCAGGAAGCCGTGGGCGACGTCATCCAGTCCTCTTTCTACGAAGCAGTCGTTGAGCAGAAGCTGAACCCGGCTGGTTCGCCTTCGATCGAGCCTAAATCGCTGGAAGCAGGCAAGGACCTGGAATACGTTGCTGTATTCGAAGTGTTCCCTGAGTTCACCGTCGCCGGTTTCGAAGGTATCACCGTAGAGCGCCTGAGCGCTGACGTGTCCGATGCTGATCTGGACAAGATGCTGGACATCCTGCGCAAGCAGAACACCCGTTTCGAAGTGGCTGATCGTGCCGCTCAGAACGAAGATCAACTGAACATCGATTTCGTCGGCAAGGTCGACGGTGAAGTGTTCGCTGGCGGTTCCGCCAAAGGTACTCAGCTGGTTCTGGGTTCCGGCCGCATGATCCCTGGTTTCGAAGACGGTCTGGTTGGCGCCAAGGCTGGCGAAGAGCGCGTTCTGAGCCTGACCTTCCCAGAGGATTATCAGAACCTCGACCTGGCTGGCAAAACCGCTGAGTTCACCGTGACCGTGAACACTGTTTCCGAGCCAAAATTGCCAGAACTGACCGAAGAGTTCTTCGCTCAATTCGGTATCAAGGAAACCGGTCTGGAAGGCTTCCGCGCCGAAGTTCGCAAGAACATGGAGCGTGAACTGCGTCAGGCGATCAAATCCAAGGTCAAGAATCAGGTAATGGACGGTCTGCTGGCCACCAACCCGATCGAAGTACCAAAGGCACTGCTGTCCAACGAAGTTGATCGTCTGCGCGTGCAGGCTGTTCAGCAGTTCGGCGGCAATATCAAGCCTGACCAACTGCCGGCCGAGCTGTTCGAAGAACAAGCCAAGCGCCGCGTTGTCCTGGGTCTGATCGTCGCTGAAGTGGTCAAGCAATTCGACCTCAAGCCTGACGAAGCCCGCGTTCGTGAAATGATTCAGGAGATGGCTTCGGCCTACCAAGAGCCTGAGCAGGTTGTGTCCTGGTACTACAAGAACGACCAGCAACTGAACGAAGTCCGTTCGGTTGTGCTGGAAGAACAAGTTGTGGATACTGTTCTGCAGAAAGCTAGCGTGACCGACAAATCGGTCTCTTACGAAGAAGCGGTCAAGCCGGTAGAAGCTCCACAAGCCGACTGATTGTTGCTGCGTTAAGAAGTACACACCATAAGCCAGCTTTCGAGCTGGCTTATGCGTATTCAAGACATAACTATTTGGGAGTGACTGCAGAGCATGTTCCGTAATTCGTATATTCAGCAGAACTCTGATATCCAGGCCGCAGGCGGCCTGGTCCCGATGGTTGTCGAGCAGTCCGCTCGTGGCGAACGCGCCTACGACATTTACTCGCGCCTTCTCAAGGAGCGAGTGATTTTTCTGGTTGGCCCGGTAGAGGACTACATGGCCAACCTGATTTGTGCGCAATTGCTGTTCCTTGAAGCGGAAAACCCGGACAAGGACATCCATCTCTATATCAACTCCCCGGGCGGTTCGGTGACAGCCGGCATGTCGATCTACGACACCATGCAGTTCATCAAACCCAACGTCTCGACCACCTGTATCGGCCAGGCGTGCAGCATGGGCGCGTTCCTGCTGACAGCCGGTGCCCCTGGCAAGCGTTACTGCCTGCCGAACTCGCGCGTGATGATTCACCAGCCTCTGGGCGGTTTCCAGGGCCAGGCATCGGACATCGAAATCCATGCCAAGGAAATCCTCTTCATCCGCGAGCGTCTCAACACGCTGATGGCCAAGCATAGCGGGCGCACGCTTGAAGAGATCGAGCGCGATACCAACCGCGATAATTTCATGAGTGCAGACGCTGCACGTGAGTACGGCTTGATCGACCAAGTGATCACCCAGCGCCCCGCTTAAAATAAGCAGCTCAAAATAGGCTTGGTCGGCTGGTCTGATCACCAGCGGGCTTGAAAAAGCCCGCAATAGCCTTCATCTTGTGTTGCAAGCCTATCGGATTTGGATCGAACGAATGACTGACACCCGCAACGGCGAGGACAACGGCAAGCTGCTCTATTGCTCCTTCTGTGGCAAAAGCCAGCATGAAGTACGCAAATTGATTGCCGGCCCCTCGGTCTTTATCTGCGACGAGTGCGTCGACCTGTGCAATGACATCATCCGTGAGGAGGTGCAGGAAGCCCAGGCCGAGAGCAGCGCGCATAAATTGCCTTCGCCTAAAGAAATCAGCGGCATCCTTGATCAGTACGTGATTGGTCAGGAGCGCGCGAAAAAGGTTCTGGCCGTAGCGGTGTACAACCACTACAAGCGCCTGAACCAGCGTGACAAAAAGAATGACGACGTCGAACTCGGCAAGAGCAACATTTTGCTGATCGGCCCGACAGGCTCGGGTAAAACCCTGCTTGCCGAAACACTGGCCCGCTTGCTGAACGTTCCGTTCACCATCGCCGACGCAACCACCCTCACCGAGGCGGGTTACGTGGGTGAAGATGTCGAGAACATCATTCAGAAGCTGTTGCAGAAGTGCGATTACGACGTGGAAAAGGCCCAGATGGGCATTGTCTACATCGATGAGATCGACAAGATCTCGCGCAAGTCTGACAACCCGTCGATCACCCGGGATGTTTCCGGTGAAGGCGTGCAGCAGGCCCTGCTCAAGTTGATCGAAGGCACGGTCGCTTCCGTTCCGCCTCAAGGCGGTCGCAAGCACCCGCAGCAGGAATTCCTTCAGGTCGACACCCGTAACATCCTGTTCATCTGCGGTGGTGCGTTCTCCGGTCTGGAAAAGGTTATTCAAAACCGTTCCACCAAGGGCGGCATCGGTTTCAACGCAGAAGTTCGCAGCAAGGAAGAAGGCAAGAAAGTCGGTGAATCCCTGCGTGAAGTCGAGCCTGACGATCTGGTCAAGTTCGGTCTGATCCCGGAGTTCGTCGGTCGTCTGCCGGTCCTTGCGACGCTGGACGAGCTTGATGAAGCTGCGTTGATGCAGATTCTCACCGAGCCGAAAAATGCGCTGACCAAGCAGTATGCCAAGTTGTTCGAGATGGAAGGCGTGGACCTGGAATTCCGGGCCGACGCGCTAAAATCGGTCGCCAAGCGCGCGCTGGAACGCAAAACCGGTGCTCGTGGCCTGCGCTCGATTCTCGAAGGTGTGTTGCTCGACACTATGTATGAAATCCCCTCGCAGTCCGAGGTGAGTAAAGTAGTGATCGACGAAAGCGTTATAGAAGGCAAGTCCAAGCCACTGTATATCTACGAAAACAGTGAGCCTGCTGCCAAGGCCGCGCCAGACGCCTAAGCGTCACGCAGCCGGTACAAAGAAGGGGCCTTCGGGCCCCTTTGCTTTTTGCAGGTTTTTACACCGTCTTTGTGCTTGTTTTTTTTCAAGGCTGCCCCCATCTTGGTTTCAAGCTTACTTCCATCTGTTTCCGGCCTTATGGCCGCCATAGAGGCGAAATCATGAAGACAACCATCGAATTGCCTCTCCTGCCATTGCGTGATGTCGTGGTTTATCCGCACATGGTTATCCCGCTGTTCGTGGGGCGCGAGAAATCCATCGAAGCCCTCGAGGCAGCGATGACGGGCGACAAGCAGATCCTTCTGCTGGCCCAGAGAAACCCTGCCGACGACGATCCTGGCGAAGACGCACTTTATCGCGTGGGTACGATTGCGACCGTTCTGCAGTTGCTGAAGCTGCCTGATGGCACGGTCAAGGTTCTGGTCGAAGGCGAGCAGCGGGGCGCCGTGGAGCGCTTCAGCGAAGTGGACGGCCACTGCCGCGCCGAAGTCTCGTTGATCGACGAAGTCGACGCGCCCGAGCGCGAGTCGGAAGTGTTTGTTCGCAGCCTGCTGTCTCAGTTCGAACAGTATGTGCAGTTGGGCAAGAAAGTCCCCGCCGAGGTCCTGTCGTCGCTCAACAGCATCGACGAGCCTGGGCGCCTGGTCGACACCATGGCCGCGCACATGGCCCTCAAAATCGAGCAGAAGCAGGAAATCCTCGAGATCATCGATTTGTCGGCACGGGTCGAGCATGTCCTGGCGTTGCTTGATGCCGAGATCGATCTGCTGCAAGTCGAAAAACGCATTCGCGGTCGCGTCAAAAAGCAAATGGAGCGCAGTCAGCGCGAGTACTACCTGAACGAGCAGATGAAGGCCATTCAGAAAGAGCTCGGCGACAGCGACGAAGGTCACAACGAAGTCGAAGAGCTGAAAAAGCGTATCGATGCTGCCGGCCTGCCAAAAGACGCGCTTGCCAAGGCCCAGGCCGAACTGAACAAGCTCAAGCAAATGTCGCCAATGTCCGCGGAAGCGACCGTGGTACGTTCGTACATCGACTGGCTGGTCCAGGTGCCGTGGAAGGCTCAGAGCAAGGTGCGTCTGGATCTGGCGCGCGCAGAAGACATTCTCGATGCCGACCATTATGGTCTGGAAGAAGTCAAAGAGCGGATTCTCGAATACCTCGCCGTGCAAAAACGCGTGAAGAAGATTCGTGGTCCGGTGTTGTGCCTGGTAGGTCCTCCGGGGGTGGGTAAAACCTCTCTGGCGGAGTCGATCGCTCACGCCACCAACCGCAAATTCGTGCGCATGGCCCTTGGCGGTGTGCGTGATGAGGCGGAAATCCGTGGTCATCGCCGTACTTACATCGGTTCGATGCCAGGAAGATTGATTCAAAAAATGACCAAAGTGGGCGTCCGCAACCCGCTGTTCCTGCTCGACGAAATCGACAAAATGGGCAGCGACATGCGTGGCGATCCGGCGTCGGCGTTGCTGGAAGTACTCGATCCCGAGCAGAACCACAACTTCAACGACCACTATCTGGAAGTCGATTACGACCTGTCCGATGTGATGTTCCTGTGCACCTCGAACTCCATGAACATCCCACCGGCGCTGCTGGACCGGATGGAAGTGATTCGTCTGCCGGGCTACACCGAAGACGAGAAGATCAACATTGCCGTCAAATACCTTTCGCCCAAGCAGATCCAGGCCAATGGCTTGAAAAAAGGCGAGCTGGAATTCGACGAGGAAGCGATCCGCGACATCATTCGCTACTACACCCGCGAAGCCGGTGTGCGTGGCCTGGAGCGCCAGATTGCCAAGGTTTGCCGCAAGGCGGTCAAAGAGCATGCACTGGAAAAACGCTTCTCGGTGAAGGTCACCGCTGACGCGCTGGAACACTTCCTGGGCGTGCGTAAATTCCGCTACGGTCTGGCTGAGCAGCAGGACCAGATCGGTCAGGTTACCGGGTTGGCGTGGACTCAGGTGGGTGGCGAATTGCTGACCATCGAAGCCGCCGTCGTGCCGGGCAAGGGCCAGTTGATCAAGACCGGTTCCCTGGGTGACGTCATGGTCGAATCGATTACCGCAGCCTTGACCGTGGTGCGCAGTCGCGCGAAGAGCCTGGGGATTCCCCTGGACTTCCACGAGAAGCGCGATACCCACATCCATATGCCGGAAGGGGCGACGCCGAAAGACGGCCCTAGCGCGGGTGTGGGCATGTGCACGGCGCTGGTGTCGGCATTGACCAGCATTCCTGTGCGTGCGGATGTGGCCATGACCGGTGAAATCACCTTGCGTGGTCAAGTGTTGGCGATTGGTGGTTTGAAAGAAAAACTGCTCGCTGCTCACCGTGGCGGAATCAAGACTGTGATCATTCCCGAAGAGAATGTTCGCGATCTGAAGGAAATTCCTGACAATATCAAGCAAGATCTCCAGATTAAACCGGTTAAATGGATTGACGAGGTCCTGCAAATTGCGCTGCAATACGCGCCGGAGCCCTTGCCTGATGTGGCTCCGGAGATTGTCGCGAAGGATGAAAAGCGCGAGTCCGATTCTAAGGAAAGAATTAGCACGCATTAGTACGTATTTGCCTGGGGGGCTTCCTTGACAGCTTTTTAGAGCCCTTGTTATAAAGCGGCTCTTAAGTGTCTGTAGGCCATTCAGCACTCGTTTTTGCTTTCACCAAAAAAACTTAGAATCATACTCAAATAGATATAAGGGGACTTAGAGTGAACAAGTCGGAACTGATTGATGCTATCGCTGCATCCGCTGATATCCCGAAAGCTGCTGCTGGCCGTGCGCTGGACGCTGTAATCGAATCCGTCACTGGCGCTCTCAAGGCTGGCGACTCTGTTGTTCTGGTTGGTTTCGGTACTTTCTCCGTAACTGATCGTCCAGCTCGCATTGGTCGTAACCCACAGACCGGTAAGACGCTGGAAATCGCAGCAGCCAAAAAACCAGGTTTCAAAGCCGGTAAAGCACTGAAAGAAGCTGTCAACTAAGTTCGATTCAGGTTTTTGCCTATCCGGGTCGGGGTCATGCCTGACCTGGCAGCGGAGCGGTAGTCCAGTCGGCAGGTCGCCGGTCCGAGACACCGAGGCTCGCAAGTTCGAGTCATCGGTCCGCTCCGCCAGTTACGAGAAGGCGCATCCTCGGATGCGCCTTTCTTCTATCCGGATTCTACCCACGCTCCACGGTTGCCTAATTTTGAAGTTCAACCGTTTATGGGGGACGCATGCTGCAGAATATCAGGGACAATTCACAAGGCTGGATTGCCAAGACCATTATCGGGGTCATCGTCGTACTGATGGCCTTGACCGGTTTCGACGCCATTTTTCAGGCCACGACGAACAAAAACGAGGCGGCGCAGGTCAATGGCGAAGAAATCAGCCAGAACGAGCTGAGCCAGGCGGTCGATATGCAACGCCGTCAACTCATGCAACAGCTGGGCAAGGATTTCGATGCTTCCTTGCTCGACGAGAAGATGCTGCGCGAATCGGCCCTCAAAGGTCTGATCGATCGCAAGCTGCTGCTGCAAGGCGCAGAAAACTCGAAATTCGCTTTCTCCGAAGCGGCGCTGGACCAGGTCATCCTGCAAACGCCTGAGTTCCAGGTGGATGGCAAGTTCAGTCCTGAGCGTTTTGACCAGGTCATTCGTCAACTCGGTTACAGCCGTATGCAGTTCCGCCAGATGCTGGCCCAGGAAATGCTGATCGGCCAGCTGCGTGCCGGTCTGGCGGGCAGCGGTTTCGTCACTGATGCACAGGTTCTGGCATTTGCCCGTCTGGAAAAACAGACCCGCGATTTCGCGACCCTGAACATCAAGGCTGATCCGGCGGCTGTGAAGCTGACCGACGATGAAGTCAAAGCCTATTACGACGAACACGCCAAGGAATTCATGACGCCGGATCAGGTGGTCATCGATTATCTGGAGTTGAAGAAGGCTTCCTTCTTCGATCAGGTCAGCGTCAAGGACGAAGACCTGCAAGCGGCGTATCAGAAAGAAATCGCAAATCTGTCCGAGCAACGTCGGGCTGCGCACATTCTGATCGAAGTGAACGACAAGACCACCGAGGCGCAAGCCAAGGCCAGGATTGACGAGATCCAGGCTCGTCTGGCCAAAGGCGAGAAGTTCGAAGCCCTGGCCAAGGAGTTCTCCCAGGATCCGGGTTCGGCCAACAATGGCGGTGACCTCGGCTACGCAGGTCCTGGCGTCTATGATCCAGCGTTTGAAAAATCCCTGTATTCGTTGACCAAGGATCAGGTTTCCGAGCCGGTTCGCACCGACTTCGGTTTCCACCTGATCAAGCTGTTGGGTGTGGAAGCGCCTGAAGTGCCGACACTCGCCAGCCTCAAAGACAAGCTGACCCGCGAATTGAAGGCCCAACAGGTCGAGCAGCGTTTCGTCGAAGCGACCAAGCAATTGGAAGACGCCTCGTTCGAAGCTTCCGATCTGGCCCAGCCGGCACAGGACCTGAAACTGACCGTTCACACCTCCAAGCCGTTCGGCCGTGAAGGTGGCGAGGGCATCGCGGCCAATCGTGCTGTGATCACCGCGGCGTTCAGTCAGGAAGTGCTGGAAGAGGGTGCCAACAGTACCGCCATCGAGCTCGATCCGGAAACCGTGATCGTGTTGCGCGCCAAGGAACATCTCAAGCCTGCGCAATTGCCGCTGGAGAGCGTGGCTGGCCCGATTCGTGCGCAATTGGCCAAGGAACACGCCAGTGCCGCCGCCAAGACCAAGGCTGATGAGCTGATTGCCGGCCTGCGCGATGGCAAGACCGCTCTGGACAAGCCCGTTGACGGTCAGAGCTGGAAGGTTACCGAAGCCGCGACCCGCGCTCATGAAGGGATCGACCCAACCGTGCTACAGGCGCTGTTCCGCATGCCCAAGCCTGCCGCCAAGGACAAGCCGACGTTCACGAGCGTTACCCTGCCTGATGGCAGTCTGATGATCGTGCGTCTGAGCGGCGTCAATGAAGCCGCAGCGCCGACTGAAGAAGAGAAGGCTCAATACCGTCGCTTCCTCGCTTCGCGTGTCGGCCAGCAAGACTTTGCGGCTTACCGCAAGCAGCTGGAAAGCCAGGCTGACATCAAGCGTTTCTGATGACTGACTGAGCGATGCGCTACACAGTAACCCCGGCCGAAAGGCCGGGGTTTTTTGTTACAGCTGCACTGACAAACGTGGGGGACTTTTGCTTAATATCGGAGTCAACACCCCTGTAACTGTTTTAAGACACAATCGATGCGACGCTAAGCATCGATCTGTTGCACAATACGCCCCGGACCGTTTTTCTCAGGATGTTCAATGTTTAAATCACTTCCCATGCGTGTTGCCGGGCTGGCGCTGGTGCTGGCCGTCGCGGCCGGGTGCTCGTCGAAGAAAGCCGCCATCTATGAGCATGAGAACTTCGACGACTCCGGAACATTCTCCCGTAACTACCCCGTGACAGATGTGCAGAGTTGCGAAGCTGCTCGTCGGGCCTTGCTGAGCCAGGGCTACATCATCACTAGCAGTGATCCGAAGCTGGTCAGCGGGCACAAGAGCTTCCAGCAGACCGGTGAGACCCACATGGAAATCAGTTTCAGTGTGGTCTGTGCCGATGACGGCAGCGCCGGGCATCACGCCACGGTGTTCGCCAACGCCTTGCAGGACCGTTATGCGCTGAAGAAGACCAATAACTCCGCCAGTCTCGGTGTAGGCGTGCTGGGTTCGGTCTCGATGCCGATCGGTTCGTCGGACGATTCGATGGTCAAGGTCGCGAGCGAAACCGTATCGTCGGCCAAGTTTTACGAGCGTTTCTTCGCCCTGGTCGAGCTGTTCCTGCCTAAGGAAGTGAAAGCAGCGGCCCATATCCCGGAGAAGCCGAAAGCCGATCTGGGCGTGCCTGAACCCAAGGCCACACCGGCCCCACTGGCCCCGGAAGCGAAGGCAGAACCTGCCCCGGCTACGCAAGCGACAACGACGCCGGCCGAAGCGGCTCCAGCGGCGTCCGAGCCGGTAGCACCGCCGCCTGAAGCAGCGCCGATTACCGCGACTCCAAGCGCCGAGCCGGCACCTGCCACGGAAACGATCACGCCACCCGCCAACCCAAGCGACATCCCGCCCCCTTCGGAGCCGATCCAGGCCATGCCGATTACCGGGCAATGATTGGCGTTACGGGACCGGGTGAATCCGCACCGGTCCCGGAGCTGCGGTAAAGATTGATCCGCGTCAAACACACCGCTGTCCTGCGCGCTGTATCGAAAAATTCCTGTGATAAATTCCTGACTGCCTGCTACGTTTTATCCAGTAGCGACGAAGTGTCGTGTCTGCGTCATTTTTCTTTCATGCGGGCACTTTATGCTCGGGGCACTGGTCATTTATTAAGACTTTTTCAATGAGTTGCGGGGGATTCGAAATGGACGATTATCAGGAAGAACTGCTTGAGTATCAGGCATTTGAACTGGACCCGCTGGAGCCAGCGGAAGATGCTACAGAGCTGTGAGCGTCAAGCGGATTGGCGGTGACTACGACGAAACTCGCCGGGTGTCTGGCCAGTCCAGCGTTTGAAGGCACGTTGAAACGCTTCGGCTGAGGCAAAGCCCAGCAGGTAGGCGATTTCTCCAAACGCCAGTTCAGTATCGCGGATGTAGGTCATGGCCAGGTCGCGACGTGTGTCGTTGAGAATCGCGCGAAACTGCGTACCTTCTTCCGCCAGTTTGCGGCGTAGTGTCCAGACGGGCAGCTTCAGGCGTGCCGCCACTTCTTCCAGGTCGGGTTCCCGGCCACCATTGAGCAACGGCCCCAGCAATTGAGTGATGCGTTCACGCAGGCTGCGGGTGCGTGTCAGTTGCTCCAGTTCCCGTTCACATAACATCAACAAGTGCCGCCACGTACTCGGACAGTGCTGCGGATTACGCTGGGCGAGGCTGGCCAGGCTCAGGCGCAATTGGTTGTGCTCGGCGCCAAACTGAATCGGGCAATCGCCCAGCATGTCGTAGGCCGCGTGGTAGTCAGGTGCTTCGAATTCGATATCGATGCGTTCGGCGCGCAGCGGGGCAGGGCTCACGCTGGACAATTGCTGCAACCACCCGGCAATGATCGAATCCACCACGAAGCGGTTGTAGCTGTTGTAGGGACTGATGGAATAGAAGCGCAGCCAGGCCCCCTGAGGGTCTTCGTGAAAGCTCGATTGGCCGCGATAGTTGGAGCCATACAAGGCTTCAAAGCGAATCAGGCAGCGTGCTGCCTCGCGCACCGTCGGCGCCTGGGCTGCGGTAACGCCGGCCAGGCCGGCCTGACTCAGGCGGCTGAGCTGCCCCATGCGCAAGCCGAGCGCCGGGTTGTCGGTCAGCTGAATGGCACTGTGGCCCAGGCGCATGTAGCGCGGAATCGAGAGTCGGGCACCCGCTTCGCTGAGGCGGGCTGCATCGAGGCCATATTGTTCCAGCAGAGGCTGCGGGTCGGCACCATGGCTGCGCACGGCGTCGGCCAGGCTGTGGACGAAGCCGACCGAGAGATCGCCCAGACGCATCGGCTGTGGTTTCATGGCTTACAACCACAGATTCAGCAGGCGAGCGCCATGGGCGTTGCCGTCGGCGAAGTGCTGACCGTTGCTGCTGAGAAAACTCTGACCGGCGCTGGCCTGATCCCAGAACTGTCCACGCAAGAACACGCTCATGCCGGCGATCGCCTGGCTGGACGGTGGTTGAGCAGTCAGGGTCAGGCGATGCCAGGCCTGGCCTTCGCTGATCTCCCCGGCCTTGAGACTGACGGAACCGGGTATCGACGAGCCCTTGTAGCCGCGCCACGGCTGATCCCAGGTGCCACGACCGGCAACAAACGCCGGGACCGCGACAATCCGTGCCTGCTGATCGTCGAGCTTGCGGTAGTTGTCCGGGTACCAGCTGTCGCCGCCGATCAGCACGCCCAGGCGACCGGCCGGTGTATCGACGACGTTGAGCGTGTGCTCGCCATTGGCCTTGATCGCATCCTGCTGTTCAAAAACCGGGTGCATCTGCCGCTGTGGCTGGCCGATCGGCACACCGTCACGGCCGAACACAACGCTGCTGTTGAACAGTGCGCCGCGACCGACTTTCAGGGTGCCATCAATGATGCTGGGTTCAGGCAGTACGATGGAACCCGCCACCAGCGTCACCTGAAACTCTTTCGCCAAGCCGCCGAACAGCGCCTGATACTCCTTGGCCATGCCTTTGGCTTTCATGCGCAAGTGGGCGTCAGCCAGGCGACTGCCGCCCTCGGCACTGATCAACGCCCGGACAAACTTCAAAGGATTGCTCACGGCCAGCCAGTTCATGGCTTCCTTCAGCGTGGTGGCCTGGTACAACTCATCCTTTTCACCGCTGACCATCAGCCAGGTGCCGACGTGTTCGGGCAGTACCACGATGGTTTTCTCGTTTAGCAAGCCTTGTTCCCGGGCTTTGTGCAGGTAGGCCGCGAGTTTGCGGTGCAGGCGCTCGGGGCTTTGATAATCGGTGGGGAACAGCTCGGGCTGAATGCCCAACAGGTTACCGCGGTCGGCGGGAGTGCCTTGATCGATCGCCAGATCGATCCGAAGGTCCGAGAGATAATGGCCTGCCGGGCGATCCGCGGCCCACATGGCGTAGGTCGTGAGGGCGGCGATCAACGCCATGGAGAAAGTCAGGTACAGAAGTTTGCGCATGGGGAAACAGTCAACGGCCGTGTGCAGGCATGGGTTTTCAGTTTGGATGGATTTGGAGGGTACGGCAAATCAATAGGTTGGCGAAAATTTTCCACCAGGTAAAAAAATCTCCCATCTCAAATGATAGGGGTGAGCGATCTCAGGCAGCCCTACCTGCAATTTCTGGGTAGGGCTGCTGTAACTGTTGCGCTTAGCGTCACCTTGTGACCGGTGCCGAGACTGCGACAGTCACCGTTGCCGGTGTCGACACCGCGTTCCTGGTATCGCTGGCTTGATAAGTAAAGCTGGCGGTGAACGATGCGGCGATTGTGGGCGGTGGTGTGTAGATCACACGTACACCGTCGGTGCTGACGCTACCCTTGCCGGAGCCCGGCTGTGTCAGCCCCACCACTTTAAGTGGCACATTACCGTCAGGGTCGGTGTCGTTGGCCAGGACGTTGATCGTCAACGGTTTGCCGTCTCTGCTGACAGCGCTGTCGGGTTTGGCGACCGGTTTTTTGTTTTCGCCTTCGCCTGTGCGGAAGGTCGGCAGCGCCGCAGAGTTCACGTAGGTGACGCCGTCCCAGCCGGGCAGGGGCGTTGGCATCAACTGGAATTGGCCGGGCTTCTCGATGTCCCAGCGCAGCAGCATCGAGGTGTCCTCATGCTGGGTGTTATGGCAGTGCTCCATGTAGGTCCCGGCGAACTCGCGGAAGCGAATGGCTATTTCCACGTCCACTGAACTGTCGATGCCTTCGCCAATACGATAGACGTCCTTGCGCGCGCCTTTTTCCCATTCAGGCGGCGCCTTGCCGTCGCGGTTGAGGACGATGCCTTCTTCGAAATGCACGTGCACCGGGTGGGTCCAGCCATTGCCGCCATTCTTGATTTTCCACACTTCCAGGGTACCGTCGCCGCTGTAGCCGGCATCGGTCGGGCCGTTGGCCAATTGCGGAGCGGCGCTGATTCGCCGTGCGTCCATCTGGTAGCCAAAACCACCGTCGGTCTTGATGGTCCAGGGTTCCTGGTCGGTGCCGTCGGAGCGGCCGAAAATGAACTCGCGATGCCGCGCAAGTTTGAGTTTGGCCTGCACCTGTGGATCGTCACGGTTGAGGGTCAGTGGAATCATGGTTTTACCCTCTGCCTTGCCCGGCTTGGCGGGTTCGTAGTCGGCCGGATTCATGCTCACGTCCGTGCCGCTGTAAGGCTGCACCACCAATTGCAGGAACTTGCCCACTACCGGATCGCCGTTGTCCCATTCCAGCCCTTTGCTTCCCAGCTTAAGCACTGCCTTGTACTTCCCGGACAGCACATCGGCCAGGCTGAGGGGGTCCATCTCCGGACCCTTGCCGGTCTGATGCGCCATCAGGTTGACGAAGTACAGCTTGTCGCCGGTCTTGATCCCGTTTTTCGCGAAGTTGACGATGATGTCGTAACGCTCGGCGATGCCTTGGGCGGGGAGGATGGCGTTGTGATCCTGCAGGTCGCCGTCGGCATCCAGGTCCATGCTGCCGTCGAATGGCACGGCGTGTTCCATGAGGTTGCCGTCGTTGCCGATCAAGTGGAACGGCACCCGGGCAAAAGACACGCCGGAACCTGCCGGCCCAGGGAACTCACCGCCATTGCCGACGATTTCACGTACCAGGGCAATCCTGAAGTAGCGCGATACCGAGCCATTGAGAATGCGGAAGCGGTAGCTGCGCGCGCGCACTTTCAGGCGCGGCTGGTACTGCCAGTTCACCAGGATCTGGTCGCCAAGAAAGCCGTCGGTGTTGAACGGGTTGAACCACAGTTGACCGTTCTTGTCCCAGGCCTTGTCTGCCACCATCAGGTTGACGTCATAGTCGCGGTTACCCCAGGGCATTGCCGAACCGCTGGGCAAGCGCAGGTTGACGCCGTCCTCGATCGCTTCGTTGCCGCGATCCAGCGCGCTGTAGTAGTTCATCATCACCGCGTTGCCCTTGTAGACGTTCTGCGCGGTGAAATCGAGCATGTGGTCGTGGAACCAATGGGTGCTCATGGTTTCGCGCCAGTCGCCGCGGATTTTGATCGTGCCGTTGTTGCAGGTCTTCAGGCCCGGGTTGGTGTCGTTGACGAACAGGGTTTCTCCCGGGGTGCAGGGGAATGCCGCACGTGGGGCTTCGGCCTTGGTGTTGATGGTGTCGTAGCCGGCCAGTTGTAGCGGCCAGCGATAGTCGTAGTACTGCCCCGGAAAGAAAAACGCATTGGTGTAGCCGTCGCTTTCCGCGGGGGAGTGGCCGTTGTGTTCGTGGGTGCTGAGAGTGTGCAGGCCGAAACCCATGTTAGCCCCCGGATCGATGGGCAGGGCGTTGTAGTGACGCATCAGCACCGGTTGGCCGTGACGCGCCATCAGCAGTTTTACCGGGAACGTACCGTCAAAGGTCCATAGCGCTTTGTGGTTCTGGATCGGCATGTTGGGGTGAAAGCGGGTGTCGATGCCTTTGGTCGTGCCGTTGATGGTCGGGTTGTCCGAGGTCTGGTAGTAGAGCCCGCCAGGCCCGAACTCACCAACGGCGTAGTTGTGCAATTGTCGGCGGTCGCGCATGCCGCCGTTGATTCTGGCGCCCGCTTGCACGGTTTTGAATGCGACCTGCGGGTAAAACTCGTTCCAGCGTTGATGGGACCAGCCTTTTCCTGGTGGACGACCTTCGGCCGGCGAACCTACCGGATGGCGGTTGAGGAAAGCTTCAATCTGCGATTTCCAGGGGTTGCGATCCAGCACGTTGGAGTATTGGGACGGGTATGGGTGGAGCCCGGGCTGGCGCATGAAGGCTTCCAGTGCCGAAGTCGACGGGCCGCTGCGAGCGATATTGTCCGGATCCTGCTGTGGCGCTGGACCGGCAAGAGGCACAGGGAAGGTCAGTGGCGGCGCGGGCAGGGTCGGATCGAGTTTTTCCGTGCCGAACTCCTCCAACAGCAGCAGTTGTTGGGTGAAGGGTTGCGCTCCGAACAATGGGCTGGGTTTGCCATTGGTGGGTATTTTGAACGAGGTTTGCAGGCTCGGCGGCAGCACGTTGTCAGCGCGCGGGGTGTTTCGGTCCCCATATGCGCCGTTGGGTAGGGCCAGCGCACCCTGGTTGGTCTCGGGCATGGTTTTCAAGGCTTCCAGCGCCGCCGCCGGGTCGGCGGGCGGGTTGGAGTACGCCGAGGGGTCCGTCGGTGGCGGCTGGCTGACATCATCGAGCGGCACGGCGTTGGCGGCGTTCAGGGTAAGGAGCATCGCGCAGGGCAGGCTTGACCTGCGCAGCAAGTCGATGGAATTGCATGGTGGTGTCGGGCGTTTCATTTTTCACCCCTCGCGTGATGCCCCGCCGTCTCCATTTTCGGGACGACCGCCGGTGCGGATACGATGGGTGGAGCAACAAATGAGCCACTACAGCAGGGAAAAGAGAAAGTTCAATTCTATTGATCGTCACTGTGAATGCTGCAAATAACAGAGTTTAAAGGTGGGTGATATTCCTCATATTTGGTGAAAATTCCCAATTTATTGGGTGTAGTGCCCCAATTGTGTGAATGGTAATTATCACGATTTTGACAGTTATTGGATCCAAAAAATTTCAGCGGTCGCGACTGCTGACCACCAATTGGCAAGGATTTGAACGCGGTTCAGGGG